>MGYT01000068.1:11237-13201 GCA_001801865.1 Gammaproteobacteria bacterium RIFCSPLOWO2_02_FULL_61_13
GACTGTGTCGACTTTGCGAAATCCGCGCCAGGAAAGTTGTTGCGAATCTGCATCACTTTGCCTTTTGGATGTCCATACAATGGACCGGCAATCCGGCCAAGACGTATATATTTCCACAGGGAATATAGAACGACAAATTCTAACTCCGTTGGACTAACATTAACTTTCCATCAATCACCGGGCCAGGGCCACACACTGGCAAAGAACGGGGCCCTCATTAAGATGGCCTACCCGTATTTTTTGTCCACAGGAGAAACCGATGCCTATTTCCATGTTTGACGCCAGCGTGCCCCCGATTTCCCACGCGTTGAAAAATCTCTCCGCTGTTCTGCAAAAAGGGGCTGCCCATGCCGAGGCACGCAAGTTTGATCCTTCCGTGCTGGTAAACGCGCGCCTGTTCCCGGATATGTTTCCGTTGTCCCGGCAGGTACAGATCGCAACAGATCAGGGGAAAGGGGGGCCTGCGCGCCTGGCCGGAATCGACCCGCCAAAGTTCGAGGACAATGAAACCACTTTCCCGGCCCTGATCGCACGTATCGATCGTACCGTGTCCTTCATCGAGTCACTGCGCCGGGAGCAAATTGACGGTTCTGAAGAGCGCAAAATTACGCTGGTTGCAGGTGGCCAAACGCTCAACTTTCTTGGGCTGCCGTATCTGACGAATTTTGTCCTGCCCAACCTGTACTTTCACTCGACGACCGCGTACAACATCCTGCGCCACAATGGTGTTGAGATTGGCAAGATGGATTTCCTCGGCAAAATCTGACCTGCACGAGCGTCTCTCGAATGACCCTGGCTGGAGAACAGGTCTACTACACCGGGATGCTGATGGGGGTCGCGATCCTGATCGCGCTGATCGTGACCCTGCTGATGCGGCTGAACAAGGTCACCCTGATCCTGCAGCACAATGAATCCACCGACCTGCGACTGCCGTTCCAGCAATTTGCCATTTCCGTGGCGCAAAACGCCGACCTGGCCAGTGTCTATTATCGCGGGCTACAGGGATTCACCGGGTTAAGCGCTGAAGAGCAGGTGCGCTTTTTCATGATTGCAACGCTGGTATTCAACTATTGGAATGAGGTCTACGACCAAACCCAGCAGGGTGTCATCCCACCGGCAACCTGGGAACGGGCGCAAAAGATGATGCGCGATTTCGTGCGCTATCCGGGCATCCAGCAATATTGGGAATACCGCCGGCACTGGTATGCAGAGGAAGTGCAAAACATCGTTAACGAACTGATTCGCGAATCCGGGCAGAACGCGCCTTCGCTATATCCGGAACCTTCGGCGTGAGTTTCCGGCCGTGTGCGGCACCACCTTGCCCGATTTGAGGGATACCTGATCCGGCGCGCCGTCGTTTTCAATCGCAGTTTCCGCGGCCATATTTGCCGCCGCGTCCTGCACTTCCACATCGTCAAGGATCGCAAACAGGCGCTCCGCCAACTGACACTTGCGATAAAACTCCGGCGACCAGCCCTTGTCCAGGGCCTGGGGATAAGCGCCCGCCAATCCAAGCCGGTGCGCCGCGTCTTCACGCAACATCTCCCACAGTTCACCGGCAATAAGGCGCGCCTTTTTGATTCGACTGGATAATTCTGCGTCTCGCACGACAATTCCCCTGGGCACATGTCCCATCAGCGGGCATGCTTTGTATATATGACACTGCGGATGCGCGAAGGTGTCGCGGTATTTCCATATTTTTGTGATCGAAATCACTAAATCATTGAAATCTCCGACACACGGTCGGACGAACGGTACAGCCAGGGAGTGTGGGGAAGCGTGAAGCGGAAAATATTGGTGGGCCGTGCAGGAATCGAACCTGCAACCTTGGGATTAAGAGTCCCCTGCTCTACCAATTGAGCTAACGGCCCGGAGGAAAGTCACAAGTTATAAGTTACAAGTTACAAGGGAACCCCTGCTGTTAAAGCTGCGGTGACAGCTTGAGCCGTTGCATTCAATCACTT
>MGYT01000068.1:13245-14517 GCA_001801865.1 Gammaproteobacteria bacterium RIFCSPLOWO2_02_FULL_61_13
ATGGGTTTCGAACCCACGACCTCCAGGGCCACAACCTGGCGCTCTAACCAGCTGAGCTACGCCCACCATTACGGCAGTTACAAGTCACAAGTCATAAGTTACAAGTGCAGCAGCTGCCTGCAAACACCAGTCACAACATTTCCTTCCTTGTGACTTGTGACTTTTCACTTGTAACTGCTCCTAGTGGCGCGCCCGGCAGGAGTCGAACCTGCGACCTACGGCTTAGCTTACCAACTACTGCTTTCGCAGCCTGCACAACGCTAATGCAGTTTGTGGTCTGGACTATCTCTTCACCGTTTCAGGTGCCACACGTATAGTCTCTACGGATCCCCAGGAACACTGGGTTTCCACGGGATTGCCATCAGCATGACCTGGAAGGTTTCCCCGTTACAGTGCGGTCCACTTTACCGGTTCGTTTCCCGGCAAAGGCTCCACTTACTACTGCAAAGGCCGTTGCTCTATCCACCTGAGCTACGGGCGCTTGTGAACCAGTTATAAGTCACAAGTTATAAGTTACAAGGTAAAACCGACACAAGAAATTATGCCCGTCTTTGCGCCTGGGCCACCTCGATTTTCTTATGACTTATCACTTGTGACTTGTAACTTTGTTGTATTTGGTCGGGGCAGAGGGATTCGAACCCCCGACAGCCAGCTCCCAAAGCTGGTGCGCTACCAGGCTGCGCTATGCCCCGCACAGGGGCGCCGATGATACGCGCCGGGGTGGGGGGCGTCAAACCGGAACTGCCGGAAAATCAAGGGATTTACGCCACTACACCCGTATCCAGACAGTGCCTTTCGGCCCATCAGACAGCTCCACTCCCTGCGCCAATAATTGATCGCGAATGCGATCGGCCTCGGCGAAGTTTTTCGCCTTGCGCGCCGCGGTGCGTTGCTCGATCAGCCGGTTAATCTCGTCATTGGAAATGCCCGTCGCGGAGCCAGCCTGCAAAAAGGCATCCGCATCTGCCTGCAGTAAACCCAGAATTCCACCCAGATTTCGCAGTGTCGCCGCGATCCCCAGCGCCTCCGGTGCGCTCCGATCCGCCTCCTTGTTCAATCGCGTGGCCAGCCCGTGCAACACGGCGATGGCTCGCGACGTGTTGAAATCGTCCTCCATGACCCTGTGAAACTCCGACTCCGCGGCGGCGTCGCGCGGGGCATCGGGAGTTGTGGCGGGACTGCCGCGCAATGCAGTGTACAGGCGCGTCAATGCCGCCCGCGCCTCATCCAGGTTTTCATTTGAATAGTTCAACGGGCTGCGATAGTGGCTCG
>MGYT01000069.1:0-861 GCA_001801865.1 Gammaproteobacteria bacterium RIFCSPLOWO2_02_FULL_61_13
CGTCATGCACTCTAAAGGTGTTACCCATGTCTCCGAACACCTGTTACCCATGTCTCCGGTCCATACACACAAGGGGAGAGGGGTGGGGGAGAGGGGAAACAAAGTGCCTCGGACCCTAGAGTTTCATTCGGCTTGCACGGAGTTGGCAAGCAAACCGACGCGATCAATCTCCACTTCGATCCGATCTCCCGCGCGCATGAACAGCGGCGGCGTGCGCTTGAAGCCGACCCCGCCCGGCGTGCCGGTGGCAATGACATCGCCGGGATCCAATTGCGTGAACGCAGACAGGTAATTAATCACCACCGGCACCGGGAAGATCATCAGGTCCGTGGTCGTGGACTGGACGACCTGACCGTTCAGCCGCGTTTCCAGTTTCAGTCCCGCGTTCGGATCGCCGAGTTCATCGGCTGAGACGAGCCACGGGCCAAACGCCCCGCTTTGGTCAAAATTCTTGCCGGGAGTGAACTGCTGCGTATGCGACTGCCAGTCGCGAATGGATCCGTCCATGAAACAGGCGTAGCCCGCCACGTGTTCCAGCGCCCGGGATTCAGGTATGCGCCGCCCGGCCTTGCCGATGACGACGCCCAGTTCGCCTTCAAAATCAAAGCTGGAACTTTCGCGCGGCAGTATCACCGGCTGGTTATGCCCGACCACGGAGGGCGCGAAGCGCGCAAAAATCACCGGGTGGTCGGTGGGTTTGCGCCCGGTCTCCTCCCGGTGTGCGACGTAATTCAGCCCGACACAGAAGATGCGACCCGTGTCCGGCACCGGCGGCAGAAGGGTCAGTGCGGACAATGGGAGCAGGGGGGCGCGCGCCACTTCCGCCGGGGTGCGCGGCAATGTCCCGGCCGCCAATGCCGC
>MGYT01000069.1:905-3423 GCA_001801865.1 Gammaproteobacteria bacterium RIFCSPLOWO2_02_FULL_61_13
CTTCCACGGCGCCCCATCCGGGGGTGTCCTGGTGCAGGAAACTGGCGAATTTCATGGTGTTGGATGGTAGCGCAAACCCCGGCCTGCGCGCCAATTGACTTGATTAATACATGAACTACAATTAGTTATCATGTTAACTAATTACGGAAGGCGTGGATGACGCCGGGGGCGCTGATGCGGGACCCGGACCAATCACTGCCCATGCTGCTGCTGCGGGCGCGGGAGGCGACGATGGCGCATTTCCGGCCCATCCTGTCCGAGTCCGGGCTGACCGAGCAGCAGTGGCGCGTATTGCGGGTGCTGTGGAAGCGAAATGGCACCGAGGCCCGGGAACTGGCCGAGCGAACGCTGATGTTGCGCCCGAGCCTGACCGGGGTCATCGACCGGCTGGAACGCGACGGCCTCGTCGAGCGGCGCAGCGACGGCGCGGACGGGCGCAAGGTGCGCCTGTGGCTGACACGCAAGGCCCGACGCTTGTACGAGCGTCTGTCGCCACAGCTTGAAAAGGAATATGCCCTTATGCAGGCGCGCCTCACCGATGCCGCCTGGAGCAATCTTTATGCCGCGCTGGAGCAGTTGATAAATCTGAATGGCGAAGGAAATGCAAAGTCGCAACAGTAGAGAGCAGGTAAAAGTGAGCGCAGCAGAGCGGGATGCGAGGGCCGGCACACCGGGTGTTCGCGCAGCGTCGTGTGGAGCGCGCGCAGCCACGATGGCGAAGCGCGCGGAACCCGATTCGAGTCATACAGGAAGTATGACGAGATTAAGCGGAGCGAATACCCGGTGTACCGGCCCGAATAATGACTGGTACACGACGCACGGCGAGATTGAGCGGAGCGAGGGATCGGAGTTCTGGCCCGCAGGAAGGCATCAGGTCTGAAGCGAGGAGAAATTGGTTATGGCAAAGCACCCATTCCACGGATCCATCACCCCGTTGCCCACGCCTTTTACGGACGGCGGACGCAAAATCGATCTGGCCGCGCTCAAGCGGTTGGTGGAATTCCAGATATCGAATGGCAGCCACGGACTGTCCTGCACCGGCACCACCGGCGAGCCTACTTCGTTGACCCTGGACGAGCGCAAATTGGTGATCCGCACCGTGCTCGAGGCCAATGCCGGGCGCCTGCCGTTCCTGGCCGGCACCGGTTCCAACAACACCGAAGAAAGCATCGAACTCAGCCGCTATGCCAAAGAGATCGGTGCCCAGGGCGTGCTTATCGTGGCCCCATACCACGTGCGCCCCAGCCAGCAGGGGCTGTTTGAACATTTCTGCATCATCGCCCGCGCCGTGGGGGACCTGCCCATGATGCTGTACAACATCCCCGGCCGTGCCGGTGTCAACATCGAGCCGGAGACACAAAAGCGCATCCGGCAGGCGTGTCCAAACGTGTTCGGCGTCAAGGAGGCCAACGTCAATTACGCGCAAGTATCCTTCGACATCCATGCCGCCGGACGCGACTGGGCCGTGTTCTCCGGGATTGAGATCCTGTGCTACCCGATGCTGGCGGTGGGCGGCGCCGGGCATGTGAGCGCCACCGGCAACGTGGCGCCGAAAGAAGTGGCGGAGCTATATAACCTGGTGCGCGCCGGACGCTGGAATGAAGCCATTGACCTGCACTACCACCTGCTGGATCTGAACGAGGTGCTGTTCATCGAGACCAACCCGGGTCCGGTGAAGTTCCTGCTCGGCCAAATGGGGCTGATGGAGCCGACACTGCGACTGCCGCTGGTGCAGCCCGGTGAACAAAATCAGGGAAAGATTATCCAGGTGGCGAAGGACTACGGCATCCTGTGACCGGCAGAGACGCATGGATCCGGCGCGCCGGCGTTTCGGCGCAGGTGCAGGTGGCGGCCGATGGCGCCGTGTTGCTCGCCGGGGAACGCATCCCGGAACAGGATGTTCTGTGGCAGGTCCCGCCCCACGGCATGGTCATCGGGGTGGCGTTGAATCTGCGCGCGCAGTTGCAGCGGCTGGATGCGCAGTTTCATGCCCAGCCATACATCAATCCGCCGCAGACACCGGTGCTGTTTATCAAACCGGAAAATACCCTCAACGCCCACCGCGCGCCGGTGCCCATGCCGCCGGACGCCAGTGTGATCCAGCCCGGCGCAGCGTTAGGGGTCATCATCGGCCGCCGCGCCCGGCGCGTGCCGGCAGGGGACGCGATGTCATTCATCAAGGGCTACACGCTGTGCAACGATTTTTCCCTTCCCGAGACGGGCTACTTCCGTCCGCCGGTGCGGAGCAAATGTTTCGACGGTTCCGGGTGCCTGGGGCCGGTGCGCGTAACGCCGGCGCTTCTGCCCCAACCCCACGCGCTGGAATTGCGCACCTTCGTCAACGGCGCATTGCGGCAGCGCGTGTCGTTAACCGATCTGGCCTGGGACATTCCCGCATTGATCGAGTTCATCACCGGTTTCATGACGCTGAATGACAACGACATCATTGTGACCGGCCTGCCCGACGAACGCGTGGACGTGGGCCCGGGTGATGAGGTGGCGGTGGAGGCGGTGGGGC
>MGYT01000069.1:3430-6035 GCA_001801865.1 Gammaproteobacteria bacterium RIFCSPLOWO2_02_FULL_61_13
ATTATGCAATCGCGTCATCGCCGCAGGCGTGCCATGAGACACGCCCGCATCCGCGCCGCCGGCGAAGATATCGACGTTGTGGTGGAAACGCCGGATCGATTGCGCACTGCCGACGGACGGGTGCTGAACGCAAACGACGTCCAATGGCTCCCGCCGCGGCATGGAACCATCTTTGCCCTCGGCTTGAACTATGCCGACCATGCCGCGGAACTGAGCTTCAAGGCCCCGGAGGAACCGTTGATCTTCATCAAGGCTCCGTCATCTCTGATCGGGCACAAGCAAAACTCCGTGCGGCCCGCAAACGTGGAGTACATGCACTACGAAGCGGAACTGGTGGCAGTCATCGGCCGTGCGGCGCGCCATGTGGGCCGGGATCAGGCCATGCAGTACATCCGCGGCTACACGGTCTGCAATGATTATGCCGTGCGCGATTACCTGGAAAACTATTACCGGCCAAACCTGAGGGTGAAGAGTCGCGATACACTGACGCCATTGGGTCCCTGGGTCATGGACGCGGAGGAGGTTCCCGATCCGCACAACCTGGCCGTTCGCACCCGTGTCAACGGCGGGTTGCGGCAGGAAGGCAACACGCGGGACATGATCTTTACCATCCCGGTGCTGGTGGAATACCTGAGCCGGTTCCTGACATTGCAGCCGGGCGACATGATCTCCACCGGCACGCCGAAAGGCCTGTCGGATGTGCGTCCGGGGGACGTGGTGGAAGTGGAAGTGGAAGGGGTCGGCGTGCTGGAAAACCGAATCATTTCGGAGTCGTGAATGGGTGTTGTGAGATCTGCCAGGTATGCATGGCGCGTGGCCTGATCTCATGTTGGAGGACCGTGTGACGCCAGGGATGGCGGAACACGAGCCTACAGGGACGTACTTGCCGGCGTGTCCGACAACATGAGATCGGGGCGCGCGCCGGTACTGCAATTAGTCAGCGTCGATTAGCGAGGAAAATGTGAGCGCACAATTGAAATCCAACCTGGCCAAGGCGGAAAAATACCTGGCCCGCTTCCGCGACACCTTGACCGGGCACTGGATCAACGGTGCCCCGGTGACGTCGACCGGCCGCGAGACCTTCGAAAATCTGACGCCAGTGGACAACACGTCACTGGGACGGGTAGTCATCGGCACCCTGGAAGATGTGAACGCGGCGGCAATGGCGGCGGCGGCAGCGTTTCCCGCCTGGCGCGACACACCGGGCTCCGAACGCCGCCGCATCCTGCATCGCTTCGCCGACCTGATCACCGCGCGCGCGGAAGAGATCGCCCTGGTGGAGAGCATGGACTGCGGACAGGCCATCCGTTTCATGAAGGCGGCGGCGTTACGCGGGGCCGAGAATTTCCGCTTCTACGCGGACCGGGCGCCCGAGGCCCGTGATGGCCGCGCTCAGCACCAGCCGGAACACCTTAATTACACGCAGCGCACGCCCATCGGGCCGGTCGGCGTGATCACGCCGTGGAATACGCCGTTCATGCTGGCCACGTGGAAGATCGCGCCGGCGCTGGCCTGCGGTTGCACCGTGGTACACAAGCCGGCGGAGTTCAGTCCGCTGAGCGCCATGGTCCTGGCGGAGGTCAGCAAGGAGGCGGGCGTGCCGGATGGCGTGTGGAATGTGGTCAATGGTTATGGCGATGTGGCGGGCCGGGCCGTGACCGAGCATCCAGACATCAAGGCGATAGCGTTCGTCGGCGAGACCGTGACCGGGTCGCGCATCATGGCCCAGGGTGCGCCAACGCTGAAACGCGTGCATTTCGAACTGGGCGGCAAAAATCCCGTGATCGTTTTTGACGACGCGGATTTTGATCGCGCGCTGGATGCCGTGGTGTTCATGATCTACAGCCTGAACGGGCAGCGTTGCACTTCCAGCAGCCGCCTGCTGCTGCAACGCGGGTTGACGGAAAAATTCCTGCCGGCGCTGGAGGCGCGGGTGCGCAACCTGAAGGTGGGACATCCGCTGGATCCCGCCACCGAGGTCGGGCCCCTGGTGCACAAGAGCCACTTCGACAAGGTGTGCAGCTATGTGCAGGCCGCGCGCGACGAGGGCGCCACGGTGGCCGTGGGCGGCGAGGCGATAAAAGAACTCGGCCCGGGCAACTGGTTCCGGCCGGTGCTGTTCACCCAGGCCACGAACCGGATGCGTATTGCGCGGGAAGAGATCTTCGGGCCGGCACTCACCGTGATCCCGTTCGATACCGAGGTGGAGGCCGTAGCACTGGCCAATGATTCGAACTACGGCCTGACGGCCTATATCTGGACGCGGGATTCAGGGCGCGGCCTCCGCATGGCAGAGGCCGTGGAAGCGGGCATGGTCTGGGTCAACTCGGAAAACAACCGAAATCTGCCGTCACCATTTGGCGGTGTGAAAAACAGCGGCATTGGCCGCGACGGCGGCGACTACAGTTTCGAGTTCTACATGGAAACCAAGAACGTCTGCATCGCCCATGGGACGCACGCTATTCCTGTGTTGGGGAGATAAAGCATGGACCTTCAGGTATGGGGCGCCGTAGACACACAATGCAGGATTGTGGTGGCAGTGGTCGAGGCCGGCTCGCACTCCGATCCCATGTCGGCGGGACGTGTGAGGCCAGGGATGGCCGAA
>MGYT01000070.1 GCA_001801865.1 Gammaproteobacteria bacterium RIFCSPLOWO2_02_FULL_61_13
CCTTCGCGCCAATACCGATCGCACGGTCAAGGCCACGCTGCCGGGTCCGTTCACGATGACCCAGCAGGCGAAGAACGAGTTCTATCGCGATGTCGAGGAGATGGCGCTGGACTTCGCCGTCGCGGTGAACGAGGAAGCGCGCGAGCTGCAGGCGGCGGGCGCCGATGTGATCCAGCTCGACGAGCCCTGGCTGAGGAATGATCCCGAGGGGGCCCGGCGCTATGCGGTGAAGGCGATCAACCGGGCGCTCGAGGGCATCAGCGTCACAACTGTCGTGCACTTGTGCTTCGGATACGCTGCGGTGGTGCATACCCGGAAGCCGACCGGCTATTCGTTCCTGCCGCAGCTCGCGGACAGCATCGCGAACCAGATCTCCATCGAGGCGGCCCAGCCCAGGCTCGATTTCAGTGTGCTCGCGGAGCTGACGAACAAGAAGATCGTGCTGGGCGTGATCGATCTCGGAAATCCGGCGATCGAGACTGCGGAAGACGTCGCGGGCCGGATTCGTGCAGGCTTGAAGCACGTCGCGGCGAAGCGGCTCATCCCGGCGCCCGACTGTGGCATGAAGTATCTGCCGCGCGCGACCGCATTCGGAAAGCTCAAGGCTTTGAGCGAGGGTGCGCGGATCGTGCGCGGGGAGTTGGCATAGCTTGCGGGCGCAATAACCAACGGGCATTGCGCCGTATTGATAGCGTTCGGCGCAACCGACTCGCCCCCCTCATAGTATCTACGTGTACTGACCTGGCGAACGGAAAGGACCCCTTTGACGCAGCCGCGGTGCGGGAAGACCCTTGCCTTGCTCTCGATGTTGGAATAGATTGCTCGGTCATTGACCGCTGATCCCGCTCAAGAGTAAATATCCCCCGGCAAAGCCGGGGGCTTTATGTTGTGAGCCGCTCAAAGCGGCTGGAGGGGTCGCTAACGCGACCCCGGTTTAAATGCGCCACCTTGTGGGTGGCCCTTCAGCGCCAGAGCCTCAGTTGATCCAGTTTCTTGTCTTCGTCTTCCTGCGCACGAATATACGCCCGGATCATCGCCTCGCCGCGACCCACGGAGGAGACGAAGTATCCGCGAGCCCAGAAGTGCTGGCCCACGAAGTTACGCTTCCTCTCCCCATACACCCGTGCCAGGTGAATCGCACTCTTGCCCTTGATATACCCAATCACCTGCGACACCGCATATTTCGGTGGAATCGAAATCATCATATGCACGTGATCCGGCATCAGGTGCCCCTCCTCGATTCGGCTCTGCTTCTGCACAGCTAACCGACGAAACACCTCACCCAGATGCGCCCTCAGCTCCGCATACAGCGTCTTGCGGCGGCCCTTCGGGATGAACACAACATGGTATTTGCACTCCCACTTCGTATGACTTAGGCTTTCATACTCGTCCATCTGCGGAACTCCCTTTCGTGTGCTTGGCGGCTCACGCTTGGAAGTATCGCGGATGGACTCCAGAACATGTCAAACTTCTACTGCCACCCCGGCAGAGCCGGGGGGTCTCCCTTAGTAGGCTAGCTCGGATCGCGGTCATCTCCCGGGGAGGGAGAAGCAAGCATGAATATAAGGCCCATGATGTGCAGCCCGGGACATGTTCCACACCTACTCCCGGCGCGTCGGCTCGGCGAGGCGGGATTGCGGCCGGATTGATTTTTCGATCAAGCTTATTTATCGTTGTACAAGGGAGGAAACATGGTGTTCCTGAACGCGTGGCGCTTGCTTTGGGCAATTGCCACGTTCCTGGTTTGCGTTGGAGTGTCGGCTCAGTCTCTCTGCAAAATCCCGAATGAAAAGGCCCCGAATGATTGGTGTATTCAAAGAAAATCTGAAATCGCAATTATCTTTGTCCATGGAATCATCTCGGACAATCGAAGTGCGTGGCTGCACAAGTCTGACGAAGGGAGCGCGTATTGGCCTACGCTGGTATCGGAAGATCCCGATTTCAGGGATGCATCGATATTCCTCGCGGGATACTACTCCGGTGTCGCAGCGGCAGATTACGGAATTAGTGATGCTGCTCGCGATCTGTTCGAAGATCTCAGCAGGACCAGCAAGCCCAGCGTGATGGGCAAGAAGCACATAATTTTCGTTGCACACAGTTTAGGCGGGATAGTGATCCGTTACATGCTTGACCAACAACGAGAACAGTTTCGCGACAAGACGGTCGGGCTCGTATTGATCGCCTCCCCCGGCAAGGGATCGGAGTGGGCTGACCGGCTAGAGCATCTCAACAATATATTTCCAAACACCAGACTCCTGAAAGAACTCACCTCCAAGAATAGCATCCTTAACGATTTGGATAGGAGGTTTACTCGATTGCGAACCGAGCGGCTTATACCGAGACTGAGTGGTAGGGACTATTTTGAGAACCACTTCGTGTTGCCCGGCTGCTGGGTGATTAACTGCAGGCCGATCGTCAGCAGGGAGTCCTCGCCTGCGTATTTTGGCGAGAAGATACTGATTCCTGAATCAGACCATATGTCAATCGTAAAGCCGGCGAACCGGGCAAACAGGATCTTTGTGGAGTTGAAGAACTACTATCTCGGCGATTTCGCCAATACAGTGCGATCGGGGCGCGTCCCGAACGAGGTGACCTACGGGTATAGCGTAATTGACGCGGAGGATAGCGGACTGGTGCGCCGAACGGAAAAAGACTGGGATGCGCAGAAGATTCAAGAGATGATCGACGCGGCCCCGAATCTTTCACTGAACAAAACCATTATCCGTTTCAAACCTGATCCATCGGCGGATTACTCTCTCGTTGCAAACGAGCTTACGCTGCGAGGAGGTGCAAAGATCATCACCAATGGTGCCCAGGTGCGGTTCCTGGTAAGGAAGCTGACGGTATTGGACGGTGAAATATTGGTGGCGGACCGGTAATTTTCCTATTTACCTCTCGATTAGTTGCCCTGCCTCCGCCCCAAATGCTTATCGAACCCTCAAAACGAGACACTTGCCATCGGCGCTCTAGCGGAGCCACCATGCGGGCGCGGGCGGCGGCTACACACAATCACCATGAGCCAGCCAGAAACGACAATCCGGGCTGACGCCCGTAGGAGGCGAACATGCAATTCGTAGAACTATCTACCGTCGCTCAGCCACTACCGCTTTCCGAACTCAGCAAGGTGCAAGTCCAAGAGTTGCAGTACGCGCTGAGTCTACTCGGCTACCCGGTCGGGGACATAGACGGTCTAGTGGGGCCGAAAACCCGTTCGGCCCTCGCGGAGTTCAAGGCCGACGTAATCGAAGGCAACCCCGATCTAGTCGGCCCAAAGACCATTGAGCAATTGAAGGAGTTGACCGGTGGCATGGACGCGTCACGCGCAGATGATTTCTCCACGCGTGAAGGAACAATCTCTGCGATCCGCCGGCAGTGCGATGCGCAGGGACTCGGAAGAATGGAACAGATCGCTTACGTGCTTGCAACGGTCGAGTGGGAGACCGCAAAGACTTTTCGCCCGGTACGCGAGGCGTTTTGGAAAAATGAGGAGTGGCGCCGCGACAACTTCCGCTACTACCCGTACTACGGCCGTGGGTACGTCCAGCTAACCTGGAAGAACAACTACGAGAAATACGGACAGCTGCTCAACCTGGATCTGGTCGCGAAGCCGGACCTCGCCATGGATCCGCCCACCGCAGCATTCATCTTGGTTCATGGCTTTAAGACCGGAACTTTTACCGGCAGAAAGCTCACCGACTACGTAAACGACGTGCGCACGGATTTCGTGAATGCACGCCGCTGCATCAACGGCATTGATCGCGCACATGAAATTTCGGGTCTGGCTGATCGGTTTCTGAAGTCCCTGAGCTAGCCGCTGGTGGCTCGGGGGAACCTTCGTCAGTTTTCGACATGATTCAACTCGAGGAGGTCGCATGACGCACAGAGTCTACCGATCGCTCGCGGTTTCGCTTCTGGTATTCGTCGCGAGCTGTGCACAGATTCCAACCGCCGAGCTGGCGCAATATCGAAGTGCGTCTGCCGAGGTGCAGAAAGCCGCAGAAGGCATCCTCATTGATTTCGCAGCGATCAAGGAAGCCTCAGAGGCCGAGCAGAAGCGGAAGGAAGCAGAAAAGGCGGCACCCAAGGGCCCGGTGCTCTTCTCGACGGCGCTGGAATACAGCAGCGTGGCTCAGCCTGACGCGGTCACGGTCCGACGGACCGCATTACGCACGATCGACAACTTCAACAATACCCTGGCGACGTTAGCGGAAGGTAAGAGCGTAGAAGCAGTGCAAACCGCGGCCGGTGGAGCCGTTGAAGCGGCGAACAATTTCATCGTCGCGGCAGGAGCTGCTGCTGTACCCGGACTTGGTGCATTGATAGGTGTAGTCAAGACGCTGGTTGGCGAGCTCGAAAAGGCAGGGCTGCGCGAAGAATTCGATAAGGCCGTCCGAAATGGAACTCCAACTATCCTCAAGATGCTGGAAGCGCTGATCGCAGAACGGCAGGACCATATCACCTTGCGGGCCATTGCCGCGGACAATCAACAAGTCAAGTTGGTTGATGAGATGATTTCACAAGTGCAGATTTTACGGACACTAGTGCGGGAGCACAGCCCACCCGCAAGCGGGGACCCTAGACAGGATATCGAGAACGCGCTCAATGCTGCACTCAAGCCTGTCGAAAGAGTTTTGACGAGCCCGCTCCCGATAAGGCTTTCATATCAGGACAAAACACCTCCATTCGCAAGCGAGCACCGTCTTCTTGCAGAACAGGCCGTCGCACAGATCACTGAGCGAGGAGCAGCAATCAATGCCAATACCGAGCAATTCGAAAAACTAAGGAGTGCACTGAATAACTATGGGGCTATGCTGCGACGTATGCAGGACGCACTTGGCATGCTCGTAAGCGCGCTTGACAGGCCTCAAAAGTTCGACAAGGTATCGGAAGACTTATTCGGTATTGCGTTCAGTCTCAAGAAGGACATCGAGGGTTTTCGGGCGGCGCGCAAGGGCTCCAATTGATTATCATGCGATTGCTGTCCTAACGAAAGGAGAATTCGGATGGCACAACCTGATGGAAATTCGATTAAACGCCTGTATGATGAAGGCATGAGCGAAGTTTTTAAGATAGTAGGGTCTATCGACTCCACGCCTGAGCAACGAAGAGTTGCAAGAGAAACTGCAGAAGACCTGACTGCGATGCTGGTAAAGCATACCCTTGAATCCATCGACGGCCGCACGGCGCTTCTGGCCGGCTTGATTGTCGAGCTAAATCAAGTGATCGCCGCGGTAAAGAAAGAGCCCCCCTATGCGGAGGCCCTGGGAAACTTCACCGCGATCGTGACCAAAGCGCAGACTCTCTTTACCGAGGATGTGAAAAACCTGACCTGATCGGTCGTGCTGCAAGACCGGCGGCTGGAACGAGAACCGCCGCACGAGCGCATCGCCCGGGTGCGGGAAGAAGCTTGCTTTGCTCTCGCGGTTGGAATAGATTGATCGGTAATTGACCGCTGATCCCGCTCACGACCCGAGCGGATCGCGGTTCTTTCCCGGAGCGGCGTGAGCCAGCATGAACATAAGGCCAATTATGCGCATTGCGGCACATCTTCCGCACTTGCTCCGGCGCGCCGGCTCGGCGAGGTGGGACCGCAGCCGGACTAATTTTCCTATCTTCCACCCTTTGGTCGTTCGTCGTTCAGGAATGTTCTTGATATTTGATCCTTTTCAATCATACGCTTGTTCTTACAATTGTTTGCTTTTGCATCGCCGCAGATTGCTTGTGGATCCGACATCCACCTTGCGAGGCGAGTTGTAGGCAGAGGCCATAACTGCGACGAAATTGGAGTCCCTCATGGCGACACGCGACGAAAGCTGGTCTGCGGCTTTCAAAGCTGGCAACTTCGCAATCATTGCCGATTGGTTCTCCCGGTACTTTTTCGCGATTGCGATCTTCGCCGTCGTGTCTGCCGGGATTGCAGCCGGCGTCGATATTGGCACCAAGAACGGGTTCGTTGCCGGGTTGGGTACGGGGCTGCGCGTATTCGCCCTCAGCCTACTCTTTGCTGCCGCATGTACGGCCTGCGGTTGGATCCTCGGATTGCTCTTCGGTGTGCCGAGAACCTTGGACCGAGCGCAGAATACCCCTGTGACCGCGACCGGCGACAATGGCTCCGCCGTGGCGAATGCGGCGGCTGCCGGCGGTCAAACGCGCACGCCTACCAGCCGCGTCAACACGAATCTCGAAGACATCTCGGATTGGCTCACCAAGACAATCGTAGGTGTGGGCCTGACACAGCTATTCGTCGTCCCTGAGGCTCTTTGGCGCGCGGCTGGCATCGCCAACACCGGTGGGTTCGGCTGGTCAACTCACGGTCAGCTTTTGGCGCTCGTGCTCTTCCTCTATTTCATGCCAGGTGGTTTCTGGCTCAGCTATGTCGCCACGCGCACTAGCCTAACACGGTTGTTCGATGCCTTCAGCGCGCCGGACGAACAGAAGATCACCGAAGCGGTGCACGCAGAGTTGCGCCTCGATCCATCAGCGAAGGGGATTGCGCCGGCGACCCAAGATGTCGTGAAGGAGGCCGACCGGGTCGTGCTGGCAACGCCGCGCGACTCCTTGTCCACGCCGCGTCAGATTGCGGCATGGGCCGCAGCAGCGGCTCGCTCCGGTAATCTGCTTCAGGCTCAGGCGGGCTTCGAAGATGCGTTGCGGCTGGATCCAACGAATAACGAGGTCAAGCAACAATTGGCGACTATCTACACCGCCCTTGGAAAAGTTTCGGAAGCGAACCGGTTGATGAGCACACTTCCGAACAGCGATCTTGGCGTTCTGAACGCCCTATATGAACCAAGACCACGGGGCTTCCAAAGAGCCATCAGTATTGGTGAGGAACTGCTAAAGCAGAAAAATCAGGAAGGGAACGCGAATCTCCGTGTCTGGATGGCGTGTGCCTACGGCCAACAACACGCATTTCAAAAGAGCACAGGTGGTTCCAGTCAGGAACTCGCGGCAACGCGGGAAAAGATCATTTCGGAGGTAGAAAATGCGATCAAGGCCGATCCTACAACCAAGGATCTCCTACGTTCGCTCTGGCAACCCGAACCCGGTGCAGAGGACACTGACCTGGAAAGTCTTCCCCCCAATGACTCGGACCTGATGCGGTTGCTGGCAAAGTAGCGCTGCATTCCATCAACCGCTATCGTGGCTACCTTTCTACTCTAATTTGTCAAAGGTAGGTGTCTCACGTCATATTAACACAGGGGGGACCTGAAATTCCTTCGCGCCAATACCGATCGCACGGTCAAGGCCACGCTGCCGGGTCCGTTCACGATGACCCAGCAGGCGAAGAACGAGTTCTATCGCGATGT
>MGYT01000071.1:0-2512 GCA_001801865.1 Gammaproteobacteria bacterium RIFCSPLOWO2_02_FULL_61_13
GACAATACTGCTGTTGCCATGTATCGCCTGCAGCATATTGTTGCCGAAGTGCAGCTTCTGCAGCGGGGCCACATGCCGGTGGTAATACAACAGCATCATGGCCAGATGTTCATGGGACACGGCGCCACGTTCGCTG
This sequence comes from Gammaproteobacteria bacterium RIFCSPLOWO2_02_FULL_61_13, assembly GCA_001801865.1. Taxonomy (GTDB): domain Bacteria; phylum Pseudomonadota; class Gammaproteobacteria; order Eutrophobiales; family Eutrophobiaceae; genus 2-02-FULL-61-13. The sequence continues at coordinate 137 of MGYT01000071.1, forward strand.
TCGCTGCGCAGTGCCGAATCAATGAACGCGGCGCGATTCACCACCCGGTCAAGCGCCGCCAGATAGCGCGTGATGCGGGTCTGGTGCCGCGGCGAGAACGCCGGGTGCGCAATAAACGCATCAATGGTCGCGGCCGGGATCTGCATCCCTGCCAGATCGCGGCGGTTGCGATCCGCAAGACCCAAGGCAGTCTCGGATTTGAGCGTTTGTCCGACTTCCGTATCCACGCCGGCATCGGCGGTCCTTGCCGCAGTTTGCCTTGATTTGAAGAACGCCGGCGCCCCGGCCGAGATCCTGCCGCCGGACCGGGCGCGTGCCGCAGTATTGAGAAAATTCTGCACCACCGGATTGGAGGAATAGGCATCGAAGCCCCATTGCGCGGCGACGTTGCGCTTGTGCATGGCTGCGGTCGGATCGGCGGAATCGGCGGCGGCAAAGTCCACGCGCTCATACTCGCTGATCAACACCGGCGAGCCGCGCAGGGCCTCATTAATGTTGCCACCCAGCTGGCCGGCCAGTTCGGTCGCCGTGTCCACGGGCCGGGTGATGATATCCACGGCCGAATCGGCCTGAATACTGAATTGCCCGCGCAGTTCCGGCTCCATTTGCGGATTATTCTGCACGAACTGATTCATGGCCTGGCTCAGGATCTCTATCTCATTCACCAGGCTGCGCAGTTGCGGGAGCGATTCGGCCACGAACGTGCCGAATTCAGAATCTACGGAAAAAATGTAATAACCGTCCTGGAGTTCCACGCCCTCGACGGTGTGGTGCACTGACTGGCGCATTTCCGGAGGGAGAATCTCAGCAAGACGTGGCTGGGGCACCGACTCAGCCGGTACGGCGACAGACCACAGCAGTATCGGCGTGGCCAGAGTGGTCAGGACTGCACGCACGCCATCAACCTGGATTATTTGCCTATACGCAATTGCGACGCCACGTCAGTGAGCAGATTATCGGTGTGTTGTTGCGTAGCCACCTTGGCTTCATCGGCGCGTTTCCTGATCCGCTTCATGTGTTCCAGCTGTGACGAAATGCTGGCGAATTTCTTTTCTTCCTGCGCCAGGTGTTCCTTGAATTGCTCCAGGTCCTTTTCGAGACTCTTGCGGGTTTCCTCTTCGATCTCGTAACGCTTGACCAGGTCTTCCTCGTTGATGCGCCGTGCCGCCTCAACCTCCTCCCGTTCCCGATCCGCCTCGGCAATCTCCCGGCGCGCACGACTCAGGCGTTCCTCCGCATCGCGCAGCTCGGAATTCAGCGAGTCCTGGGCCGACCGGCTCTGCGTTATTTCGTCGTCATTCCGGCGCGAACGCAATCGTTCCACTTCGTCGGCGGCAGCTGACTTGGCGTCCTCGGCCTCGCGTCTTATGCGCTCACTCTGGGCCAGCATGTCGCGGATCTTCTGCTGCTCCTGCTCCAGCTTGTTCCGTTCGGCCTGCAGGCGTGCCTCCTCCTCAACGCGGGTGGCATCATGCTTGGCCTGGTATTCCGCGATGATCTTTTCCGCCTCATCCCTGGCGGCCTCGCGCGCCGCATCGGCGGCAGCCCGTTCATTGCGCGCCTGCTCCAGTTCGTGATTATTGCGCGCGAACTGCTCCGCCAGCTTGCGCCGCTCGACCTCCAGTTTTTCGCGCGCATTCTTCTGGATCTCGCGCTCCATCTCGTCCTGCTCCTTGCGCCGGCGCTCGGCCTCCTGCTCCATGGCCTTTTTCGCGGCCTCCATCTGCTTCTTTATCTTTTCCACATCTTCCCGTTCCTTGCGCGCCTGTTCCGCCTCCTGCTCGAATCGCTCGCGCTCCTTGCGCATCTGCTCATCCGCTTCCTGCTTAAAGCGCTGGAGTTTTTCCATTTCCTCCACGTTGCGCGAGTAAACCTCCTCCAGCTTCTTTTTCTCCAACTGCAGGCGCTTCTCTGCCTCCTCCTTCATGCGGCGGATGTTTTCCTCTTCCTGCGCCCGCATGCGCTTTGCATCTTCCTCGGCCTCGAGTTTGGCCGCCTCGATCTTGGCGCGCTCCGCCTGCAACCTCCCCGCAACCTCAGCCTGGGCATCCTTCTGCGCCTGGTTCACTATTTCATTGCGCTGCCTTTCCATCTCCTCCAACCGATGGTTGGTGCGCGCCAGTTCTGTCTCCAGCACCGAGGCCTTGATGGCCGGATCCATTTTCTCCGGATCATCATCGTCGTCTTGCGCGGGCGGGGGAGCGGCTTTTGCGGGCGGCGCCTTGGGAGCAGGAGGCGGCGCTGCCTTGGGTTTTGGGGGAGGCGGCGGTGGCGCGGCCCTGGCCGGCGCCGCCTGGGGCACCGGTTTCGATGCCGGCTTGGGTGCGCTTTGCGGCTTCGCTGCGGCCGGGGGCGGCGGTTCCACCATCCGCGCCT
>MGYT01000071.1:2531-5893 GCA_001801865.1 Gammaproteobacteria bacterium RIFCSPLOWO2_02_FULL_61_13
CATGTCCGCGGCCTTCGGATTGTTCTGCAAGCCCCCTTGCAGGTACCACACCTTGAAACCACGCTCCGCCAGCAGGAACGCCCCGGCAGAACTGCGACCGCCGGTATCGCAATACACAATGTAGGATTTGGACTCATTGAGTTTTTCCGTCTGCATGCGCAACACATTCAAGGGAATATGGATATCGTCGCGTATGGCGCCCTGGTCATGTTCATTTTTGAAGCGCACATCCAGCCATTGGGCGCCTTCAATGACAATCTTCAAGGCCTGGTCAAAATTCAGGCCGCGCAGCGTCGGCTTTTGAATGAGATCTATGAATTTCTGTTTTTCCAGTCGCATCAGGATGCCGTTGGTGGACATGGCCACCGTGGCATTGCGCGGCGTATCGGTGATCAGGGCTTCTTCCCCGAAACTGTCGCCCGGGATCAGGTCCGCAAGCTTGATCTCCTTGCCGCCGGACGGCGGTGCGCGCAGCACCTGGCAATGCCCTTCCTGGATGATGAAGTAATGTTCGCCCGGGTCGCCCTGGCGGATGACAATGTCACCTTTCAGGAACTCCACCGGTTCCAGCAACGCAAACAATGACTGGATATTGGCGGTCGGCATCTTGGAGAACAATTCTGACTGCAACATCTTGGTCATCCAGTCCACGTCGTCCGCCGTGTGCAGTTCCTCCACTTCCACTTCCGCCGTGGCCAGGTCGTAGTTGGTGACATCCTCAACGTCGTCCCGCTGATGCACGACCATCATCTTGTCAAGATAGTCACGCACAATCTGAGCCACGACGGCTGCCTTGCTGGCGCGGGCGGATAGCTGGCGTGGTTGCAACTGCGCCATGGCGTAGCGGGCCCGATCGGTGCCGGCGACAATGGTGTTGTGCAGATCCTTGTTGGCGATCAGTTCAATCTCGCCCTCCAGCAGGTAGTAGGCAAATTCGTCGCGATCACCCTGCTTGAAAATGAACCCGCCCTTGCGGATCTTGAGCAGATTGCAACGATTGATTACTTCGTTCTGCACAGCGGGCGGCAACTCGTTGATGGGAACGAGCTTCGCAATCTGGGGAGCAAATTTCTGTTTATCGTCTGCCATTGGCGTAGCCGTGGGGTTCGAAGGGAAGCGCGACCGGCGCTCCGAAACTGCATGCTACCGCATTACCGCCGCCCGGCAAACCCTTTCCAAATCAAAATGATATGCGCGCAAAGAGGAATCTGCGGCAGGTCTCCCGGCCCCTCAGGGAGCGGCGTGGACCCCGGCCCGCAAAACCGGATCCCGCGAAAAAGCAAGGGAAAAGCAGACGCCGCCCTGTTCCGGCAGATTGGCCGCGGTGGCGCGCGCACGGTGGAACTCCGCGATGAGCCGCACTATATAGAGCCCGAGCCCAAGATGCGGCTCCCGCGCGCCACCTTCCGGCCGTACCGAGACCATGGAATTGAACAGTTGTCCGGCCATGGATTCCGGCAACGTCGGTCCCTGGTTGGCGACCGTCAGGATCCATGACGTGGGGTCCGCCGCCAGGCCCACCACAATCGGCGTGCCCGGCAACCGGAAGTCCGCCGCATTGGCAATCAGCTTGTCCAGCATCTGCTCAAACAGGTCCGCTGCAATGGGGTGGACGATGGGCTCAGGACCGGAATGATCCTGGAGCTCCACATTGCCGAACGCCATGCCGTACCCGGCCACGCAACGCCCGATGAATTCCTTCACCTCCAGCGGCTCGCTGCGCGCCTGTTGCAATGCCAGGTCCAGCCGCGCCGCCTCCGACAGGCGCGTCACCAACAGCGTCAATCGTTCAATGCCTTCCAGCGCGCGCTGCAAATACGGCGCCTGCTCTGCGGCGCCGGCGGCCTGGGCCACGTGCTCGAGCGACGAACGCACCACCGCGATGGGAGTGCGCAATTCATGTGACAGGCGTCCGGCGAGGCTTTCCAGATAACGATGGTATTCCTGCAAGCGCGTCAGCAATGCGCCGAATGTGCGCGACAGGTCTCCGATCTCATCCGCGGCCGACGCCGGCATGAAACCTCCGACAACACGGCCATGGGCGTCGATGGCGGCCTCCGCGGCATCACTCAGGCGTCGCAAGCGCAGCGATAATCGCGTTGCAAACGCCAGCACCATGGCAGTCAACAACACGAACACCAGCAGTGTCTTGTTGAACAGCGAAATCATGGCCTCGCGCTGCAAAACCTGCAGGGTACCCGTGGATTCTTCCACCACCACCGCACCCTGCACGGCGTCGCCGTTCAGCACCGGCGCCGCCGCCGAAACGATGATGGCCAGGTTATCCGGCGAGCTGCGCCAGCGCGCCGCCACCTGGCCGGCAAGGGCGCGCTCCACTTCCGTGCCATGCAAGCGTGACGAGCCGGCCAGATCATCAGCAAAGGACTCCGGGATCGGCGGCAACAACCAGCGATACAACAGGCCGGACGGCTTCCCGGCCTGGGGTTTTTCCAGATTGCCGGCGCTGGCCAGGACCCGCCCGCGTTCATCCAGCACCCAGACGCGGCGCCCGGGCACATCGGCAAACCGTTCAATCACCTGAACAAGTTGTGACGATGCCTGCACCAGTTGCCCGGGGCGATCCAGTGCCCCGCCCCCGGCGGTGGAAACAACACCCCGTGCGCGGCGCGAGGTTTCATCGTCCACATCCACCGACTCCACACCCAGGCGCTCATGCACCATGCTGGCCGGCAAAGTCACTTCCAGATTGAAACCATCCGCGACCTGCTGCAACTCGCCGTGGATGTTGGTGATGAATTCCGTGGATCGATGCTCGAAGCGAAACTCGTCCTGGGTGTAATGATAGGTGAAAGGACGCAGACTGCCCGGACCCGCCGGCGCAAAATGGTAGCGTACCGGATTGCCATAATTGTCCCCCAGCACGAGCACAACGTGATCATTGTCCAGCGCATCCGGTTGATCCGCGCGCTGCCACACAACGTTATCGTCCTGCACCTGCAGCAACAAATGGTAGTTGGCCTGGTAGCGCCCGACGATGAGACGAAAGCCGGATTTCAGGTCGCTGCCGAAGAAGGATTCGGCCCAGCCCAGGTAATCGGACCAATCATCGGTGTAACCATCCGGCTGTATGGCATGGCGCAACCGGTGCACATACAACGTGCGTTCCGACGCCGCCGGGCTGAATGGAAACATTTGTGGTTGATTGTGCAGCGGCCCCGCCACCGCCCGTGCCGCGTCGGAGAGCGAGGCGGAGAATGACTCGCGCAGGTAACGTTCCAGCTCGCGCACATACTCTATGCCGGCATAGGGGACTGCGAGCACAGCGATGGACAACAGCAGCAACTGCGCGCGCAGGCGGAAACCCCGGCGCGCTGTCACGGCTTCCATCGATAACCCATGCC
>MGYT01000072.1:0-2144 GCA_001801865.1 Gammaproteobacteria bacterium RIFCSPLOWO2_02_FULL_61_13
GACTTCTTCGCATTGTACGTCTGCACGACTGCTTCGAGCGTCGGCGCACTGCCGTTGTGGAAATAGGGCGCATGCTGCCACAGCCCGTGCAACGGCGCGGTCCGGTACTGCTTGGTCGCGCTGCGCGACGCGTAGCTGGGTACCCCGGTTGCCTCCGGTTCGCTCACCACTTCGCTGGCTGCATGCAGCCGAGAATTGGCGTCGGGCCCGCGACGCGCGCGGCTTCGGCTGTGCGGAAACGTGTCATGATCAATTTTCCTCGTTAATCGTTGCAATTTGTCCGCACGATGCGCGTAAACGCGGAGTGGTTGTGGATCGATTCGAAGTTTTCCGCTTCGACCACGTAAGCACCCACCCGCGGCTCTTGATTCAGTGCGAGCGCTACGTCACGCACGAGGTCTTCGACGAACTTGGGGTTGTCGTACGCGCGCTCTGTCACGTATTTTTCGTCCTGGCGTTTCAGCAGGCCGTACACCTCGCAGGATGCGCTGCGTTCGGCGATGGCTATCAAGTCTTCGATCGCCATCTCGGCTTCGAGCTCGGCCTCGATGTTGATATGCGAGCGCTGATTGTGGGCCCCGTAGACGGAGATCTCTTTCGAGCAGGGACAGAGACTCGTCGCCGGCACCGTTACGCGCATCCGGAACGAGTACCTCCCCTCATCGGAAACGCTGCCTCGCCAGCAGACCTCGTAATCGAGCTGGCTTGGCACGCCCGAGACGGGGGCGGTCTTCCTCACGAAGTAGGGAAACCGCATCTCGATCGACCCGCTGCGCGCGTCCAGCCTATCCAGCATGTCGAGCAGAATCGTCCTGAATCCCCTCTGGTCCAGCGCTTCCGACCGCGCCTCCAGCAACTCGATGAAGCGGGACATATGGGTGCCCTTCGTAACGGCGGACAGGGCCACCGTCATCGACAGCGTTGCGATCGTCGATAGGAGTCTCTCACCGGCGCGAATCGTCATCGGATACCGGACCCGACTGATGCCGACGGCATCGATGCGCAGGTCGCGCCCATCCACCTCCGACTGGATGTCGGGAAGGAAGGCGATTCTCTCCAGAGCATTCATCTGTGTTCCTTCTGCGCAGTGGACCGATGGCCCACTGCGTATCCTTCGAGTGATTAAACGAACTTCGCCGGGAACTGTTTGGCGATCGCACCGGCCAGCGCATCGGCGATCACGTACATGTGCTTCTTCATCGCGTCCCAGGTCTGCGCTTCTTCCGCGTACTGTTTGCTCTGCAGCTGCTGGATTTCCCGGATGTGATGCCCGCCGTGCGCGAGCAGCAATCCATTCAACGTGTCGAACGGCAGATTCGGATTGGCGCTGCTCAGGAATCTGGCGATTTCGCCTGCATTGCCGGTCAGGCTCTTGAACGCAGCATCCTGCCTGGCATTGCTGCCCGCAGCGGTCGCTTCCAGGTACTGCTTGACTGCGCCGTAGTGCCCGGCGAGCAGGCCGAACAGCTTCTCGGAAGCCTCCTTGCCGTAGTACGGTTCGATCGCGGCGGCGATCTGCTTGGCGTTGGCGACGACTTCCTTCTCCGCCGCAACCGCCGCCGTCTTGTTCCCCGCCAGCGTGTCGACGATTACGTTGCGCACCCAGAAGGTATGGCCTACCCACAAGTCGCGCAGTGCGGCGCCGGTTTCGTTCACCTTTGCGGCAGTGGCCACCTGAGCGGCTGCGACATGCTCGGCATGCTGAGCAAACGCCGGCGCGGCCGGCGCAAGGAACGCGGCCAGGATCGAGGCCGCGATGAGGGATTGTTTGATCGGTTTCATTGGGTTCTCCATTTCAAGTTGGTTGGCGGCAATAACGTCGTTGTCGCGGTCGAACATTTGTCTTGAATGACGTGACGCCAGCCGCGGGTTCGGCGCCTTGGTTTCGATACGAGGATGACAATGCGGCTTGGACTGCGGCGCTTGTCATGTTCGTTCTTGCGCATTAGATGAGGCCGGTCGTCACGGCGTTCCCGTTTTGTTTGCGTGCGGATTCTGCGTGACGTGATTTGCGTAGGGTCCGCGCAGTGCAGGCCCCAATGGGGTCCGTCAACACAAGCGTGTTGCCGGCAATCGATGCGCGATGCCAGCGGGAGACTTCCTGGCCCCGAAAGTCGGCGCGAGCGAAAAGCGGGTGATCCGAA
>MGYT01000072.1:2174-6041 GCA_001801865.1 Gammaproteobacteria bacterium RIFCSPLOWO2_02_FULL_61_13
AGCGAACGATCAGCCCTTGCGCGCCTGCAATGCCTTGAGCCGCTCGAGCACGCCGGCGACAATGCGGTCGCAGCGCGCCCCGGCGAAGCCAAACGCGTCGCCATAGGCGAAATCGATCTCGCGCGCAAGCGCCTCGCGCAGCAGCCCCCGGGCGCGGAAGTAGCGCGTGCGCACCGTGGCTTCGGGGATGCCGAGGGTCGCCGCCGTCTCCTCGACGGTCAGTTCCTCCAGCGCGCGCAGCGCGAACACGGTGCGGAATGCGTCGGGCAAGGCGTCGATCTTGGCCTCGAGCAGACGCCGCGATTCCGCGCGCAACGCCGCGTGCTCGGGCTGTTCGGGTGCCGTGTCGTTCATGTTTACCTCCACCGCACTTGCCTCCGGTTCCGGCTCGCCGGAAAGTTGAATGATTTCTGCACGGCGGCTGCGCTTGCGCGATCGCGCGATCGCTTCGTTGACCACGATCCGTATCAGCCAGGTGGATAGCTTCGCGTCGCCTCGGAATGCGCCCATCGCGCCGTAGGCGAGCATATAAGCCTCCTGCACCACATCCTCCGCCTCGGCATCGTCCTTCAAAATGCTGCGCGCGGTGCGGTAGAGCGTCTGGTTGTAGCGACGCATCAGCAACTTAAACGCGTCCTGGTCCCCGAGAGCAATGCGCCGGGCGATCTCCGTATCGGGTAAATCCTTGCTGGTCGTCCTGACGGGTACTGGATGCATACGCTCCCCCATTGCTTCATACATTGGTTTCACGACATTAGACGACGCCGGGGCGCGCCGCGTTCCCGCGCGCTTTGGATACGCGCTTTCCCCGGACGAATTTCTAGTAGCCGTAAAACTCTTCGGTGCGAACGCTGTCTTCGGCGATGCCTGCACCGGTCAGCATCCCTTGCATTGCCTCGACCATCGCCGGCGGACCGACCACGTAGTAGATCGGCGCGGCAAGGTCGCCGACGAACCGTTTCAACCTTTCGGCATCGACATGACCCCTCGCCCCGCTCCACTCGCGCGCGGACTTGCTCATGTCGGTCATCGTGGCCATCAGGTGGAACGACTTGTTCCGGCGCTCGAGTTGTTGCAGTTCGGCGAGAAACGCGGCGTCTTCTGGGCGTCGGTTCGAATACACGAGGAACAGGCGCCGGGGCGAGCGGTCTTCCGCTGCCTGATGCAACATGCTCATGAACGGCGTGATGCCGATGCCGCCGGCGATGAAGACCGCGGGCCGGATGGCGTCGCCGAGCGTGAGATCGCCGGACGGGCCGTCGATCCTGATTTTCGCGCCGTCCGGCAGCGCGCCGAGCGCGCGCTTGAAAGCGCTGTCGCGCATCCGTGTCGCCACCACCAACTCCGGCTCGAACGGAGCACTGACGAGGGAAAAGGTGTGCCTGCTCTGTCCGTCTTCCACCGGCGGGTCGATCAATTCCAGATCGATGCCCTGGCCGGCCTCGAATACGAACCCGTCGGGCTTGGCGAAGCGGAACGCCATTGTGCCTTCGGCGACCGCCAGGTGCCCGGTCAACTTCACTTCATAGACGCCCATGTTGTATTAGATGAAGTCCGGGCCTCTCGCGTTCCCGCGGGGCGTCAATTCGGTTCAGCCGGTCCTAAGGAGTCGAGCGCCGACCGGTGACGGTACGAATAATCTTGCAGTGCTAATGCGCGTGGGCGTCGTGCCCTTCTGCGTGATGACCATGCGCGCCGCCCTGCGCGTCAAGCCAGAGCCGCTCCACGTAGTGGATATAAGGCACATAGGCCTCGACGTAGGCGCGTCCAGCGCTGACGTCGTTTGCATCGAACTTCCTGCGGTTCACCGCAGCGTGATAGCGCTGGTGCACGCCGGCGCGAACCGCGTCGGCGAGCAACTTCACTACCGCGTCAATCGAGCCGCCCTCGAGTGCATGGTCCGCTGCCGGAATCGCCGGGCCGAGGTCCCGTCCAGCCGGTTTCAGGCCGGTGAATGCGGCCCCCTCCCCGGCGCGATGGATACGCACCAGCGTCTCGAAGAAATGCGTGTCGGCGAGTTCGCGCGCGACCGGCCCGAGCTTGCGCACCGCCAGGGCATGGTCGAAGGCGTGGCGGATTTCGCCCTCGTCCTCCGCGCGCACCCAGGGCAGGACCAGATTGACGTTGCCGGCCTCCAGCGCCTTTCTTGCCAGCGTCACCACCGGCCCATCGAGCCCGTCGCAGTGGCCGATGCCCCACGCCAGGGCGACGCCTGCACCGCCCACGTCCAGCGCACCCGGTAACGTGCCGGCGCCCGCATCAGCGAGCCCCAGATAACGGGCCAGCAATGTGCCGATCGCGTACAAGGCGACGACAAGCGCGGCTGACCCCAAGGTGGACTTCAGTAAACTTTGAGTGTTCATGGCTTCATATCTCCTGTTTCGATTCTGGTAACGCCCGGGATGGCCCGGACGAGGGGGCTATGCCCCCTTGTGCATCCCCAAGCTCTGATTGCCTCGGGGAACCGGATCGGCGCCTCCCTAGTGGGCATGCACTGCCGCAGCCGGTTCAGGGCTGTGGCCATGCGCGGGTTTCCCGGCCGCGTCGTACAGCCGCTCGACGTAATGCACGTAGTCCACGTAGGCTGCGACGTTTTTTCGTCCTGCCGTGACGTCGTCCTTCGCGAACGATTTGGTCGCCGATACGCCCTGGAACTGCTCATGGATGCCGTGCTTGACCGCGTCGGTGAGCAACTTGACCACGGGCTCTGCAGCCCCGGTTTCGATCGCCCTGTCCGCGGCCGGTATGGCCGGGCCCAGATCGCGACCGGCCGGCTTCAACCCAGTGTAGGGCGCGCCCTCGCCGGCGCGATGCACCCGAACGAGCGTCTCGAGAAAATAGCGGTCGGCGAGCTCCCTGGCGGCCGGACCGAGTTTCCGGACGCTCAGCGCGTGCTCGAATGCGTGTTTGATATCTGCTTCGTCGTTCTTTTGCACCCAGATCAGAACCTGGTTCACGTTTCCGGCGTCGAGCGCCTGGTGGGCGGCCTTGGCGACTGGGCCGTCCAGACCATCGCAGTGCGCGGACGCCGGTCCCGACGCCAGCAGCAAGGCAGCGGACACCGCTGCGATGGCGGTCAGCTTGGCAAACAAATGACGAGATTTCATGTCGAATTCCTCTTGAAATAGTTGATCGTTGATCCATCGCGACAGGCTCCATGCCCGCCGCCCATGCCTACTTAAACGGACCATGCCGTCGTTTGTTCCGTGAATTTTTTGGGCGCCGCGCCGCCAGCGCAGATCAGTTCGTCACTGCCCGTGCAACTGCTCTTCCATGGTGCCCGAGGGCGCCTGCCGGGCCAGCAGCTCGGCCAACGCGCGCCGCTGCCCGTGGTCGATAATGTCGCGCTCACTGAGCAGCTGTTCGATGACGCGCTGCTGCTGCCCAGCCTGCAGTTGTGCAATGGCCGCGCGTTCGGTTTCGATTCGGCCTCGATCCGGCCGCTCGGAAAAGATCTCGTTGATCATGTTTTCGCGATGAGGGCGGATCTGTTGCCAACCGGCGGCGAGTTCTTTCAGGAATCCGGTTTCCAGGTTGTGCCATTGCTGGCGCTGCTCGGCGGTCAGCTTGAGGTAATCGGGCAGATTCGCTTCCTTTGCGTCGTGATCGAAAACGACCGGAAGCTGGCCGCGCTTCACTGCAAGGTATCCGACGGCAGCGATCACCCCCAGGTTGAGCAAGAGCGACAGGATGAGCGCGAACTGCAGGCCCGAGCGTTTCATGTCATTTCCCGCGCGAATAACACGATTGAAATCCCACGCATATCCCTCCTGGCGGCACCGGATCGAACACCGCCATGGTCGTCAGCCGGGTCGCGGAGACAGTCGCCCCGCCCGCCAGCAGCGCCCCGAGATACACACCCGCAGT
>MGYT01000072.1:6114-7727 GCA_001801865.1 Gammaproteobacteria bacterium RIFCSPLOWO2_02_FULL_61_13
GCGCAAGATCGATACCGGGTGGTGCCTCGACCAGGGGCCGCATCGCCAGGCGCAGCTCGGTCAGATCCCGCAGCATCGGGCCGCATAGCGGACAGACCGCCGCGTGGCTCTCAATCTCCTCGCGCGGGCGCGCCGGAAGCTCGTCATCGATCAGCGCCGAGAGTTGCTCGGTGCGCGGGCATTGTCGGGGTTTCATGCGTTAGTCCACCGTCGATCATTGATCAGCGCCTCGCGGGCGCGCGCAAGCCGCGATTTCACCGTGCCTTCGTTGATTCCCAAAACGGCGCCAATTTCACTGTATGACATGTCTTCGATATCCCGTAACAACACGATTTCGCGCTGGTCATGCGGAAGCCGCCCCAACGCGGCCTCGAGCGCCCGCAGCCGCTGCTTGGTCTGCAATTGCACCTCGGGGTCGGCAGTCCCGCCGGGCGCGTCGTAATCTTCATCCATGGCCACGAACTCCACCACCTTGCGCCGGCGCAGGCAATCCATCGCCGTGTTCAAGCCGATGCGGCGATGCGGAACAGCCAGGTGCGGAACTTCGCGTCGGGGCGCCAGTCGGGAAGCGCCTGCCAAGCCTTGACGAACGTATCCTGCGTCAACTCCAGTGCCTCGTCGTGCGAATCGACCATGCGCAGTATGAAACGGTACAACCGGTCCTGGTAACGCCGCACGAGCTGGCCGAAAGCCTTGCGATCGCCCCCTTGACTCAAGCGCACATACTCGCGGTCCGTCGGCTGCGTCATGCCGGAATCTGCCGCCAGCTACCCGTTAAACGAACCAGAACCGGAAAAGTTCCATTTCACGCGGTTGGCGCTGTACATGTACCCGGAATACGAGGCGCCGCGCGAGCAGCCGCGCGGTTCGTGGGCAGTTGAATGCTACTGGTTCGTTTCACTGCGGATTCTGATCCAGGTCATGAGATCAGAACGAGGTCGGAGAATGCAGCGAAAATACCCCCAGTTTGCCGGGGATATTGCTCAGAGGTCGGTAACTAAGGCGACGTTTACTCCGCAGATGCTGAGAATGCTTCGTCGCTTCGCCGCTCGCAATAACTGGGAATTGTCATTGCGAGCGCACGAAGCAATCTCGATGAAACCGCAAGTTGCATCCCATCGTCCAGACGAACAAGCACGTTCTCACCAGATTTGTCCGACGAGTATCGGTAGTCGATGCAACCCAGGGCAACAGGCTGATCCCGGGGAGCCCGTAGGAGCTCTCTATGAGGGCCGGATCGCCACCGGGCGAAGCGACGTCGTTTTACGTCAGCCCAGTGCCTGCTCCAGATCCGCCAATAAATCCGCCGGGTCTTCCAGCCCGACCGACAGGCGCAGCATCGATTCGGTGATGCCCTGGCGGGCGAGCTGTGCTGCCGTCTGCCCGTGGTGCGAGGTGGCAACGGGCTGGCTGACCAGACTCTCGATGCCGCCGAGACTCGGCGCGAGCGCGATCAGCTTCAGGCGGTCGGCGGCTCGGGCGGCATCGTCGCCAGAGCCTTTGATTTCTATCGTCAAGATCCCGCCGAAACCTCGCATTTGCCGCTTCGCGAGGGCATAGCCGGGGAAATCCGGCTGCCCCGGATAGAGCACTCGCCTGACGCCGGGATGGTG
>MGYT01000073.1:0-3960 GCA_001801865.1 Gammaproteobacteria bacterium RIFCSPLOWO2_02_FULL_61_13
CTTGGCGCTATAGAAATCGCTGATCGCGCCAATGATCAACGGGCCGACGCCCATGGAGATCAGGTTGGCGAGAAACAGGTAGAAGGCGGCCGCCATCGCGCGCCGGCGCACGCCGGCGAGACTCTGGATCATCCCGGTGACCGGTCCCAGGAACATGTGCCCGAGGAATATCGGAACGATAAAGAACAACAATGCCGGCTGTGGCGTCGACCACAGGTAGACCGGGAACGTGAAGGGTATGCAGGCGAGGATCACGATAGCCGAGAACCGCGTGTACCAGCGCGGGTCGCCGGTGCGCTTGACGATACCGTCCGCGATGCGGCCGCCGACGACAGCGCCGAGGGTGCCGAAGATGCCGAAGATCATGGCCATCCAGCTGCCGATCTCGCCGCTGCTCATGCCGTGGACGCGCATGAAATACGCCGGCAGCCAGACGCCGGCGCCCCACGCACCCACGCCATGAATGGCGCCCGCCAACGGGATGTGCCGCAGCGACGACCGGCTAAGGAAGTACCTTACCGTGGCGCCCAACGACGGCGGGGGCGCAAGCGTGGAGGACAGGCTTTTCTCGGAAAACCCCCGCGGCGGTTCCTTCAGCGTGAAGTGCACCAGCAGTGCCAGTGCCAGCCCCGGCAGGCCGACCACCATGAATGCCGCGCGCCAGCCGAAGAACTGGTTGATCCAGCCGCCGATCAGGAATCCGAACATGAATCCCAGCGGGATATACATGAACAGGACGCCCATGGCGAACGCGCGGCGCTCCGGCGGAAAATAATCGGATACCAGCGATTGGGACGGCGGCGAACCGCCGGCCTCTCCCAAGCCGACGCCGACCCGCGCCAGGAACAGCGTCCCGAATCCGGTTGCCAGGCCGCTGCATGCGGTCATCGCGCTCCACAACGCGAGGGCAACCGTGATGATCTTGCGGCGGTTGAAGCGGTCGGCCAGCCAGGCGATCGGCAGCCCGACGGTGGCGTAGAACAGCCCGAACGCGATGCCGCCGAGCAGGCCCAGTTGCGTGTCCGAAAAATGGAATTCCTGCTTGATGGGTTCCAGCAGGATGGAAAAGATATTGCGATCGATCCAGCTGCAGATGCCGACGCAGATGAGCAGTGCAAGGACGTAGTAGCGGTAGCGATCGGAAACGACGAACGGTTCCGCCGTGGTTGCCGCCTGTGTGGTCGCATTCATCTTGATGTGTCCTCAGTTCGAGTGAGATTGCCGCAACGATTCCGCCCGTGGATTGATGCGACCGCGCGGATATACTAAACCGGAACAGGAACAATGAACCATGACTGCATATCCGCGCACCCTGGATCGGATTGAATGCCCCGCGGTGAGCTCGACGGTGAACTACCTCGGCGACATGGACGAGTTCCCGGTTTTCTACTCGGAGAATTACCAGAACAACAACCTGAACCTGGCCGAACACCGCATCACGATCCACAATGTGCGCCCGGTCGCGGCGCAGCTCGCCCTCGAGGAGGGTGGTTTCAGGCTCGTGGATCACCCCACCGCAGTGACGGATTTCACCGACGAGGCGCAGATCACCAACATCTATATGCCTGAAATCACCGCACTGGTCCGCGAACTCACCGGCGCGCCCAAGGTGGTGACCACGCGCACGGTGCTGCGCTGGAGCGAGCGGGCGGGGGACACGACGGCGTTCATCAATTCGCGCCCGGCGCGTTTCGTGCACGTGGACTACAGCCGCCAGTCCTTCGACGACTTTGCCCGCATGCATCTCGCCACCGCCGGAGGACCGGATCCCGAACGCTGGCTCGCCGGGCGCTACGTGGCTTACAACATCTGGCGCGTCACCACGCCGCCGCCCCAGGACGTGCCGCTGACTGTCTGCGACGCGCGCACGACCCGGCCGGAGGACGTGGTCACCGGCGAGGCGGTGATCGACCGGGCGGGCATGCCGGAGATGCGCTTCGGTTCATCGCTGTATCGCCACAATCCCGCGCATCGCTGGTTCTATTTCTCTAACATGCGGCCGGACGAGGCACTGGTCTTCAAGGCCTTCGATTCGGATCGGAGCCGGGTGCAGGGCTGCCCGCACAGTGCGTTCAACCATCCGGATTGCCCTCCTGATGTGCCGCCGCGCGGCAGCGTCGAAATTCGCGCGTACGCTTATTACGGCAAATAAACCGGCCTGTCGCCGGTAATCCGTTGCCGGCATTCAAGCCACGGTGATTCGGCGCCCGACTTGAAATATCAGGTAACCTTATATAAGGTTTCGGAGCAACGCCAGGCGGCGGAGGGGCGCGCTCCTCCACCAACAGATGCGCCACGCCAGGAGGGGGCCAGATGAAAGACCTGCAAGGCAAGGTGGCTTTCATAACCGGGGGAGCAAGCGGCATCGGGCTCGGAATCGCCGCTGCATTCGTCGAGGCGGGGATGAAAACGGTGCTCGCCGACCTGCGGCAGGATCATATCGACGAGGTGCTGGCCGTTTTCCGCAAGCGCGGCCGGCCGGGCAGTGTGCATGCGATCCGCCTCGACGTGACGGACCGCGCGGCCATGGCCATGCCCAATCCAACCAATCCTGCGCTGCGCACGTTTACGGGCGAGGCGTGCTGAGAGGCGCCCATGAAGAATTTCTCCGGCAGGGTTGCGTTCGTCACCGGCGGCGCGAGCGGGATCGGCTACGGACTGGTCCGGAATTTTCTGAGACTGGGCATGAAGGTCGTGGTCGTCGATTTCAACCGCGACTATCTGCAGGAAGTGCAGAAAGTGCTGTCCGGCCGCAACGACGTGCATTTCGTGCATGCCGACGTCGGAGATCGGGATCAGGTGCGCGCCGCGGCGGATGAGGCCATCCGGACGTTCGGCAAGGTCCACGTCCTCTGCAACAACGCCGGCGTGGGCGGCGGTGGCGATACGCACGACCCGGATTTCGAGTCGTGGGATCGCGCGCTGCGCGTGAACCTCGGCGGCGTCGTGAATGGCACCAAGATCATCGTGCCGCTCATTCTCCGCCACGGAGAAGGCGGGCACATCGTCAACACTTCGTCGATGTCCGGCATCGTCCCGCTGCCGCTCCATGGGCTCGGCGCGTACCGGACGGCCAAGTTCGCGGTACGCGGCTTCACGGAATCGTTGCGCATGTCGCTGGCGCCGCACGGGATCGGCGTGTCGTGCCTGTTTCCGGGCGGCACGCGCACGCGCATCGTCGAGGCGAGCGCCCCGGATGACGCCGCGCGGGCCGCGGCCAGGGAGATGACCGCTTCGTGGATGGATTCGGTTGAGTTGGGCGCCTATGTCGTCGAGGGCATCCGCAATAACGCGCCCTACATCCTCACGCATGTGGAGTTCCGCGATGAGGTGCGCGAGCTGTACGAAATGCTCGATGCAGCCTTTCCGCGCCAGCAGGAGGTCCCGCCGGAACGCGGGGCTTTCGAAGATCATCGCCGCGGCCTGGTTAAAGAGCTCCGCGCGCTGCCCGTCAGGGACTGACGTCCAAATCCGTCCACCATTCAAGACCCATGAACGAAATCACATTGCGGGAGACACCATGATCGGATCATCGGCAAAGTATGTTCGGCTTCACCTGGTTGGACTGCTGATACTGGCAGCGGTCTCGCTCCCCGGACTCGCACCTGCTGGAACAGTTCAGCCGCTCACCCTCAAGGTGATTACGTCGGGCGAGGGCAGTCTCTACGCCAACTTCACGCTGGTGATGGGGGAGAAGGATGCCGTCCTCGTCGATGCGCCATTCACGCGCAGCGACGCCCACCGGCTGGTCGCGGATATCCTGGAAACGGGAAAGGATCTGAAATGGATCTATGTCACCCATGATCACCCCGATCATTTCTTCAGCATGGAAGTCATCACCCTGGCGTTCCCGAACGCCCGGGTCATTTCCGCGCCGCAGGTGGTTGCGGATATCTGGGCCTCGATCCCGAAGAAGCTGAACCGCTGGGGGCCGATGCTCGGCGCGAACGGCCCGAGATA
>MGYT01000073.1:4001-10907 GCA_001801865.1 Gammaproteobacteria bacterium RIFCSPLOWO2_02_FULL_61_13
CGGCGATCTACGTGCCCTCACTGAAGGCGCTCATCGCCGGCGATATCGTGTTTCACGGGATTCACGTGTGGCTGGGGGAAACGCTCGAACCGCAGAGGATGGCCTGGATCGAGGCCCTCGACCGGCTGGCCGCGCTCAAGCCGGAGATCGTCGTCGCCGGGCACAAAAAACCCGGGCTCGATGACGATCCCGATGCGATCAGGTTCACGCGCGAATACATCGAGACATTCAATGAAGCGTCGAAAACCGCGGACACGTCAGCAAAACTGATTGAGGTCATGAGAGGCAGATATCCGGGTGTGCTGGATGCGTTGAATGATTTCATTCTCGTGGGCTCCGCCAAGGTCGGCACAGGCGAGACGCCCCCATGGGAAGAATGAGATTTCAGGACCAGGTCGTCCTGGTGACCGGCGGCAACAGCGGTATTGGGCTGGCCTCGGCGATGGCATTTGCCAATGAGGGCGCGCGCGTCGTGATAACCGGACGAAACGCGGAAACGTTATCCGCGTCGGCGGAGAGGATTGGGCAGGGCGCAATGGCGATTCAGTCCGACAGTTCGGACCTGGACGCAATGGACAAATTGATGCTTGAGATTCGGCAGGCCCATGGCCGAATCGACGTGTTGTTCGCCAATGCCGGCATCGGCGAGTTTGCTCCGGTTGAAGCGGTTTCGGAGGGATTCTGGAACCGGATCATCGGTACCAATCTGAAGGGGCCTTATTTCACCGTACAGAAGGCGTTGCCGATGATGCAGAAAGGCGGCTCGATCGTGCTTAACGCATCGGTCGCTCATGCCATGGGAATCCCCAATGCCAGTGTCTATTCCGCCTCGAAAGCGGCAATACGTTCGCTGGCCCGCAGTCTCGCGGCGGAACTGGTGGGCCGGGGCATTCGCGTCAACAGCATCAGCCCCGGAGCGATCGAGACCCCGATACTGGGCCGTTCGGGTCTGAATGAGGAACAACAGTCAGCGGTACGGAAATCGTTTACCGACAACGTCCCGATGCAGCGTTTCGGCACGGCGGATGAAGCTGCAAACGCGGTGCTGTTCCTGGCCTCCGACGAGGCGTCCTATATCACCGGCATTGACATGCTTGTGGATGGCGGCTGGGTCAGCTGCTAGCGTCCCGTGACCCTGCCAACGTGAGCACCGTGTACCTGCTCAAGCTCGCGGAACTCGCGGTCCGGGGCTGCCTCGAGGTCGCGCTCGGCGAGGTCGATCTGACCCGGAGCCAGTTCTTCATCCTGTTGCTCCTGAAGGGCCGCGAGGCCGCCTCTTCGGCGGAGCTCGCGCGGGCGCTGGGTATCAGCCCGCAATCCGTCACGGACCTGATCGCTCCCCTCGAGCGCGGAGGTCTCATCGAACGCCGGCAAAGTCCCGGCAACCGTCGCATCCTGCGGATTGCGTTGACGGCGGCAGGGCAGAAGGTTTTCCTGCGTTCCGCGCAGATCGCAGCGCAGCTCGAACGCGAATTGCTGGCGGACTTCGGGGAGCGGGAACTGAAAACGTTGAACCGGATGCTGGAAAAACTGCTGGCCAAGGCGCAGAAACATGTCTGTCATCCCCGGTTCAGACCCGCGCGCGCTTCAATTGGACGCAGGCGCGGGGTGAAGCCTGCGACGGTGCGTCGACGCAAGGCGGGAGGTTCCATCCCATGACAAATTCAGGCCGAGCACGCCGTCCAGGCACCCGCTTCCCGGACTTGCCGATCTACACCGGCTTCGACAAGCCGGGCAGGATAGAGGCGGACATTTTCGAGCTGGAGGTCGAAGGCGAGTTGCCCGTCGATCTGGAGGGTTCGTTCTACAGGGTGGCGCCCGAACCGCAGTTTCCTCCCCTGCTTGGCGACGATATCGTTATCAACGGCGACGGCATGATCGGCATGTTCCGGTTCGAAGACGGGCACGTTGATTTTTGCAGCCGCTATGTGCAGACGCAGAAGTTCAAGGTGGAACGCGCTGCACGCCGTTCCCTGTTCGGCGTCTATCGCAATCCGTACACCGACGACCCCAGCGTGCGGGGTCTGAACCGGGGGACCGCCAATACCAATGTGGTGTGGCATGGCGGCAGACTGCTCGCGCTCAAAGAGGGCAACCGCCCCGTCGAGATCGATCCGTTTTCCCTGAGAACGCTGGGCGAGTGGACCTACGAGGGAAAGCTGACGAGCCTGACTGCGACGGCGCACCCGAAGATCGACCCCGTGACGGGCGAGCTAATCTTCTTCGGCTATGCAGCGAAGGGGGAGACGACGCGGGACATTGCCTTCTATGTGGCGGATGCCAACGGCCGGATTACACGGGAGGAATGGTTTGAAGCCCCGTACGCTGCGGAGATCCACGACTTTGCCGTGACGCGCGACCATATTCTGTTCCCGGTCATGCCGACGACCACGGACCTGGATCGCCTCAAGCGCGGCGGCCCGCACTGGCTCTGGGACCCGACCAAGCTGACTTGCCTGGGCGTGTTCCCGCGCCGCGGGTCGGTGCAGGACATCCGCTGGTTCGAAGGCCCGCCGCGCTGGCTGTTCCATTTCTTCAACGCCTGGTCCGAAGGCGGGAAGGTGATTGCCGACGCGTGTGTGTCCGAGGCGCAGACCTTCCCGTTCATGTATCCCGACACCACCGGAAAGCCGTTCGCTCCCGAAAAGGCAGTGCCCCGCATCACCCGCTGGACCATTGACCTGTCCTCGCGGAGTGATTCCTTCAATGAGCAGACGATTTACCCGCAGTACGCGGAGTTCCCGCGCATCGACGACCGGGTGGCGATGCAGCGGCATCGGTATGGTTTCGCGATTGCCAACGATCCATCCCACGACTTCACTGGCGGAGGCATTTTTGGACCGGCCTTCAACACAATTGTGCGCTTTGATTTCCAGGAACACGCGTCATCCAGTTTCGCCCTCGACGCCAAGTCCACCGCCCAGGAACCTGTATTCGTGCCGCGAGACGCCCGCGCACCGGAGGCCGACGGTTATCTGCTGGTGCTGGTCAACCGGTTCGAAACCATGCTGAATGATCTGCTCGTGATCGATTCCACAGATATCGAGGCTGGCCCGATTGCGGTGGTCAAGTTGCCGATTCGCCTGCGCAACGGCGTTCACGGAAACTGGGTGCCCGCAGACCTGCTTCCGGAGCCGAATCATGGCGCCTGAGCGCGCTGCCCGGATCATTCCGGCGTGACGGCAAGGGCTGCTCACCTCGACGCGGTGATCGTCGGCGCCGGTTTCGCCGGCCTATACATGCTGCACCGTTTGCGTTCCATGGGATTGGCCGCGCGCGTGCTGGAGGCCGGGGGAGGCGTCGGCGGCACGTGGTACTGGAACCGCTATCCCGGCGCGCGCTGCGACGTTGTCAGCATGGAGTATTCCTACCAGTTTTCCGAAGCGCTGCAGCAGGAATGGGAATGGACGGAACGCTACGCCTCCCAGCCCGAGATCCTTGCCTATCTTGATCACGTCGCCGATCGGTTTGGGTTGAGGAGTGATATCCAGTTCGATACCCGCGTCACGGCGGCCGCATTCGACGAACGCATGAATCGCTGGACCGTGGAGACAGCAGGCGGCGAACGCCTCAACGCGCGGTATTGCATGATGGCGACCGGCTGCCTCTCCCGCCCCATGCTGCCGCGTCTCCCGGGAATGGAACGCTTCCGCGGGGAAATCCTCCACACCGGGCAGTGGCCGCACGGGAACGTGGATTTCAGCGGGAGACGCGTGGCGGTCATCGGCACGGGCTCGTCCGGGATCCAGTGCATCCCGGTCATTGCCCGCGAGGCAGAGCAGGTTTACGTCTTCCAGCGTACCGGCGGTTTTTCCGTGCCGGCCCGCAACGGGCCGCTCGATCCGCAGGAGCAGCGCCGCATCAAGGCCGACTACAGGGGTTACCGGCAGCGCTGGGCGCAAAATCCCGGCGCAGCGGATTTTCGCGTGAACATGGCCTCGGCGCTGGAAGTCAGCGAGGAAGAGCGCCGGCGCGAATATGAAGCCCGCTGGCACAGCGGCGGCCTGCCGTTCATGGGAGCATTCCGGGATCTGTTGTTCGATGCACGCGCCAATGAGACGGCGGCGGAATTTCTCCGCGGCAAGGTGCGCGAATTCGTGCACGACTCCGCGACGGCAGAGAGCCTGCTGCCGCGCCAGGTGTTCGCCTGCAAGCGCCTGTGTGTGGATACGGATTACTACGCCACATTCAACCGCCCCAATGTCGCGCTCATGGAGCTGAACGAGTCGCCCGTCGAGGAAATCACTGCCACGGGACTGCGCACGCAGTCCCGTGCGTTCGAACTGGACAGCATCGTCTTTGCCACCGGCTTCGATGCCATGACCGGCGCGCTCGCTGCCATGGACATCCGCGGCCGCGGCGGCCTCGCCCTGCGCGACAAGTGGGCAGCCGGCCCGCTCACTTATCTAGGACTGACCACGTCCGGTTTCCCGAACCTGTTCATGATCACCGGGCCGGGGAGTCCTTCGGTGCTGAGCAACATGGTCGTGTCCATCGAACAACATGTGGAGCTGATCTCGGAACTGGTCGCGCAGGCCGACCGCCGCGGCGCGCGGGCGATCGAAGCGGAGGAGGCCGCAGAGCGCGACTGGGTCGCGCACGTCAATGACGTGGTCGGCGCGACCCTGTTCCGTAATTGCAATTCCTGGTACCTGGGCGCGAACGTCCCGGGCAAGCCACGGGTGTTCATGCCCTACTTCGGATTTCCGCAATACGTGGAGAAGTGCCGGGAGATGGCGGACGCGGGCTACAGCGGGTTCAATTTCGCCTGACGAGTCCTATCCGGGTTTGAAGCCATGGATCAGCGAGTAGCAGGTAGGGTGGGTTACCCACAGGGATGTGGCGTATGCCGCGAGAGGACAGGATGTCCGGAGCGGCGTGCGCCGCGCCGTAACCCATCGAATCCGTGCCCACCAAAGTGGTGCTAAATCACTTCGCTTTCTTCGAAGGTTTCGACTTGCCGGAACTGTTGAGGCCGACCGCTTGGCGAACAAGCGCCTTGAAGGCGGACTCGTCAACTTCTTCTCCTTCGTGGATGTCGATCGCGCGGCGTACGTTTCCGTCGAGACTCGAGTTGAAGAGACGGGTCGGATCCTTCAGAGACGCGCCCTTGGCGAAGGTAAGCTTCACGACATTCTTGTAGGATTCGCCAGTGCAAATGATGCCGTCGTGCGACCAAACCGGAGTGCCCATCCACTTCCACTCCTCGACGACGTCCGGGTCTGCTTCCTTGATGAGCTTGCGCATTATGCCGAGGGTTTCCCCGCGCCAGTCCCCGAGTTCGGCGATTCGTTTCGAGATGAGCTCCGATGCCGACTGGCCTTGGCTCACGCCCGATTTTTTCATGTTCTCATCCTGGAAGTTCCAGATATATTTCATTTACAAGACAGTGGAGGATAGTGATGTAAAACTTCAGAACGACGCCGCATAACGGCTCGCTTCTAGCGCGCGGGTACGGTTTCGCTTGAAAGCGATGGTCAGCCCTCGTCTCAATGTGAGGTGATTGCACGCTGAAGTGCTTCTTGTGCCCACGCATTAAGACTCTTGCCTTCTGCTTCGGCAAGCATGGCTGCTTTCGCATGCACGCCAGGGTCAATGCGCAGCATGACTTTCCCGGAATACGGCCGCTGCGGAGAGCGCTTCAGTTTTCTGCAAGTGGCAAGATAATCGTCTACGGCTTCTTCAAAAGAAGCCTTCAGTTCCGAAACAGACTTGCCATGAAAACCCACGACATCGCGGATGCCGGCAAGGTGACCGATGAAGCAACCATCTTCATCGCTGTATTCGATACGGGCGGAATAATCTTTGTAGTTCATTACGTTCATGGCTGTACTCCTGCTTGCGACAGGAAATCTCGTGCGTCTCGCACCTGGTAAGGCTTGGTATCTTTTTGCGGATGGGGTCGGTGAAACGAGGCTACAACCCCATGCAGTTCAAACCGTACCCGCGAGCCGCTGCCCTTTATGAGTTGGGCACCCAAGGCGACCAGCAACGACTCGATCTTCCGCCACTCCAAGGACGACGGGGTGGGAGAGGCAAATATGGCCGCCAGCGTCTTTCGCTGGGCACTGTTCATACCGGCCATGCTATCATAAACTGATAGCGCATTAAGAGACCAAGCTATTGGGGGCTAACGAGTCTGTAGAAAAAGGTCCCGATGTGCAATTCGAGCAATTGTCGGGGGTACTTTTACCCCTCCCGCAGTCGCTAGCGTCGAATCCAGCGCATTCTGAGAGGTCGAATTCTTGTCATGGCAGAACCAATTGTCGGCACGAGGGTTTTTCTACAGCCTCAACGTCCCGGCTAACGCGCCGCCCGCTTGCGGGCGGTCGCGGTTGAGCCGGTGGTTAGACCTCGCAAATATTCAGGCATCTCCTGCCGCAAAATTTGACGCAGGGTCCGCTCGGTAACTGGATGATCTGCTTCCGACAAAAACTTGCGAAGGGCGTCGTTCATCATGGTCTGGTACCCAGTACCCATCTTCTCTGCGCGCGCTCGAAACCCATCGAGAACAGCGTTGTCGATGAATATGGAAATCCGCGTCTTGCCTTTCTGCGGGA
The DNA here is from genome assembly GCA_001801865.1 of Gammaproteobacteria bacterium RIFCSPLOWO2_02_FULL_61_13. Lineage (GTDB taxonomy): Bacteria > Pseudomonadota > Gammaproteobacteria > Eutrophobiales > Eutrophobiaceae > 2-02-FULL-61-13. Next base: position 10,562 of record MGYT01000073.1, read on the forward strand.
TAATCGCGCCGCGCTTACCTTTTGAAAAATCGTATTCAGCTCTCATATAGTTTCCGCTCCCTTCGCGTCGCGCGACGTGCCGAGATCAAACGGCATTTGTCGTCACGCTCCGTCCACACTACAACAAGCAATTCACCAGCGCTTCCCAGTCCGACCGTTACGAATCGTCGTTCGTCGTCGGCATCCGGATCTTCGACAGTAACAGCGAGCAGATCCTTAAGCGCACCCTCCGCGTCGGCGAATGAAACCCTGTGTTTCTTTAGATTGGTCGCGGACTTGATGGGGTCATACTGGAACCGCATACGATTATGATATATACATCATATGCATATCGCAAGCGCCGCAA
>MGYT01000074.1:0-3373 GCA_001801865.1 Gammaproteobacteria bacterium RIFCSPLOWO2_02_FULL_61_13
GGACGCCCGAAGGGCGCCCACACGGCGAGCGGCAGGGGCGAATGGGAAAAGGCAAACGTCCGGAGGACGAGTGGCCCCGTGAGCGGGCATGCCGTGGACGGCATGCCCTGGACCTTCGAGCGAAGCAGGATAGCGCAGCGATGAAGGCCGCGAATCAGTCTCTCCGGGCGCGCCATTCGTTCAAGCAGAGAATCTCGCATTAAGTCGGTCTTCCCTGAATACCTCCACTCATTCCGGAAGTGCTCGAAGTGGATACTTCCTTCGGGTCATGGCACACTATATCGGTAATCGATATAGTCATGGCCATGATAAGGAACTTCATTGGCCGGCCGACGCAGGATCTCTTCGACGGCGAGGACAGTCGTCACGCCAGGAAGGTGCCAGTGCAGTTACATCCGAAGGCACGCAGGCTGCTCGACCAGCTCAATGCGGCCAACAACGCTGAAGTCCTGCGGATTCCGCCAGGCAACAGGCTGGAGAAATTGGGAGGGGGCTTGCAGGAGCACTGGAGTATCAGGATAAACCGCCAGTGGCGGGTGATATTCCAGTGGGAAGGTCAGGACGCCGTTAACGTACAGATTGTCGACTATCACGATTGAGCTCAAACATGCCGAAATTGCCGAAAAAGCGATCGCCAACCCATCCGGGGGAAATGCTGGTCAAGGAATTCCTCGAGCCGATGGGCGTCAGCCAGAGGAAGTTTGCGACCCACCTCGGCTGGACCTATGCGCGGTTGAACGAGATCGTCAATGGGAAGCGCGGTGTCTCCGCTGAATCGGCGCTGGCGTTCGGCGAGGCTCTGCGGACAGGTCCGGAATTCTGGATGAACCTTCAGAGGGACTGGGATCTTTGGCACCTGCTGCGTGGCCGGGAAAAGATTCCGCCGCTGCGACGGACTGGATGAAGTGGATCACAAATCATGCGAATAGCATCATGGGGTTAGAGTCATCGATTTTTCCCACAAATGTCCTTGGTGAAGTCGACACTGCCAGTGTGGGTTGGATTTAACAGAGTATTGACCCAATTGCAGTGCAGGCGCAGGATGTCACCGGCTTGTATGTAACATAAACTGACAATGCGTTCCTTGCCCTTGGTGATATCTCCCGGCAGCACTGATGGGTAAACTCTACGAAGAAATCGATGCGAATCTTGCTGCCTGGATACGCCGGCAGCACCTCTTCTTTGTGGCAACGGCGCCGAGCCATGGGGAACTCGTCAATTGTTCGCCCAAGGGTCTGGATACCCTGCAGATTATTAGTCCTCGTGAACTGGCCTACATTGACATTGGCGGTAGTGGAGTTGAAACCGTAGCGCATATTAAGGAGAACGGCCGCATCGTAGTCATGATGTGTGCGTTCGATGGTCCGCCGAAGATCTTCCGTTTCTACGGCAAGGGCAGCGTTGTTGAACCGCACCACTCGGAATTCGCGTCACTTCTGGCTACGTTTCCCGAGCCGCCTGTCTGCCGGGCAATCATCCGTATAGCCGTTACGCGCATTCAAGACTCCTGCGGTTATGGTGTTCCGCTTTACGAATTCAAGCGCGACCGGGATTCCCTGCCGCGTTACCTGGAGTCTAAATCGCCTGAGCAGGTGCAGGAATTTATCGCGAAGTTCAATGACAAAAGTCTGGAAGGATTGTTCGGGCTTGAGTTGCAATCGAATGTCTTTGTCGCACCAAAGCGAGACACATAACCTCTGAATATCAGGCACTCATTCCGCCGTCCGCCATGAACACGCTCCCGGTGGAAAAACTGCTCTGATCGGAGGCCAGGAACAAAACCATTGCGGCGATTTCTTCGGGACGTGCGTGCCGGCCCAGCGGGATTATCTGGTTAAGCATCGCGGTGGCATCCAGGCCCAGCGCTGCGCCGAGGCGATTCTCTATATCAGTCTGGAATCCATTGTCCACCGGACCGGGGGCCAGCACGTTGACACGAATGTTCCGCGGCGCCAGTTCCTTCGCGATGGTTCGCATCAGCCCAATCACTGCGTGTTTTGAGGTCGCATAGGCAACGATGTTGGGGTTGGATTTCACGCCCATGATGCTGGACGTGATGATGATGCTGCCGCCGTCGTTCATGTGCGGCACGGCATATTTGCAGGCGAGGAACGAGGCCCGCACATTCACCGCCATGACGGTGTCGAAATCTTCCTCGGGATAATCGGTAACGCGCTTGATATCTCCACTGGCGCCGGCGTTGCTGAACAACACATCAAATTGTCCGAACTTAGCCAGGGTCTTCTGGATGTAGTTGCGCGTGTCGCTGGTCTGCGTCACATCCGAGGTCGTGGTTGCGACCCGGTTGCCGTGATGTGCAAGGGACTTCAGCGCTTTGGCTAAAAGTGCGTCATCGCGGTCCACCAGCATGACATTGCCGCCTTCCTCCAGTAATCGTCGCGCGCTGGCCAGTCCGATGCTGCCCGCTCCGCCGGTGACAATGCAGGTCTTGCCGCTCATCTGTCCCATTATTCTTTTGCTCCTTTATTAGTTTGCGATTCCTTCTCAAGACAATCCGTCGTCAACCACTCCAGTTCCTCCGTCGGCGAACCCAGGGGTCGCAGGCGATCCCCTGCTGCCGTCGGCAACAACACCGGGAACGCGCCGATGTCATACCGCAGCATGGGCCGTCCGCCGAGGCAACTGTCCGTTGCCGCCGAATCACCGGACACAATCAATGTGAGCCCGTCCGCGAACTGCTGCAGCTCCGTCCAGGTAAGCGGCAACTCGGAATGGGCTTCCCGTGCCTCGCTTCCGGCGGGCGTAAGTGCCAGCAATCGCTTCACGGAGGCGGCCATCGATTTCACGTCCGCGCCCGGAACATTGGCCAGCGTGATATCCCGGTTGACCAGGTCGCCAATGAACAGACGCTTACCGGCGGCGTCAATCAGGGACACGGAATCCGGCGTGTGCCCCGGTGTGTTGATGACCATTACCTCGCGCCCGCCGAGATCAATGGATGCACCGTCCGCGAGCCAGCGAGTCACGCGAAAGTTCGTGCCGGACGCCAACATGAACTGTGCGTCGGTGGCAGTGAACACACCGTCCCGCGTCTGCGCGCGCAATGCCGGTGAATCCATCAGCGCCACGTAGGCGAATTCATTCACTCGCCCGGAATGGTCAAAATGCAAATGGGAGGGGATCACGAGCACCGGGAGCGACGTGAGTGACTCCACCACGTCGCGGATTCTATATAGGCCCGGGCCAGTGTCGAACAGCAGCGCGCGTTCGGTTCCAAGCAACAGGTAATTGACGTTCGCCTGCCAGTATTGTGGCTCCGACAGCGCAAAGGTATGCTCATCGAGCCTGATGACCTTGAACCAGTCGGCAGGCCGATTTGCTTTATCCTGCACTTTGCAGTTCATGTGATCGG
>MGYT01000074.1:3423-8210 GCA_001801865.1 Gammaproteobacteria bacterium RIFCSPLOWO2_02_FULL_61_13
CCTACAAACCTGCTCCGCGCTGGGCATGGGGGCGAGGATGCACAGGCTGAGAGCGAGAGGGCGCAACCAACGTGTCAGTTTCATTGTTGTGACAGTCATGGCATTCGCTTCGCCCATATGGTGTTCTGATCCACAGGAGCAACGCAACATGATCCAGTCCCTGAGTTCGAAAAACCTTCCGGCCCCGCGCTTCCGTTACAGCCCGTTGGTCAAGGCCGGCCCGATTTACAAGACTGCCGGCATGATCGCACTGGACAAGGACAGCGGCCAACTGGAGACGGGTGGCGTCGGCGCGGAAACCACGAAGATTCTCGCCAACCTGCTCGGCGCCTTGCCGGATTTCGGTCTCACGCTGGGAGACCTGGTGAGCGCAAACATTTACACCACGCGCATGGACCAGTTTGCGGAGGTCAACCGGGCCTGGGAAGCGGTGTTTACCCAGGACATCCGCCCGCCGGCAAGGACCTCGGTGGGCGTCAGCGCGCTGCCGCTGGGCGCCAGCGTGGAGATCGAATTCATGTTTTACCGGGCATGACCACGAAGTTGGTGCGGCATGGATAGTCAGTTGCCAGGCAGCGAGGCCTTGGACCTGGTCGAGTCGCCCTGCACCAAGGTCTGTGTGCTTGGCAGGGATCAGATCTGCATCGGCTGCGGCCGCAGTGTGGAGGAGATAAGCAACTGGGGGCAGGCAGACGCTCAGCGGCGCCGGGAGATTTGCCATTCCGCCCGCACGCGAAAGTTGGCCAAGGGCGATCTATACTAGAATCGAGCAAGTGGCCACCATCTCCTGCACGGAGGGGCCTGCAATATGCGATTCCTGCGAACCATCGTCCTGTTTGTCCTGCTGCCGTTGCTGTCCGCGTGCGCGGCGATATCGGTGGCCGGTGTAATCGCATCCACCACTGCCTCCACCGCAGTCCGGGCCATTGACGAACAGATGCAGGAGAATGCGCTGGAGGCGCCGCACCGTGGAGAGGTCGCCGAGGCCAATCTGAATGTCGCGGTGGAGTACATGCGGCGCGGCGATTACGAGGGTGCTTTGGAGCGTTTGGATCGTGCGCGCGAGGCGGATCCAAAACAATCCGCCATTTATAGCGTGTACGGGCTGGTATACCAGCGCACCGGGGATTTGGAAAAAGCGGAAAAGAATTTTCGCCGCTCACTGGAACTGGAAGGGGACCGCCCGGAGAACCTGAACAACTATGGCCAGTTCCTGTGCCAGCAGGGGCGCGCCGATGAGGCCGAAAAGTTGTTCCTGAAGGCGGCCAAGGATCCCTTTTATCGGACACCGGAGACCGCGCTCACCAATGCCGGGCTTTGCGCCCAACGCGGCGGCGATATCGCCAGGGCCACCGGCTTTTTCAATGATGCGTTGAAAGCAAACCCCCGGGCGCCGGCGGCGTTGCTGGCGTTGTCTGAAATCGAATTTGGTCAGGATCGTTTCCCGGAAGCGCATAAATTGTTCGCGAGTTATCTCAAGGTGGCCCCGCAAACGCCACGCAGCCTGTGGCTCGGCATCCGCATCGCGGACAAGCTGGGTGACAAGGACGCCGAGGCGAGCTATTCGATGTTGCTGCGTAACAAATATCCCGACTCGGTCGAGGCGGGTTATTTGAAAAGCGGCAAGAGTTCCTGACCCACCCCCGGACAACATTCCAGCCTCGCTGACCACGGATACCGCGGCCGGCACCTTTGCCGCAGTCTACACGACGACCTGAGGCCGGCTCACGACCAACGGAGCTTGCCGCAAGACCGGGTGCCGGGCGAAGATGACGCCATCACCGGATGTGCAAGGCTTGGCAGCAACTCAATTTGTCATTTCGAAGAGGCGCAGCGACTGAGAAATCCTGTAGTTCAGAAAAGCAGGATTCCCCGGTGCGCTCGGAAAGACAAATTCAAACAGAGCCACCACACAAGACTCCGGGGCGAGTAGGTCGCCAATATCAACTCATTATCTGGAGAATTTCCCATGCGCAAACTGACATTGCCGGTCCTGTTGCTGTTGTCGTTGCTGCTTCCGGGACTGGCGCCGGCCGCGACCCCGGGCTGGATTGAGACGAGCAACGCCTACACCCAGAAGGTCCTGAACATGGACGCCCGCTACCAGCCGGAATCCGCGTCCTACTTCGGTGCGGATCAATTCGACACGGAGGCTTTCGACCTGAAGCCGCGGGTTTATGAGCGCAACCTGGCGGACATGGAAGAATTGCTGGTGGAGATGCAGGCGAGCCTGAAGGCCGAGACCGATACAAAGGTGAAGCAGGACCTGGAAATCCTGATTACGTCACTCAAGGATCGCAGCAATACGGCGCAGTTGAACCGGAAATATATGCTGCCGTATATCGCCGTCGGCGAAAACATGTTCCAGGGATTGCAGACCCTTCTGGACCCGCGCAACAACCCGGAACGCCAGGCGCGTGCCATTGAGCGGTTGAAAAAATACGCAGGCACGGCGGCGGGCACCGAACCGCTCACCGAACTGGCAAAGGCGCGCACCCGGGAGCGATTCTCCGAACCCGACCTGACCGGTCCCTACGTGCAGGAACTGGAGAAGGCCACAAAGAATACCGACGTCTACATCAACGGCATCGCCGACATGTTCAAGGACGCCAAGCTCAAGGGCTGGGAGAAGGCCCATCGCAAGCTGGCGCAGCAGTTGCGCGATTATGATAAGTGGCTGGTGCAGGAAATTATGCCGCGAGCGCGCCAGGACAATCGCCTGCCGGAACCAATCTACGCCGACAACCTGAAGGCTTTTGGCGTCACCATGAATCCGCGCGTACTGATGCGCCGGGCACTGTATGGTTTTGCCGAGATTCGTGACGAGATGCAGGTCATCGCCAGGCTTATCGCCAAGGAGCAGAATCTGCCCTCGGACGACTATCGGGATGTGTTGCGCGAACTGAAGAAGAAACAGGTCGTGGGCGAGGCCATCATGCCGCTGTACAAATCGCGCCTGCGGGGACTGGAAGACATCATCAGAATGCACGATCTGGTGACGCTGCCAGCGCGTGATTCGATCATCCGCCTGGCGTCCGAGGCCGAATCCGCGGCCTCGCCCGCAGCGCACATGAATCCGCCGCGCCTGATCGGCAACCAGGGGGAGTACGGCGAGTTTGTGCTGCCGCTGCGCAACCCCAACGCGGATCCGGGGGAAGTCATGGATGATTTCATCAACGAGAGCGTGGCCTGGACATTGACGGCCCATGAATCGCGGCCCGGCCACGAACAGCAGTTCTCGGCCATGGTGGAGTCTGGCGTATCCCTGGCGCGGGCCATCTATGCGTTCAACAGCGCCAATGTCGAGGGCTGGGGACTCTACTCCGAGGCCATCGTCAAGGAGTACCTGCCGCTGGACGGGCAGTTGTTTGTGCTGCAGAGCCGCATGCTGCGCGCCGCGCGCGCCTTTCTCGACCCGATGCTGAACCTGGGCCTGATGCAGCCGGAGCAGGCCAAGGCATTCCTGATGAACGCGGCCACGTTTTCAGGTCCCTTTGCCACGCAGGAAGTGGATCGCTACACATTCCGGGCGCCGGGGCAGGCGACATCCTATTACTTCGGCTACATGAACTTGCGCGCACTGCGCATGGAAGTGGAGATGGCCATGGGTCCGAGATTCAAGCAGAAGGAGTTTCATGATTACCTGTTGCAGCAGGGGCTGCTGCCGCCGGCGCAGTTGCGCAAGGCCATCATGGAGGAATTTGCCGGGGTGAAGTCATGAGCCGAAGATTGCTTGCGCAGTTAACGGCCGCCCTGTTGCTGGCCGCGCCCACGGCTTTGGCAGCCGGCGCGGCGGAGGAGGCGAAGGACGCAAAGGACGACGCTGCGGAGGCGAAGTATTTCAATTACGCCGACGTGTTCAACCTGGAAATGGTGAACGACCCGCAGGTGTCCCCGGATGGGCGCCGGGTGGTTTATATGCGCACCAGCATGGATATCATGAAGGATCGATCGCGGTCGAGCCTGTGGGTCATCAACACTGATGGCACCGACAGCCGGCCGTTGTTGTCATCGCGGCAAAGTTATGCCGCGCCGCGCTGGTCGCCGGACGGCAAACGCCTGATTTATATTTTCGGTTTTGAGGGCGGTCCACAGATGTATGTGCGCTGGATGGATACCGGTCAGACCGCGCTCATTTCCAATTTGACCAAGACGCCGGGGTCGCTCGCATGGTCACCTGACGGGCGCTGGATCGCGTTCACGATGTTTGTACCCAAGGACAAGGAGCCCCTGGCCAAGGCACCGGCGAAACCGGAAGGGGCGGAGTGGGCCCCACCGGTGAAGGTTATTGACACCATGGTCTACCGCGCCGACGGCGCAGGTTTTCTTGAATCCGGTTTCACCCATGTGTTCGTCGTGCCTTCGGACGGCGGAACGCCGCGGCAATTGACGCAGGGGGATTTCGACCACGGTAGCGCGCTGTCCTGGACGCCGGACAGCCGGCACATCGTGTTGTCGGCGAATCGCGCGGCTGACTGGGAGTACGACCCGGTGGAGTCTGAAATATTCTCGGTTGCGGTGGAGAGCGGCGAACTGAAGCAACTGACTGCGCGCAACGGGCCGGACTATGGCGCCGTGGTGGCGGCCGACGGGAAGCGCATTGCCTACCTGGGATTCGATGACCATGGACAGGGCTATCACGTCTCCCATCTTTATGTCATGAACATCGACGGCAGCGCGTCGCGCCAGTGGCTCACGGACCTCGACCGGGACGTGGACAATGTTTCCTGGGACGGGGATAGCCAGGGTGTGTACTTCCAGTACGACGACCATGGCGTGCGCAAGAT
>MGYT01000074.1:8242-12279 GCA_001801865.1 Gammaproteobacteria bacterium RIFCSPLOWO2_02_FULL_61_13
TGGTCGCCGAGGGCATCGGCGGCAATGATCTGGGCCGGCCCTATACCAGCGGCGGGTTTACCGTGGCGCGCAATGACACGCTGGCATTTACGCTGAACACGCCGCACCGTCCGGCGGAACTGGCGGTGAGCAGCGGTCGCGGCCCGGCGCGGCAATTGACGCACCTGAACGAGGACCTGTTCGGGCACAAGACCCTGGCCGAGGTGCGCAAGATCACCTGGAAGTCATCCCACGACGGACGCGAGATCGAGGGCTGGGTCGTGACGCCTCCGGATTTTGATCCGGACAAGAAATATCCGCTGATCCTTGAGATACACGGTGGACCGTTTGCCGCCTATGGCCCCAACTATGCCACCGAATTGCAGCTTTATGCGTCGGCCGGTTACCTGGTGCTGTATGCCAACCCGCGCGGCAGCACGAGCTACGGCGAGGAATTCGGCAACCAGATCCATCACAATTACCCGGGCAACGATTACGATGACCTGATGTCCGGTGTGGATGCCGTGATCGCAGAAGGACACGTGGACACCGACAACCTGTTTGTCACCGGCGGCTCCGGAGGCGGTGTGTTGACCGCCTGGATCGTCGGCAAGACCAATCGTTTCCGTGCCGCGGTGGTGGCGAAGCCGGTGATCAACTGGACCAGTTTTGTGCTGACGGCGGACGTTCCGAATTTCTTCTACAAGTACTGGTTCCCGGCCTACCCGTGGGACGACCAAGAGCAGTACTGGAAGCGTTCACCATTGTCGTTGGTGGGCAATGTCACCACACCGACCATGCTGCTCACCGGCGAGGCGGATTTCCGCACGCCGATCTCCGAATCGGAGCAGTTCTACCAGGCTCTCAAGCTGCGCAAGGTGGATACAGTTATGGTCCGCGTCCCGGAGGCCTCCCACGGACTGGTGGACCGGCCGTCGAACATGATTGCCAAGGTGGCGAATATCGTGGCGTGGTTTGAGAAGCACAGGACGGATAAGAAGCAAGAGTAAAAGACTGTAGTTAGCAGGCATCTACCAACTACTTGTTTTAACTGTCACGGTTCACCCTATTGCAATGGACGCATTTGCTTCCTTCCGCCCCCACGCCGTCTCCCTGTTTCCCGCCAAGCATGGCCGCGCTCAGATATCGACCTGATATAGATGGGTTGCGCGGGATTGCTGTCATTCCCGTGGTGCTGTTTCATACGGGACTTCCGCAATTCAGCGGCGGGTACCTGGGCGGCGATATCTTTTTCGTCATCAGCGGGTACCTGATCGCGGCCATCATTGTTGCCGACCTGGACACGGGTAAATTTTCCCTGCGACGTTTTTATGAACGCCGCGCACGGCGCATTTTGCCGGCATTGTTTCTCATCATGGCTACGTGCCTTCCGTTTGCGTGGGCGTGGCTGCCCCCCGGCCAATTCACCCAGTTCAGCCGCAGTCTCGTGGCAACAACCCTGTTTTCATCCAATTTTCTCTTCTGGGGAGAGACCGGCTACTTCGCTGCGCCCAATGAGTTGAAGCCGCTTTTTCACACCTGGTCGCTGGCCATAGAAGAACAGTTTTACCTGATTTTCCCGCTGTTGCTACTGTGTGTCTGGCGTTATTTTTCCCGCTGGCTGCCCGCGTTCCTTGTGGTTGCAATCATTGTGTCGTTGGCGGTTTCCGAGTGGGGTGCGCGGAACTTTGCCATGGCAAATTATTTCCTGCCCACGGCCCGGGTGTGGGAGTTGGCCCTGGGCGCACTGCTCTCGGTGTCAGAGCAGCGCCGGCCGGACAGCATTCGCTCGAGCAACATCAGCGATGTTGCAGGATTGTCGGGACTTGGCTTGATTGCGGCTGGACTGCTGCTGTTTGATGAGCATACACGTCACCCTGGCCTCATTACCCTGGTGCCGGCGCTCGGCACAGCGCTGCTGATTTATTTCGGCGCCGATGCCCGCCGCGTTGCGCGCATCCTGTCGGCGCCGCTGCTGGTGGGAACGGGGCTGATTTCCTACTCGCTATACCTTTGGCATCAGCCGGTATATGCGTTTGCACGGGGCTACTCGATCGCCAGGCTGCAATCATTTGAGTACATTGCATTGATTGCGCTGTCAGTGGCGCTGGCTGTGATTTCGTGGAAGTACGTGGAAACGCCGTTTCGGAACCGGTCGTTAATCACTGCGCGGAAGGTTTGGGCATTGTCGGCGGCGGGACTCATTTTCTTTGTCCTGGCCGGAACAATTGGAAATATTGAGCAAGGCTTTCCGGGAAGATTCCCTGCAGCGGTGGAATTGCTCAAAAACTTCCGCGAAACCGGACCGGTGACCACGGCTTTGCCATGGCGATCGGCGCCCACGGCGCCAGACTGCACCCGGGATCGGCACGCCGCCTGCATCATCGGGGACCCGGGGGTGCCCCCAACTTACGCATTGGTCGGCGACAGCCATGCGGATTCTCTCATTACAGATATAAGCGCAGAACTCAGAACAAGAAAACTCTCAGGCCTGTTGTTGACGCGTGCCGGGTGCCCCTACGCACTGCAATTGCGGCACAGCGGCCGCAGTCTCCACTGTGATCCATGGGCGCAGGCGGTTAAGGAGCGTCTCGCAAAGAGCGATATGGAGACGGTTATCCTTGTTGGCCGGTATGTCATGATGCTGGAGAACTCAAGATTCGATAATCAGGAGGGCGGGATCGAGGCGGGCGCTCCGGTCGGATTTCTTCCTGTGCAGGGACGTGTGGCGGCAGGTGACGCCACAGGCAGGCGTCGCGCGATCCTGGAAAGTTACGAAAAATCCATCAGCGAACTGTTGCAGTTTGGGAAGCGGGTGGTATTGATTTATCCAATCCCGGAAGTCGGCTGGGATGTCCCGCACACATTGTTCAAGCTGCGGCACATGGACCGCCCCCGGCTTTCAACATCCCACGCGGTATACCTGGCGCGCTCACAGCGCGTAATTGAAGTATTTGATCGGTTGGGGGATCACGCCAATCTGGTTCGCGTGCGACCCGACCGTCTCTTGTGCAATACCTGGTTGCCCGGCCGCTGTGCAACGCATGTTGGCGTGCAAGCGCTGTATCACGACGACGACCACTTGAATGAGCGCGGGGCGTCGCTGCTGGTGCGTGAGATTTTTTCCGTTATGGACCGGAAGTGGGCGCCCTGAATGGGACATAGCCCGTAGCGATTCCTCGACTTTCAACTTTTTAGTTTTCACTCCCCTACAATGGGCTGATGGACCAATTCTCTGCCTTCTGGGCCCATGCCGTTTCCGTCGTCTGGGGACTGCCGCTTGTCATTGCCGTCACCGGCGCCGGTATCTTTTTCACCCTCATCAGCCGTTGCGTCCCTTACGCCGCGCTCGGCCACACATTGGCCATCCTGCGTGGGCGCTACGATGACCCGGCCAAACCCGGCGAGGTATCCCACTTCCAGGCACTGACGTCGGCGCTGGCCGGCACCATTGGCCTGGGCAATATCTCCGGGGTCGCCATTGCCATCGGTATCGGCGGCGCCGGGGCAGTGTTCTGGATGTGGGTGGCTGCGCTGTGCGGCATGGCCACCAAGTTTTTCACCTGCACGCTGGCATGCATGTACCGCAAGACCGATGCGGACGGCATCGCCCAGGGCGGCCCGATGTATGTCATCGAGATGGGCCTGGGTCAAAAATTCAAGCCGCTGGCGATCATGTTCGCGTCCTGTGGCATAGTCGGTGCGCTGCCGCTGTTCCAATCCAATCAACTGGCAACCCTGTTGCATACACAATGGGATTTCCCGGCGCTCAGCACCGGCCTCGTGGCGATGGTGGTCGTGGCGGCGGTGGAATTGGGTGGCATACGCAGAATTGGCGCAGTTACCGCGAAGTGGGTGCCGTCCATGTGCATGCTGTATATGGCATCGTGCCTGTTTGTGCTGATGTCGCATCTGCCCGCGCTGCCGGGGGTGTTCAGGGATATTTTCACCCACGCCTTCGGCATTGATGGCGTTGCCGGTGGCGCTGCGGGCATTGCCTTGCGCGAGGTGATCATCACCGGCGTGAAGCGCGCGACGTTTTCCAATGAGGCCGGCAT
>MGYT01000074.1:12324-13209 GCA_001801865.1 Gammaproteobacteria bacterium RIFCSPLOWO2_02_FULL_61_13
GGTGCGCGAAGGCCTGGTGGCCATGCTCGGGCCGGTGATCGACACCCATGTCATCTGCACGCTGACGGCGCTGGTGATATTGACCTCGGGTGTGCCGGTGGGGCCGGAGGGCGTGGCCATGGTGGTCAGCGCCTTCGAGCAATCCATGCCGGTCATCGGGCGGCCGGTATTGAGCGCGGTGCTGGCGCTGTTTGCCGTGTCCACGATGATTACCTATTCCTATTACAGCGTGAAATGCGCCACCTATCTGTTCGGGAAGCGGATCGGCAAGGCCACGGTATACATTTATATTGTGCTGATCCCGGTGGCGGCCATGTGGGCCCAGGGCACGGCCGTCAACATCATCGACACTGCCTTCGCGCTGATGGCGATCCCGACGCTGACCAGCACGCTGTTGTTGTCTCCGCGCGTGGTCGCCGCGCTGAAGGATTACCTTCAACGCACGGGTATCTAGGGGTTGCTATACTGATCCACGTATCTAAACGGGAGCATGCCGTCATGGTAAACGCGCCGCACAGGATTCTGCCGCTAACGGTTTTTGCAATTGCACTCCAGGTTTCCGTGCCGGTTTTTGCCGATGTCGAAGCAGGGAAACGCGCCTACCAGGCCGGTGATTATGCCACCGCCATGTCCGAGTTCCGCTGGGACGCAAGCCAGGGCAATCCTGCCGCCTTGACTGGCATCGGCGTGATGTATGAACAGGGGCTGGGTGTCGCGGCCGATCCGTACACCGCGTTCGTGCTGTACCGCGTGGCGCTGGCCCAGGGCAACCAGCAGGCGGAGCCGGCGGCGAACCGCGTCGCGAATCTTCTCCCGGGGCAGGACCTGTCCCGCGGTGTGCAAGAGGCGAGCCGGCTCGTGGCCCAAAGGAAGTACCTGCCCGCA
>MGYT01000075.1:0-5771 GCA_001801865.1 Gammaproteobacteria bacterium RIFCSPLOWO2_02_FULL_61_13
GGGGCACCGGTTCCCGGATGGAGGGCTCCATCTGGCGCGCCCGTTCACCTGACGCGGATCACGTATGTCTCGGTGATGTGGGCCAGTCCGGCCAGGATCAGCCCACGGTGCAGCAATATCGTTGCGTGCACCGTTGCCTGGTGACCAGCCAGAGGCTCTCGGCTCCGCTCTGGACTACGACGGACACCGGTGCGGATACACCGTTCTCCATCTATCGGCTGCCCCACGCCAAGTCGTTCGTGGCGGCGCCGAAACACCCGGAACTGACCGAGGTCCTGGATCTGAATCCCAGCCCGAACTGCCGCTGATTAGCGGATGGCGAAGGGGCGCACCGGAGAGCCGGTAGCGCCCTTGATCGGCAGTGAGCCGACCACGAATGCGAATTCGTAAACCTCGGCGTCGATCAGTTTGCTGAAGTCCATGTTCTCGATGATGAAGATGCCGTTCTCCACCAGGAATTTCTGGTGGTTGGGCGCGAACCATTTTGGATCCGGATTCGGGATGGCCTCCACGGCCCAGTTATCTGTGCCGACCAGGACCACCTGTTTGCCGACGACCCAGTCACCGGCGGCAATGGAGAGCCCGGGCGTGCTGCTGTTGAATTTCTTGTTATCGGTCTTCCACAGTGAACCCCAGCCGGTGTGGTAGAACAGTGCGTCCCCAGGGCGGATGGCGTCACTGCCCAGCCCCTGGCGCTTCAACGCCGCCTCCAGGTCGGCGACCGATATTTCCTCCGCGGCTTCGAGCATTCGCCCCTTGAGTCCGGCGACGTCGATCAAGATTCCGCGCGTAAAAATGGGCGTGATATGTTCCGCCCCCAGCTTGCTGAAGCCGCGCCCGCCGCCGATCTCCGCGTGGGAATGGCCATTGTAATAACGCAGCTCATTCAGATTGCCGTTATCACCGCGCACGGTTGCCATGTGCGCGAGGGAATCCATCTGGGTCCCGTCCTGGGTCAGGTGCCCGGAGATGTAATCCTCGTTCCACGCCAGCCGGTTCGCGCCCAGCGGACCCCAGCTGGGCGCGCCGGGCACGCTGACCGTGAACTTGCGGTGGCCGGGTGTGAGGTCGAACAGCGGCATGTCTTCCTCAAACACATGACCGAGATCGTAAATCTGCCCGGCTTTGATCAGCGCAGTGGCCTCCAGCACCTTGGCCGGAGCCAGCCGATTAAGGGCGCCCAGTTGATCATCCTTGCCCCACGGCGACGGCCACCATTGCGGGCGGATGTAGTCTTCTGCGCCGGACGACGTTTGTGCAAACAATGTTGCCAGTGTGAAGCCAATCACAGCCAGTGCCCGCGTGGCATTTCTCATCGTTCGTCTCCCATTATTATGAAATTATTGAGCTTTGCGTAATTGCTAAACAAAGACTTCGTAGGGTGGGTTACAACGCTTACCCACATGGACGTGGGGTATGCCGCGTGACGCCTACAGGGATGTAGGCGGTAGAGCGACGCAGGAGCCAAAGCCGAGGACAGGATGTCCGGAGCGGCGCGCTAACCCACCCTAGATTGTTCTTCATTAATGCAAGTCTCGGTAGGTGGATTAGCGGACTGTGAACTCCGCTCGTCCCAATCGTTCCACTTCCGCCAGCACGTGCATGCCCGGTGCCAGAGGTTGCGCGGCCATGGGTGAACCCAGCATGACAACACTTCCAGCCTTCACCTTGCGCCCTTGAGCTCCGAGCAACTGCGAGATCGCGACCAGCGCCCGGGCCGGATGACCCATAATGGCGGCGCTGGAGCCTATGCCCACCGGCCGGCCGTTGAACTGCAGCATCATGCCCAGATTGCCGAAATCCGAATCCGGTCTCTGCCAGCCACCCAGCACCAGGCGGCAGCAGGAGGTGTTGTCCGCGATGACATCCGGGAGCGTGAACTTGAAGTTCTGGTAGCGGGAATCAATGATCTCGATGGCGCAGGCCACGGCTTCCACCGCGGCCATGGCGCCGGGCAGCGTCACCGGCCCGCTGAGGTCATGTTTCATCAACAGCGCGATCTCCGGCTCGGCGCGCGGATGGATCAAGCCGGCCAGCGGCAGGGTGCCCCCGTCATCGACCAGCATGCCGCTGGTGAGGCGCCCGCAGATGATCTGGTCCAGCCCCATCTGTTGCATCTTGGCGCGGCTGGTAAAGCCGAGCTTGGTGCCGATGGTGTGCTCGCCGCGCAGCAGGCGGCGCGCCACAGCGAGTCGTTGGATCTCGTAGCCGTCGTCGATGTCGAGCTTATATGTCAGTGTAAGCTGTTGGATCGCCTTGCCGTGGCGCGTGGCGTCATCGATCCGGGACGCGAGTTTCGTGAGCACGGAGTTCTTCACGGGGGTGTTCCGGAGAATAACGCGCGCACCGAGCCGAGTCCGGAAATGCGCAGCGTGAATGCATCGCCGGGTTGCGCGTTCACCATGGGTCCGAGCGCGCCGGACAGAACGATATCCCCGCGGCGCAGCGGCCGGCCCACTTCCACCATCTTCCGCGCCAGCCAGAGTGCCGCGATAAGCGGATTGCCGAGGCAGGCGGCACCGGCGCCGGTGGACACCGGCTCCCCCTTGTGTTCCACCACCGCACCGCACAGGCGCAGATCAAACTCACTCAGTTTGCGCGCCTCGGTGCCGAGCACGAACATCCCTGATGAGGCGTTGTCCGCGATGGTGTCCACGATCCCTATCTTCCAGTCCTTGATGCGGCTGCCGACGATCTCGAACGAGGGCAACGCATAATCCACCGCCGCCATGACGTCGGCGATGGTCAGGGTATCCCCGTCCAGCGCTTGGCCGAGCACGAACGCGACCTCGCCTTCGATCTTGGGCTGCTGCAGGTTTTCGTAGGGGATGGTTTCCCCGTCGGCATAGCACATGTCGGCGAACAGCATGCCGTAGTCAGGCTGGTTGACGCCCAGTTGCTCCTGGACGGCCCTGGATGTCAGCCCGATCTTGCGACCGACCAGCCGCCGTCCGGCGCGCAGCCAATGGTCGGTATTGATGTCCTGAATGGCATAGGCGCCGGCCACGTCATTGTCCGGCAGACGCGTGCTGATGGGTGCGCAATACTGGCGGGACTGGTAGATTTCCCGCAATTCCGTGGCAATCGTCTGGTGAATGGTTGTAGTCATATAATGAAAGCAACGTGGGGGCCGATGCCCCCGGCCCGGCATTCTGACCCATAAAACCGGACCATGGCCAGTGCCGCGGGTGGATTCCACACCGAACCGCGGAATATTCGTATCGACCGGTGCGGAAGTGCGCCACGATGGATGCAGGAAACAGCAAAGTCGTCAAGGGTAAGGCGAAACCGCGCGGGCGGTTTCCGCATATCCGGCGTGCCGGGGATTACCTGTTTGTTTCCGGCACCAGTGCCCGGCGTGCCGACAACAGCATTGACGGCGCCGAAGTGGACAAATCAGGTGCCGTGCGACTGGATATCCGGCGCCAGACCCGGGCCGTGATCAACAACATCCGCGGCATCCTGCACAGTATGAAAGCAGACCTGGAGCACATCGTTGAGATCTCGGCATTCCTGGTCACCATGGACGACTTCAACGGGTACAACGAAGTGTATGGTGAGTTTTTTGATGAAACCGGCCCGGCCCGGACCACGGTGGCGGTGCGCGAGTTGCCTCATCCGCATCTGCTCATCGAGATCAAGGCCGTGGCCTACAAGCCACGCAGGAAATCAATCAGCGGGAGATAATCCATGAGCAAAGGCAGCATTGTCGCCGGGTTTCTGGCCCCCCATCCGCCGCACCTGGTCTACGGCGAGAATCCACCGCAAAACGAGCCGCGCTCGAAGGGAGGGTGGGAGCAGTTGCGCTGGGCCTATGAGCGGGCGCGCACGAGTCTGGAGGAATTGAAGCCGGATGTGCTGTTGGTGCACTCGCCGCATTGGGTGACGCAACAGGGGCATCATTTTCTCGGTGTGAAAAAATTGCGCGGCAAGTCCGTGGACCCGATCTTCCCCAATCTGTTCCGCTATTCCTTCGAGCTGGATGTCGATGTGGCGCTGGCGGAGGCCTGCTGCGCCGAGGCCGCGGCGCTGGGGCTGACCGCCAAGATGATGCGCAATCCCAACTTCCGCGTTGACTACGGCACCATCACCACGCTGCACATGATGCGGCCGCAGTGGGATATCCCCGTGGTCGGACTGTCCGCGAACAACTCGCCGTATTACCTGGCTACGGAGGAAGGCTTGGGCGAGATGGATCTGCTCGGCAAGGCCACGGCGCGCGCCATCGAGAAAAGCGGAAAGCGTGCAGTGCTGCTGGCGTCCAATACCCTTTGCCATTACCACTTCAGCGAAGAACCGGAAGTGCCTGAAGACATGTCCCGTGAGCATCCGCAGAATTATCCCGGCTACCTTTGGGACATGCGCATGATCGAATTGTTGCGCAAAGGCAGGACCGCGGAGGTGTTCCGACTGTTACCGCAGTTCATCAATGAGGCCTTCGCGGAAGTAAAGTCGGGCGCCTTTACCTGGATGTTCGCGGCGATGGGGTACCCTGAGATCCCGGGAGAATTGCATGGGTATGGCACGGTGATTGGCACCGGCAATGCCGTCATGGAATGGCGGCTGGACCAGGCAAAGCGGGCTCAGGCCGCATAAAGATCCGGCATGAAAATACTGAATGGAATGAGTCGCAAGACGACGCGCGCGCCGACGGTCAGGCGCAAGGTCACCACGCGGAAGGCCAGCCGCGGTCGTGATCGCACGCCACACAGGGGTTCCGCAGTCGTGGCCGCATTCCTGGTCCCGGGGTCGCCGCTGCCCTATGTACGGCGCGATAACCCGCCTTGGGGAAATCTCGCCCTGGCCATGGAGCAGGCCGGCCGCGCGCTGGCAGCCGCAGGTGCGGACACCTTGGTGGTTTATTCCACCCAGTGGATTGCCGTGCTGGATCAGTTGTGGCAGACCCGCCCGCGCGTCCAGGGCATCCATGTGGATGAGAACTGGCATGAGTACGGCGATCTGAAATTTGATTTTCGCACGGACGTACCTTTGGCAGAGGCGTGTATTGCCGCCACCGCAGCCAGCGGCATCAAGACCAAGGGCGTGAACTACGATGCCTTTCCGGTGGACACCGGGACCATCGTTGCAAATCACTACCTGAATCCCGGCAGTACGCGCCCGCTGGTCATTGCCGCGAACAATGTCTATCACGACTGGCAGCGCACGATGGATCTCGGCGCCATCGCAAATCGCTGTGCGGCCACCCTCGGGCGGCGCATCGCCGTGGTCGGTGTCGGGGGTATGTCAGGATCGTTCTTCCGCCATGCCATAGATGAGAAAAAGGATCACATCGCCATCGCTGCCGAGGACCGCTGGAACCGCCGCATTCTCGGGCTGATGGAAAAGGGAGATCTGCCGGCGTTGTCAAAGGAATGCCCGCGCTACGCCCGGGAGGCGCGGGTGGACATGGGTTTCAAGCATTTTGCCTTTGTCCTCGGCGCCCTGGGCGGGCGCTTCTCGGGCGCCACCGTGCATGGGTACGGGCCGCTGTATGGCAGCGGCGCCGCGGTGGTGGAGTTCCGGATTCGCCCGCGCTGAGCAACCACTACTGACTCCGACCATGGCCACTCCGGCGCCCATCACCGAACGGAATTCCGAGTTGATGCAACGAATGTTCGCGCGCGGACTTGGGGAGTTGTTCATCCTGCATGTGCACGAATCGAGTGTCATCCTCGGCCAGTTGGGGCTGAAGAAGAACCGGCTCATGTTGTCGGATTCCAAGTTCCTGGCCGGCGTGGGCCCCGCCGATGTTGCCGCGTGCGCTGAGTCCG
>MGYT01000075.1:5795-6625 GCA_001801865.1 Gammaproteobacteria bacterium RIFCSPLOWO2_02_FULL_61_13
GACCTGAGCCAGACCCGCGGCGGCCGGCTGGCCATGACACGCGATCTTGAGAGCGAAGATCTGACGGAATTTGTCGGCAGCGTATATCGCGGTTTCCGCTGGCTATTGGACCGGCATTTTCTACCGGTGGTTACGATGCAGACCTTGCAGGCGAAAAACGGCGAGTGGGGTTTCGCGGTGGTCGATCTGCGCATGGCTGCCCTCGACCTTGCTGCGGTCCGCAACATCAACGACGCTGTACGCCGATCCACCGAGCGGCATATTGAGATCGACATCATTGAGGAAGAAGTTCAGAGCGACAAATTTGACGAACTGTTCAGTGGCTTCCTGCCGGCGCCCCTGCCGATCCGCCAGGTGGCCAGTGTTCCTGCGCCGCCGCCGGCCAAGGCGGTCGTTGCGGCGGCTCCCGCTCCGGATAAAGCCCCGGTTGCCAGACCCGCGAGCGCAACACCTCAGGTGGCGGTACCTGCCCGCAACGTCCCCGCTGCGGCCGCAACAACCGTGCCTGAGGGACGGGCTATAGCTCCCGTGGAACTGTTGCGGCAGAACCTGGAGTTGTTGAAGGAGGTGGTGAAGGAGATCGGCGCGCCGCGCGCCTTTGTGATGTTCGAACGCTGGGCAACGCGCGTGGCCGTGTCCAGGGCCGAATACCTGAAGCGAACACAGAACATCGAGTTTGACGCGATCCGCGAGTATTTTGATTTCATCGCAGCGCAGATGCGATTCGCCGGTGAGAATCATGTGATCGTCCGGGAAACCGGCGATGCCATCGAACACGAAGTCCGCGATTGCATTTATCGCGAGGCCTGCAGGCACAGCGGCGTGGATCC
>MGYT01000075.1:6644-6852 GCA_001801865.1 Gammaproteobacteria bacterium RIFCSPLOWO2_02_FULL_61_13
TGTGCGCAGGCCATACCCGCCCTCCGCGACAGGGTGGCGGCCACCCTGGATCCGCGATTGGCCTGGTCGTGGACCAACTGTGATCGCCGGTCGGGTCGCGCCTGCATCCTCGAAATGAAACTCGATAAGAGTTCCTAGTCCGCGCAGCGGTCAGTTTTCCCGCCAGTTTGCCTGCTGTCTCTCGCAGCAAAAATATTTACACCGTTCT
>MGYT01000075.1:6891-11622 GCA_001801865.1 Gammaproteobacteria bacterium RIFCSPLOWO2_02_FULL_61_13
TTTTTTACCACGACACCCAAACTGAAAGTCCCATAATGGTTCCCGCATACGTACGCCTCGGCGGGTGATGTCCACGGGGAATCAGGCGATAAATTCGAACCGGTTCACAGTTCCCCGGTCAGTGACTGCGTAAGCTGCCAAAAAGGCGCCCCAATGCCACCAAGATTCGCTGTAATTGGTTGCGTTTTGCGTACCAAAGTCTGAGCAGGCTGTTAAATTGTCAGTCTGCAAGGCCGGATCCAGATCGTTATGAGCATTGAGAAACGCGCATCCCTGCTGAGTCCAATTTTCGGGACTGACCACATGAACGCTGTTCCCGTCGCCCGCATCCTCATCGTCGATGACGAAGCGGCGAATATGCGCGCGCTTTGCGACACGCTGGGCGACCACGGCTACGAGACCGAAGGTTTCACGGCCGGCGCAGCGGCCCTCGACGCGCTGCGTGAACGGCAGTTCGACCTGCTGCTCACCGACCTCGTGATGCCGGATATGGACGGCGTGGCGCTGCTCGGCGCGGCCATGCAGATCGACCCGCACCTGGCCGGCATCCTGATGACCGGCAAGGGCACCATCGAAACCGCGGTGCAGGCAATGCAGGCGGGGGCGCTGGACTATGTTCTGAAACCGATAAAGATGGGTGCGATTCTGCCGGTGCTGGCGCGCGCGGTGAACGTGCGGCGCCTGCGGCTGGAGAACCTGGAGCTGCGCAACTCCGTTGCGATCCACGAGCTCAACCAGGCCATCGCGCATACCCTCGACCCAAATGTCCTGCTCGACAAGATTGCCGGCGCCGCGCTCGCGCAGTTCGAGGCCGACGAGGCATCCGTCATGCTGCTGTCTGAGGACGGCAAATCCCTCTTCGTCGCTGCGGTACGCGGCGACCAGCGCGATACCCTGCTTGGCACCCGCGTGCCCCTCGGCACGGGGATCGCGGGCCAGGTGGCTGCCAGCCGCGAGCCGCTGGTGTTGCAGGGTGAAGTCAAAGACCCGCGCACGCTGCCGCTGCACCCGCGTCCCGGGATCCAGTCTGCACTGTCCATGCCCATGATCACGCGCAACAAGTTGATTGGCGTGCTGAATGTCAACTACACGCAGCAGCAGCGAGCCATTCCGCCCGGGCAGATCAGGGTGCTGAGTATTTTCGTCAACGCCGCCGCCGCGGGCATCGAAGCAGCGCGGTTGCACGAGGAGCAGCGCAAGGCTGACACGCGCCACCGCGCAGTCCTGCTCAGGGCGCAGGAGGAACTCCGGATCAACGAACAGCGATACCGGGCCCTGGTTGAGACCACCCTCGTGTTGCCCTGGGAATTCGATCTGGCGGAGTGGCGCTTCACCTATGTGGCGCCGCTGGCGGAAAAGGTGTTCGGCTATACCCGCGAGGAATGGCTTGTTTCCGGGTTCTGGGAGCGGCTTATTCACCCGGATGACCGCGACCACGCCGTGCGTTACAGCAGGGAACAAATCCTGGCCAAAAAGGATCACGTGCTGGAGTACCGAACCATTGCGGCCGACGGCCGCTGCATCTGGGTCCGTGATCTGATCTCCGTGGTTATGGACGAAGACAATGCGGGCAAACTGCGCGGAGTCTTTGTTGATATCACCGTCGCCAAGCAGGCAGAACTGGAACTGCGCCGCTTTGAGGAAATGGTCGCCACGACCACGGACCTGATGACATTGCGGGGCGCCGATGGTCGCTACCTGGTCGTGAACGACCAGTATTGCAGGTACTTCAACCTGGCGCGCGAGCAGATCATCGGCCGCACTCCAGCCGGGTTGTTCGGCCATGAGCAATATGAACAGGTCATCGGACCCTGTTCGGAAAGGTGCCTGCGCGGCGAGACAGTCCGGGCGGAAAGCTGGATCGATTACCCGGGTACAGGGCGCCGCTACATGGACCTGCACTACCATCCCTTTCTTGACGCGGGCGGCGGCGTTGCGGGGATCGTCGTCAGCGCCCGCGACATAACCGAACGCAAGCAGGCCGAACTGGAATTGCAGGTCCGGCTGGAGCAACAGGCTGCGCTGGCGCGCTTTAGTGCCTTTGCGCTGATCAGGCGCGATTTTGGGGCCCTGTTGCGGCAGGCAGTGGAACTGTGCGCCCAGGTACTGGACGTCGAGTATTGCAAGGTCCTGGAAATCGTCCCGGGCACCGGAACGCTGTTGCTGCGTTCCGGCGTCGGCTGGCGCGATGGTCTCGTGGGAACAGCCATAGTCGGGACCGAAATGGATTCACAGGCAGGTTACACGCTCAAATCGCGCAGCCAGGTCATCGTTGCCGACCTGCGCACGGAAAAAAGATTCAGCGGCCCGGAATTGCTTCGCAGTCATGGTGTCGTGAGCGGGATGAGTGTCATTATCGGCGAGCCGCACGACCCTTTCGGTGTGCTCGGAGTACACACGCAGCGCAGCCGCCAATTCACGCCTGACGACGCTGCCTTCCTGCAGTCGGTCGCCAACACGCTTGCCGGTGCGATATTACGCAATCGCGCGGAATCCACGCTGGCCGCCGCGGAACAGCGCTTTTCCCTGTTGCTGAATTCGAGCCCGTCGGTAATTTACGCAACCGAAGTCAGCGGCAATTACCACTGCAACTTTGTCAGCAGCGCGGTGCAAGATGTCGTCGGATACCAGCCGCAAGTGATGTTGTCGGACCCTGCATTCTGGATTAACCAGGTTCATCCGGACGACATCGCGCGGGTGGTAATTCAGATCAAGACTGCACTGGATGACGGCGGCGGAACCAATGAATACCGGTTTCGCCACAAGGATGGCCGCTATCGATGGATCCGGGACACTTTCAAAGTCCTGCTTGATGCAGCGGGGGAGCCAGCGGAGGTCGTGGGAACCTGGACCGATGTGACGGAGCGGGTGCGCATGGAATCGGAACTTCGCGCCAGCGAAGCGCGCTTCCGCCTGACGGCACAGGCCACCAACGACCTTATCCATGAGTGGGACATGGAGACGGGGAAAATTGAATGGTTTGGCGCCGCCGCCGCGACCCTGGGTTATACGGAAGAAGAGCTGCCCGGAACCGAGGCCGACTGGTGGTCCGCCGTGCATCCCGACGACCTGGAGCGCATAAAAACTGCGTGGGTGATCCACTCGAAAGATAATTCACATCCGTTCTCGGAAGAGTACCGCATCCGGATCGGCAAGCTGGGTTACCGAATATGGGTGGCGGGCGGATCGTTCATCGAGTCTGCCGGCGGGCAGTCACGAAGGTGGATTGGCGCATGCACGGATGTGACCGACGCCAGGCAACTGAAAGAGCGCCTGTTCCAGTCGCAAAAGATGGAAGCAATTGGGCAGCTCACCGGTGGCGTTGCGCACGATTTCAACAACCGCCTGACAGTGATCCTCGGAAACCTGGAGCTGTTGGAGCGCCGCCTTGCCGACCAGGACGCCAGGCGCCTGGTGCAGTCGGCGCTTGCCGCTGCCGAGGGTGGCGCGGAATTGACCAGGCAACTGCTGACGTTGTCACGAAAACAGGTGCTGGAGAAGAAAGTATTCGATGTGAATGCGTTGCTTGCCCAGAGCACCGATCTGCTGGTGCGGACATTGGGTGAGACCATCACCGTGAAGACCGTGTGCGCCGGCCGGGCCTGCCTGGTCGAATCCGACCGCGCCCAACTCGAAAATATCATCCTGAATCTTGTAATCAATGCCAGGCATGCGATGCCGGAGGGAGGCCAACTGACAATAGAGACTGCAATCGTGGCCATTGACCAGACCTACATCAAGGCGCATGCGCATGCCCGCGTTGGGGATTACGTGATGATCGCGGTTACCGACACCGGCGCCGGCATGAGCGAGGAGGTCAAGCAGCACGCGTTCGAGCCGTACTTCACCACCAAGCCCCAGGGCCAGGGCACCGGGCTCGGTCTGGCCATGGTTTATGGTTTTATCAAGCAGTCCGAAGGCCACATCGAGATTTACTCTGAAATCGGGCACGGCACCAGCGTGAAAATTTATCTGCCGCGGCGCGCGCGCGCGATGGAGGCCGGGACTGCCGCGCCATCCGCAGCCAGGCAGGAGCGCCCGGATCTGTTGCGCGGTTACGCCGTGCTGCTCGTTGAAGATGAGACGCCGGTGCGCGAGATTGCGACGGAGATCCTGCGTTCACTGGAGTGCGAATTGTTAATCGCATCGAATGCGGCCGAGGCGATAACCCTGTTTGACAAGCATCCGGCCATTGACCTGCTCTTTACCGACCTGGTGATGCCGGGCAGCATGGGTGGGGTGGAACTGGCGGTTGCACTGCGCAAGCGCCGGCGCGAATTGAAGGTGCTCTATACCTCCGGCTATGCGCCCCAGGCTGTCAATGGCCGTTTCCAGGTCGATGGGCCGAACGACTTCTGGATTGCGAAACCCTATCGGCCCCTGGCGCTGCGCCAGACGGTGCGCGACGCCTTGTTGAGGCAAGGCTGAGCCATGACGATGCCGCATCTGCTTATAGTCGATGACGAACCCGATGTCGCCGAGTTCCTTGCCGAAGTCGGCCGGCACTGCGGCTACGAGGTATCCAAGGTGTGCATGCTCCCGGAAATCCAGCAGGCGCTGGCCGAACGGCCACCGCAGGTGGTGACCCTGGACCTGCAGATGCCGAATCTGGATGGCGTGCAACTGTTGCGGTATCTGGCCGAACAGCAGGTAAAGGCAGGCATCCTGTTGATTAGCGGCACCGACGTGCGGGTGCGCAGTACGTCGCTGCGGCTCGGCAAGGAACTGGGG
>MGYT01000075.1:11641-14630 GCA_001801865.1 Gammaproteobacteria bacterium RIFCSPLOWO2_02_FULL_61_13
CCGAATGCCCCCCCGACGCCGGAACGGCTGGCGCAGGCAATCGAAAACAGCGAACTCGTGCTGCATTACCAGCCGCAGGTGCTGTTGAAGAAACCGATGGGACAGGTCATTGGTGTGGAGGCCCTGGTGCGTTGGCAGCATCCTGAACGCGGATTGATTCCACCCGTCGAGTTCCT
Organism: Gammaproteobacteria bacterium RIFCSPLOWO2_02_FULL_61_13; assembly: GCA_001801865.1. GTDB lineage: Bacteria > Pseudomonadota > Gammaproteobacteria > Eutrophobiales > Eutrophobiaceae > 2-02-FULL-61-13. The sequence continues at coordinate 11,818 of MGYT01000075.1, forward strand.
CGGCGTGATCGAGTCCGCAGGATTGATGGGGGCACTGACGCGCCGCGTATTCCTGGCGGCAGTAGCCGATCAACAGGTCTGGCATCGCGACGGTCTGGACTTGATGATGGCGGTCAATTTTTCACCGGAACTCTTCACGGATCTGGACCTGCCGGACATCATGTCGCGCCACGTCGCGGAGGCCAATGGGGATATCGCCAAGGTCAAGATAGAAATTACCGAAACGGGCACGATGCGCGACGTTGCGCGCAGTATGGAAATCCTGACCCGGTTGCGGCTCAAGGGGTTCGCCCTGTCCATGGACGATTTCGGAACCGGATCCTCATCACTGGTGCAGCTTTACCGGCTGCCGTTCAACGAACTGAAGATCGACCGATCCTTTGTCAGTGACTTTGAGCAAAACCCGGAGGCGGAGACCATCGTGAGCATTACCATCGATCTGGCCCGCAACCTCGGTTTGCGTGTCTGCGCGGAAGGCGTCGAGACAGAATCCGCGTACCGCCGGCTTTGCGACCTCGGTTGCCATCTTGCGCAGGGCTATTTCATCAGCAAGCCGATGCCCGCCGCGGCCGTTCCGGATTGGGTACGGAAGTGGCAGCCGCCGCTGCTGGCCGGCTGATTTTGGAGTACCATTCCGCGTAACGGGAAGCATGGACGGACGTATGGACAAGACCAGGCTCGGGCGGAGACAGGATTCCGGCGCGGATGTAGGGGCGGACGGCATCCAGCAGGAGGAGTTGCGCGGCATTTCGCGCACGGTTGCTGAAATTCACTGGTTGTTGATGATCCTGGTTCTGCTGTACATGATCTTCAGCGGCGCCACGGATGAGACCGACATGAAGACGGCCATCACCGCCGGGCTGTTTTTCTACGCCGCAATGGTGATGTCGTTCAGGTACGCGAATTTTTACCGCCGCGAGACCCGGCTCAAAATCGCCATCGAGACATTCTGCATGATCGCGATGATTACGTGGTCACTCTGGTACACCGGCAAGACCCAAAGCCCGCTGATAAACCTGTTCCTGTTGCCTGTCATCACCTCCTCCCTTGCGTTGAGCAAAATCTCCACATTGCTTCTGGTGGGCATGATCGCGGCCTGTTTCGTTGCATTGGACAGCGGTGAGGGGCGCCTGTACGCGCTGGTCAATGTCGGCGAGACCGTGGCGCAACTCGCGCCGGTGCTGCTGGTGGCCTATATCACCACGATGTTTTCGGCGGATATCCGTTATGGAATCGGCAAGGCCAAGCTGCTTTCTGAAACTGATGAGCTAACCGGCTTGTTCAATTTGCGCGGATTTGCCATTGCCTCAAGTGGTGTCTTCGGCCAGGCCCTGCGTTACGAGCGCCCGGCATGCGTGCTGATGGTGGATTGCGACGATCTGAAGCCCGTCAATGACCAGTACGGTCATCAGGCGGGAAACCAGTTGCTGATGAAGGCGGCCCGCTGCATCAGCAATGAGTTGCGGCATACGGATATTGCGGCGCGTTACGGCGGTGACGAATTCATCGTCCTGCTGCCCGAAACACCGATGAAGGGCGGTCTCGATGTGGCTGAACGCATCCGAGTAGCAGTTTCAGAAACAATGTTTGAAGTGGGTCCTGCCCGCGTCAAGAATTCTGTCAGCATCGGCATCGCCTGCTATCCCGAGCATGGCCGTACGCTGGACGCGATCACCGCGCGCGCCGATCAGGCCATGTACGAAGCCAAGAAGCTCGGCCGGAATCGGGTCGCGTGCTACAATGCAACCCTTGTAGAAACCACTCCCTGATCAGTTGTTGACCGCGCGCCCGTAGCTCAATTGGATAGAGTATCGGGCTTCGAACCCGAGGGTTGCAGGTTCAAGTCCTGCCGGGCGCGCCATTTCATTCAACTACTTACCAGAAACCACTTCCAGGTGACTGCCTGACTGTAGCCGGATCGTAGACCTTTGGGCCGTTGTTACCTCCGCGCCCTCGGACATGCGTTCCGCATACGCCGCCAGGTGTTCACTGGAGAGATGCGCGTACCGCTTCACCATCTCCGCACAGCTCCAGCCGCCAAGCTCCTGCAGCACATGCATAGGCGTTCCCGCCTGCATATGCCAACTCGCCCAGGTGTGCCGCAGATCGTGCCAGCGAAAATCCTTTATGCCGACGCGTTCCAAGGCATGACGCCACGCATAGCTGTTAGGTTGCTTCACCATGTTGCCACGGTAGGTAAAAACGTACCGTGGATGCTTCCCCGCCTGCTGGCGCAAAACAAATACCGCCGTTGCGGTCAGGGGGACCGGGATCGCCTTGCGTGCCTTCGCTTGATCCGGGTGAATCCAGGCGCAACGCCTTTCGATATCCACCTGCGACCACTCAAGCTCCGCCACATTCCGCCGGCGTAAACCCGTCTCCAAGGTGAAACGCACCATCGCCGCCAGGTGAGAGGGTAGCTCGACCATCAGCCGCTCGGCATCAATACGCGTCAGCCAGCGGATGCGGTGCTCCGGTTCCGGCAACATGCGAACTCTCGGCACTCGGTCCAACCATTCCCACTCAAAGGCAGCACGCCGAAGCACGGCCCGCACAATCTCCATGGTCCGGTTGGCAGTGGAGTTTGAGACTCCCTCCGCCAACCTTGCATCCATGATGCTATCCAGAAGCTCCCGGTTAATCTGGCCCAGCGGAACATCCCGCAGGTATTTATCCAGCCGCCGGAACTGCGTTACTTGCTCCTGGTGCGTGGCCTTATGCGCAGTCTCTTTCAAGAACCGCACAACAGCTTCGTTCCATGTGTGGACCGCCTTGATACCCAGCCTGGACTCCTCCCACAGCCGAACCTTCAA
>MGYT01000075.1:14647-15756 GCA_001801865.1 Gammaproteobacteria bacterium RIFCSPLOWO2_02_FULL_61_13
GAGCCTTTTGCTTGTCGTCAGTCCCAGTGCTCTTTTGTATTCGTCGTCCGTGGAACGTGTACTTAATCCACCAATGGGGACTGTCTTTGCGTTTGTAGAGTGACATTGATTCACCTCCAGGTTGTCACCCTGCAACGCTCGCGGTCGGTATTGTGCGCGGAGGTGATCGAGCAAATCAACGTCCACGAACACCCACCGCCGTCCGACCTTGCAGCCAGGAACAATCCCGGCCTTGGCCTTACCCTGGAGTGTGATCGGATGCACATGGAGAAACGCCGCCGCCTCTTCAAGATTCAGGGTACGCACGGCAGATTTCCTCAATGATGCTCCGCAGGCTCTCAACCGGCTCCAGACTTTTCGGCCTGCCTGCCCTCAGGACCTGCTTTAACACCGCTTCGGCATCACCGCCCTCAACCTCGTACATGGCGTTCAGACTGCGACCGGCAAACCGCTTCACGTTCTCCACCATGCGCGGATATTGAATGCGCACAGAACGGTGAATGGTTTTAATACGCTCCTGACGCACAGACAGGAAATACAGGCACGGGTATGCGCCTGCCAGGAAATGCCCTGGGGAAGTCAGCACATGCCAGGGGATGATCCGGCCCTTGTTCCGAACCTCGACCTCGATCCGATTCCACGGACTGGTGGGATCGCCGAGTTGTTTCCCCTTCTCGTACACGCGGCAGAGCTTTCCATAAGCCCGATTACCGACGTAAAAGGTTTTTCCTTCTCCGCTTTCCAGATCGTCGATGAGCCGTGCCCGAGGTGGACGCCCATTGCTCGCGAACCCTCCTTCTTTCAACCAGGTGCGGGCCTGCTCAATATTGACGGTCGTACCTTCGAAATCATCGTGCGCGACATCCACACGCGTCAGGACGGCACCGGCAGACTCGCCCCATGCCTTGATGCCTTCCCAATCCGCGAGCCGCGCACAGGTCCGACCAAACAACTCGACGTGGAGGGTTCCGCGTTGCGACTCGCCGCCCCACGCCACCACCCCCAGCCGGATACTTTCACCCCCGTCCACCGAGTCCACCAGTTCAGCGCTGGTTGTGTAGCCATGCCACTGTCTGCCGGTCTCGTGCCACGTGTAGGCCGGGATCTTG
>MGYT01000076.1:0-1977 GCA_001801865.1 Gammaproteobacteria bacterium RIFCSPLOWO2_02_FULL_61_13
ATCGCCGTGCCGGAATAACCCTTCTTCACCGCCGAATTCCAGTACTCGTGGTAGCCGGGCAGGTCGATCTCGACCTGGCCGCGCTCGGCCTTGGTTTCCTGCAGGCAGAGCACGTCGGGCGAGTGCTCGGCGATGAAGGATTGGAAAGTGCCCTTTTTCAATACCGCGCGGATGCCGTTGACGTTCCAGGAGTAGAGTTTCATTGCGTTATTTCTTTTGGGAGGCCGCATTTTAGCGGGCATCCGCATTGATCAGATGGCGATTCGCATTCTTTGCAACCTGTTGTCATTGGGTCATTCTGCATCGATTCAAGGGCAGGGCGATGGCCAGAGATGCCCGCCAGACGGGCGTCGCAGGGCTGGCGGTCACCAAACGGTGGCTGAAAATGCGGTCATGGTTGCCGGGCGTCATCCCGGTCGGACGTGGCTCGCCACTAGCTGCTCCTCCACCCACCGCCCATCCGCAAGCACCACCGAAGTTTCGATCTGCCTCTCGGGAATTGACCAGAATTTCCTGAGCAGAATGTCCTTTTGCGAATTTGGTACAACGGTGAACCCGTTCCTGCGGTAGAAATCGATCGCCCACCACGCTTCCGCCCAGGTGCCGATCAGAACGGGTTTGTGCGTCAGGCCCTGCACATGCTTCAACAGACTGGTCCCAACGCCTTTTCTCTGCAGGGATGGCATGACGTAGGCGTGCCGCACCAGGGCCACCTCTGCCTTGTCCTGAATCCCCATCACCGCCAGCAGGCGCCGGTCCTCCTCGGCGACCCAGAAGACCACACCGTCCGCAATCTCCGACTCCAGTTCCGCATCCGGCATATAGGGTTCGTGCCAGCGGTCGGCCGGAATTATTCCGCGATAAGCCTCGGCGGCGGCGTTGACGACCGCGAGAATCGAGGCCGTATCGCTATCGGTGGATTTTCGGATCAGAGGCATTGACGAAACAGGGAAGAAATCGTCATTCGTAGACCACAATCAGTATGTCAATTCAGGCGAGAGACCACGGTGCGTGCCTATCATCCGCAAATTTCACGACGCTGCATGAGGAGTCCCGGTCGCTTCCTCCACGAGTTTTCGGGCGACGATACGCCGCGCCAGCACGCCGGCGTGATCGCCGGCGACTGCACCCAATGGCAATCCGTCCGGGTCGGCATCGATCGCGGCCTGCTGCGCTTCGAGGATGCTCGTGTCCTCATCGAACGCCATCTTGTTCATCTCGTAGAGCGTTCGCATCACGGCGGGATCGGGATTCAGACACTGCGCTATCGACCAGAAATAGTGGGTCGTGTGTTCGGTTTCCGGCGTCAGGCTGTTCATCACGACATGGTGGGGGACGCTGCGGTCCTCGTCCGAGCCAGCCGGGTTCGCGCCCAGATTGAGATGGATATAGACGGGCAGGCGAAACTCGAAATCCTGGTACCGATCAATCTTTCCTGAAAAGTGGCGCAGCACCCGATGGATAGGCGCCGGATCGACGCCGACCATGTCGCGTCGCGCGCGGACGATATCGCCGTCAACCTCAACCCGCATCGGGTTCTCGACGATCCCGGGACCGCTCAGGGTCGTCTCGTGCACAAATGGCAGGTGGGTGAGATCAAGGAGATTGTCTATCAGCAACTGGTAGTGCGCGGCGATCCGCAAATAGCCGTGCGATGCCATCCAGCCCGGAGAATCGTTCTCGTGGAAATCCGGCAGCAGTGCCGGATTGGCGCGGCTCGGATCCCCCATCCACACGAAGATCAATGCGTGCTTCTCGATGGCCGGAAATGACCTTATATCGAACGCACGCGGCGGGACCTCCTTCTGGCTCGGAATCAGGGTGCAGGTGCCGAGGCCATTGAACTGGAAGCCGTGATACGCGCATTGGATCTCGTCTCCGACCACATTCCCGATCGATAGCGGGACTTTGCGATGGGGACAGCGATCCGTAACCGCTGAAACGCTGCCGTCGCGCCGCCGAAACATTGCGATGGGC
>MGYT01000076.1:1989-10173 GCA_001801865.1 Gammaproteobacteria bacterium RIFCSPLOWO2_02_FULL_61_13
CGCCGCCCGAGCGGCTTCTCCCCGAGTTCCTGCGCCGTCGCTGCGGCATACCACTGGTTCTGGAGAAATCCCGCCATCGCTGAGTGCCTTTCACCAATGCTGAGAATTACATTCTACTTCCGGGTCGCCGCGGCGTTCGGCGTCTAACGCGCCTGCTGATTACGAAGACAGTCAAGTGGGATTGTTGCTCACGGGGTTTTCGGGGTTGTGAGGAGAAGAGTTGCCATCCATGACAACTAGACAGCCTTCCAAGGCACGGTCGAGAGCCTCGGTCGAGAGCGCGGCCCGCAGCCGGAGCCAGAGAAGATCATTCCGGCTGGATGCCGGCCACCTTCATCGCGCGCGCCGTCTGTGCGAGATCCTTCTTCACGGTTGCAAGCGCCTCCGCGTGCGTGCTCGCGATCAGCTCGTTGCCGCCCGACTCCATGTAGGCGCGCACCTTCGGCGTGTGGCTCGCTTTCGCGAACTCCGAGGAAAGGCGCGTGAGGACGCTCGGCGGCAGTGCGGCAGGGGCGAACACGCCGATCCACGATGCGGGCTTCTCGAACGCAGGCAGGACTTCCTTCACCGTCGGTAACTCGGGGGCCTGGGGCAAGCGCTTGTCGACGATCACGGCGAGCAAGCGGTGCGTGCCTTTTTGCACGTACGGCCGGATTGCCTGCATGCTCGGGAAACCGACTTGCACCTCGCCGTTGACCAGCGCCTGCAGTGCCGGGCCGCATCGAAGTGATGTTCTACCCGCCCAGCACGCAGCTCATGTCCCAGGTCGCCGCGGGGAAGCTGCGCATCATAGGCATCGAGACGCGCGTCCCGCACCTGGCGAACGTGCCCACGTTCGCGGAAACCGGCCTGGCGAACTTCGAGATCCCGGGATGGGTCGGCGCGGTGCTGCCGGCTGCCACCCCGCGCGATATCGTGATGCGGATGAACGGTGACCTTCGCAAGGCCATTGCGACGCCGCAGATCGCAAAGGCGATGGCGGACTTGTCCATGGTAGACATGTCGGGCACCCCCGAGCAAATGGCGCGCAAGATCGTCGCGGACCAGGAACTGTGGGGCCCGGTGATGAGGTCGGCGGGGATCAAGCCGGAGTAATTGCGCCAGGCCAAGCCTGGGAAACCATCCTAGCGTGATCGGGTATCGGCGAACCCAAGGTTTGAATACAATCGGCGTGGTGCGCATTTTTCATACAATTCGCATCACCCCAATGGCATCCAAGGAGTTTCCATGAACAGGTTTATCAACGTGATTGGCGCAATCGCAATCAGCGTGCTGTGCGCACCGCTTGCCGCGCAAAACTATCCCGCGAGGCCGGTGACAGTGGTGATTCCCTATCCGCCGGGGGGCGTCGATCTGGTGGTGCGCCTGATCCAACCCGCTATTGAGCAGGAGCTTGGCCATCCCTGGGTCATTGAGTACAAATCTGGCGCGAGCGGGCTGATCGGCATGGAGTACGTGTCGCGCGCCAGGCCGGACGGCTACACGCTGCTCTTCACGGCCTCCAACCCCTGGGTGGTCACGCCCGCGATGCGGGCGAAGACGCCCTACGACCCGATCAAGGACTTCACGCCCATCACCAACACCACCGAGGGCGTAAACGTCATCGTCGCGGGGATGCAGTTTCCACCGAACTCTTTCCGCGAAATGCTCGATTACGCAAAGAAGAATCCGAGCAAGGTGTCCTGGGCGACTTCGGGCCTGGGGAGCTTCTGGCACCTTGACGCGGAGAACATGAACCGGCTCGCCGGCACCGACATTCTGCACGTGCCCTTTGCGGGATTCGGCCCGATGCTGCCCGCTATGTACAGCGGCCAGGTGTCGATGAACCTCATCACCTTGCAAACGGTCCGCGCGCTGATTGATTCGGGCAAGGTGAAGCCTCTGGCCATCATGAACTCGAACGACAAGGCCCGGCACCTCTTTCCGAAGGGAATCGAGATCGTAAAGGAGGTGCTGCCCGGATTCGTGATGGGGGCCTCGTGGAACGGTATCGCCGGGCCGGCCAATCTGCCGCGCCCCATCGTCATGCGCGTCAACCAGGCGGTGCACAAGGCGCTCTCGCAAAAGGAGATCGTTGACCGGCTCACCCGCGACGGCTCCTTCGTCAGCGCCAATACGCCCGAGGAATTCGCCGCGCGCATCGTGAGCGATCTGGAGCATTCGCGCTCGATCGTGCGGGCGGCCAGGATCGCGCCGCTGGAGTAGACCGCTTTTTCCATTTACCGGATAGGTTCGCGCGCGGGGGGCGGACGCAGCCCGCATTCACGCTGCATGGGTATGTACTAGGACTTGGAGGAGTTTCTTATGAATCGGACCGAACGGATCGAGCGCGTACTGCGCCGCATGGCGGCGGAGCGAATCGACACGCTCATCGCATTTTCGAACGCCAAGCATCACTTGGCACGGACCAACCTGGCGGCGCATCTCATGGGCTATCGGGCGCTCGGGGAGAGCGCGCTCGTGCTCCGCGGCGACGGCAGCCAGAGGCTGATCGTCACCCCGGCCTACGATGTCGAGCGCGCGGCGCTCAGGCGCCCGGAGCTGCCGCTCACGGCGGGCGACGATCTCGCCGCTGCGCTCGCCGCGCTTCTGCGCCAGCGCTCGCCGGGCCGTATGGCGACCACCGGCCTGGGCGCCATGCCGCACGACCTCGCGGTGCGGCTTCTCGACATCGTCGGCAAGGACGCGCTGGCGTTCGACGCGGCCGTGAACGAGGTCACGGCCCCGAAGACCGACGAGGAGATCGCAAATGCGCGCAAGGCCGTCGCCATCGCAGAGCAGACGCATGAGCACATGCTCGCCTATGCGCGCGCGGGGATGCGCGAGTGTGATCTCGCGGTCGAGATGAATCTCTACTCGAAGGGGCTCGGCGCCAATGACAGTTTCCTGATGCTGAGCGGCGGGCCGCACCAGCAGGGCGTCGGCGCTTCGAGCAACCGTCCGCTGGAACGCGGTGACGTCATCATCGCCGAATCGACGCCGGCCTATGATGGGCAGTTCGGGCAGATCTGCCGCAGCGCCTCGGTGGGCGCGCCGTCCGACGTCCTGGCGGAGAAATACGCGCTGTTGGTCCGGGCGATGGCCGCGGGAATCAAGACCGTCCGTCCCGGCGTCAAGGTCTCCGAGGTCGCCGGCGCGGTCGATGCCGTTCTGATCGACGCCGGGTACGAGGAAAAATACAACCATCCGCCCTACATGAACCGGCGCGGCCATGGCATGGGCGCGGGCTCCATCGCGCCGGGCGACATCGCGGTCGAGAACCAGACGATCCTGGAAGAGGACATGGTGTTCGTCGTCCATCCCAACCAGTACCTTCCGGAGACGGGCTATCTGCTGTGCGGCGAGCCGGTGCGCGTGACCGCGTCAGGCTACGAATCGCTCAGCAGGAAATGGGCCGAGCTCGGCGTGGTGGGAGCCTGAACCATGCAGATTCTCGAAACGACGCTGCTCACCGGCCCCTATGACTGGGACGAGCGCGTGCTGCCGCAGAGCGAATACGATGCACGCCTTGAGCGCGTGCGCGCGCAGATGGCGCAGGCGGGCGCCACGCTACTCCTGGTTCACGGTGATCCTGGCCATTACAATGCGCTTGCCTATTTGACGAACTTCACACCCAAGAACGGGACGGGGCTGGCGCTGGTGCCGCGCGAAGGGCCGTTGCGCATCCTCTCCTCGGGCACGCCCAAGATGATGGATGCGGCGAAGCGCCTGACCTGGGTCGAGGACGTGCGGCCGCTCGGCAACGCGCCGAAGACCGTCGCCGAGTTTGTCCGCGACGGCGATGCACTTGCCACCTGGGCTTTTGGCACTCTGCCGCAGGCGCTCTACGCCGGAATCGCCAAGGCGGTGGCTCCGCGCGCGCTGCTGTCGCTCGATGAAGTGCTCGATGCGGCGCGATGGCGGAAATCGCCCTGCGAACTCGATCTGATACGCGGCGCAGCGCGCTTTCTGACGATCGCATCCGACGCCTTTGCCGCGAGCGTGCGTGCGGGTAGCGGCGTGCGCAGCGCCGCCCTGGCGGCGGAGCGCGCGGCGATCGCGGCGGGTGCACAGGATGCGCGCGTCATGGCGAATCTTTCGCCCGGCGGTGTGCCGTTGCCGCTTGATGCGGCGAGCGACGAGCGTGTGCTCGATCCCGCCAATGCCGGCATCGCCGTGCAGAACCACGGCTATTGGGCGTCGGGCTACTTGACCATCGCGAGCAGTCCCGGCGCTGCGCGTGCGAAGGCGCGGGACGCACTCGCCGCCGCTCTCGCCGCTGCGCGGGGCGGGGCGCATCTGCCGGAGGGCGTCGATGCGAACGCGATCGGACTCTCGCTCGATGAAGGGCCGGGCGACCCCCTCGAAGCCGGTGCAGTTTATGCCGTGACCAGCAGCGCCACCGAGGGCGGAGAAACGGCCTATGCGTCGGCGCTCGTCGCGGTCACGGAACACGGCTGCGACGAGTTGTGGCGTCAAACGGCATGATGTCGGGGCTCCTCCTGTTTTTCCTGCATTCCACCTCGCCATGGAGTGCTGAACCCGAGGGACGATGGCCCAAGATGCCCGCCAGACGGGCGTTTCCGGGCATTGGCACGCAACTAACAGTGGCTGAATGATCAAGCCACACGCGCCGCGCCCGTCGCCGGCTGCAGGGTGGCTTTCAACAAAGGGCCCAGCGACGGCGCGCGATGCAGGTCCAGTAGCCCTTCCTTTCTGCGCGCACATCAATGCCGATGACGATTTCGCTCGACGTTGTCATTCTTTTACCTTCAACTGTCGCGCTTTGACGAGCGCTTCGGTCAGCCGCTCGCGAATCTTTGCAACGATTTCGTGCAGCGCCGGCGCGGATAGGCGGTTCCTGACGACAAATGCCTGCCACTGCGCCTGCTTCGCGGCGTCGGTTGCGAATGCGTCGCTCAAGCCGGCAGGAATACCTTCAGGCAGCGGCGTACGGCGTCGCTCAAATGTCGCTGCAATGGCGTTAGCAAGTTGGTCAGCCTCGGTTTGTTGTTCACGCAGCAAGGCATCCACGTCGAAGTAGTCTTTCATGCGGCTGTTGCGCGTGCCAAGCAGCACCATGGCGTGGAGCTTTTCCGAGATCACGGATTCGCGGGGATAAGCCCGCAGGCGTGGCCTTGGCAGGTCCAGCAGGCTGGGGTACTCAAGCCATTGCGGGGCCGGGGTGACTGCGTCGCCGATGCCGATGTCCACCTGAACCGACAATCGCGCGGTGCCAACCCGGGCCTGCAAAGCTATTCGTCGGCCACCATAGGCGTTTTCCTCGCGGATCGGCGACAAGCGCAATGACTCGACAAGGTAGATGGCGGCATCGGGTTCGACTTGCACGTCGCAGACCTCCTTGAATATCTGCAGTAGCACATCGTCCGGTAGGTCGCCAAATCCGAGCAGGTCGGCGTCGCGCGTCGGCCGTAGAGCCTCGCCCAGCCAGACCAGCAGGAGCAGCGCGCCTTTCAACACGAAGCGCTCGGCGTGAGGTGTTCGCGAAAGGCGATACAGAAACCGCTCCACCGCGTATCGTGTGAGGACGAGGTTAGGATCAACGCCAATTTCTTTCGCGTGCCGTGCGAGCCTTGTCTGCACTGAACGGGCGAGGCCCTCGCGCTCCGCGCTCATGCGGTGAGCGCTTCCAGATAGGGCCGCATCACGCGCTGCACGCGGCAGATGCCGGCGTAGCGGTCGAGCTGGTCCATGGTAAAGCGGCGTGCCCGCCAGGCTTCGCGCAGCGCCTCCATTGCGGTGTCCAGGCCGATCTTATTGCGGTACTTGAAACAGTCGGCGATGGTCTTGGCGACGTTGTAGACGCGCACCTGCCGGCCTTCCAACTGGTGGCGTTCCACGCCGGCGGTCAGCGCCTCGCCCGTGAAGCGCACAACGCGCAGTGGCGGATAGCGCAGCGCCGGACGCCGGGCGCGCCGGTCAATCGCGATCCAGATATCCGGGGGCAGTTGCGTGCCGATGCCGTGAAACTGCAGCGCCGACAGCAGGCACACGACTCCCTGAGGAACCGCGGCCGCCGTGATGGTGAGGCCGTGATGCTCGGTAGTCGGGGTCGAGGGCGATCGATAATGCCCGCGAGCCACCCGCTCAAGCGCCCCATCGGCGACCAGCCGGCTCAGCACCTGGCGGTGGATTCCGGTTTCGGCCAGTTCGCGCGCCGTCACACCCTGGCGGCGGCGGGCCAGTTTCAGCGTGCGATCACGGTCGGTGAGGGGGGGCATGTGCCAAATTGTAGGCTGTTTTAATTATCTGTCAACGATTAGACACATTCGCCAGAGATCATAAGCGATCCTTTTACCTGGTTATTTTCAGTTGAATCTGAGTCATCCAGGAAGACGCGTCAACCCACCTCGGCTTTGTTACGCCAGGGATTTTGCTTGCGAAACCCCCGTGTTTTGCCGACACTGAACAGATGAAGGCGCAGTACCAGCCGCGCCGTAAGAGTCAATGTCGTCCACGCATTTCCATCCTTCAATGGAGCTACCGATGAACACACGAATCTCAGCGACGCTGCTTGCGTTAACGCTCTCCTTTTCCGTATCAATGGCCACCGCACAGGGCGGCTATCCGTCCCAGCCCGTAAAGCTGCTGGTCGGATTTCCTCCGGGCGGCTCGACCGATATTCTCGCCCGCGCATTGGCCAACGAAGCGCGCACGATATTGAATCAGGAGGTCGTCGTGATCACCAGGGCCGGCGCCAGCGGCGCCATTTCGGTCAGCGAGGTTGTCGCCGCAAAGCCCGATGGCTACACGCTCGGCATCAATCCGAGTTCCGTGTTCACGCTGGCGTTCCATTTCATGGACACCCGTCCGGACTTCATGGATGTCGTCGACCCGTTGATGATGGTGGCGCGCCAGCGGGTCGGAACGGTGGTCAAGGGCGACAGCCCGCACAAGACGCTCAAGGAATTTATCGAGTTCGCAAGAAGAAATCCCGGGAAGGCATCGATTGGCGTTCCGGGCATAGGCACTTCGGTTGAAGTGTTTGCGCGCGCGCTTTTGCACGCTGCCAAGGTTGATGCCATCGTCGTGCCGTTCAAGGGGGACAGCGGGGTCAATACCGCCTTGCTCGGAGGGCAGATCGTCGCCGGGGCCATGTCCGCAGCCGGCTTTGCGCAACAGGTGCAGAACGGGACATTGCGCGCGATCGCCTCGCACGAGAGCGACCGCTTCGACTTCGCACCCGACGTGCCGACCCTGGCGGAAATGGGCTACGGGCTGACGGGGAAAAGCATTCAGTTTCTCTATGGTCCGAAGGGACTGCCGCCCGCGATTGCGCAACGCCTGATCAATGTTTTCACCCAGGCGTCCCGAACTCCGTTATTTATCGATATTGCAACCAAGAACGGGCTGTATGACAAAACCCCGCTGGTGGGCGCTGACCTGACAGCCTTATTGCTCAAGGACCGGGCCAGCAATGCGGAACTGGTGGTAAAGCTCGGCATGAAGAAGGAGGGCGCCAAATAGCCGTCGATCACAAGAGTTTGCAGGTGCTGAGCAGAAGCCGCCGCGCGGGGCGGGGCGCACCTGCCGGAGGGCGTCGTTGCCAACGCGATCGGACTCTCGCTCGATGAAGGGCCGGGCGACCCTCTCGAAGCCGATGCAGTTTATGCCGTGACCAGCAGCGCCACCGAGGGCGGCGAAACGGCCTATGCGTCGGCGCTCGTCGCGGTCACGGAAGACGGCTGCGACGAGTTTTGGCGTCAAACGGCATGATGTCAGCAGGGATCTAGCCGGAGTAATTGCGTCACGACATGCTTGGGAAACTATCCTCTATTCGGGCTGTATTCCCGCCGCCTTCACAAACCTCGCCACCGAAGCGATGTCCTCCTTCATCTTTGCAGAAAGATGCTCGGGACGCGGGTCACCCGGCACCAGCCCCGCTTTTTCGAACAAGGCGCTCACATCGGGAGCAGTCATTGCTTTTGAGATTTCATCGTGGAATCGCTGCATGATCGGCCTTGGCAGCCCGGCCGGACCGAAGTAGGCGCCCCATATCGGCAACAGCGGGAACCCGGGCAGGCTTTCCCTCACCGTTGGCACATCCGGCAGCGATTTCAAGCGGCTGTGGTGAAACACCGCCACATATTTCGCCTTGCCGGATTTCACGAAAGGATCTGTCGACGTGGATATGGAGAAAACAAGCGGAATGCGGCCCGCAGCCAGGTCGGTAAGAGACTGCGG
>MGYT01000077.1:0-672 GCA_001801865.1 Gammaproteobacteria bacterium RIFCSPLOWO2_02_FULL_61_13
TTCAGATCCCGGATGCAGTGGACGTGGACAGAATTGACGCGAAGTTCTCGGGCGGGGTGCTCAGGTTGACGCTGCCAAAGACCCCGGAAGCGCAGAAAAAGGAAAAGAAGATCGAGGTCAAAGCCGCTTAAAGCGCAGGCGTGAATCAGGCGGAATTTATCATTCCGTCGACGTCATCCCGGCGAACAAACGTCACCGCCGCGAAAACGGCGGCCGGGTCCAGCAAGCATCCACTGGATACCGGCCTGCGCCGGTATGACGATTCACAACCGCGAGGCGTTGGCCTTTTGGTTGGCTTGACGCTCCGCGTCCGCCACGATGGTCTTGACCCGGGCGAAACTGTCCGGGTTCACCGATATGGAATCGATCCCGGTCTCCACCAGGAAACGCGCGAACTCGGGCCGGTCGCTGGGCGCCTGCCCGCACAGCCCGACCTTGCGCCCATGGGCATGGGCCACGCGGATCAACTCGGCAATCATTTTCTTGACCGCCGGGTTGTCCTCGTCGAACAACTGCGCCAGCCGTTCGGAGTCACGATCCACGCCCAGCACCAGTTGCGTCAGATCGTTGCTGCCGATGGAAAAGCCGTCGAAGCGCCGGGCGAACTCGTCGGCCAGGATTACATTGGACGGGATTTCGCCCATGACGTACACCTCCAGTCCGTTGCGTCCG
>MGYT01000077.1:690-5429 GCA_001801865.1 Gammaproteobacteria bacterium RIFCSPLOWO2_02_FULL_61_13
GCCATGACTTCAAGAACCAGGTCGGCTTCGGCAGGCGTGCGGCAGAACGGGATCATGACGATGACGTTGCCGAGTCCGATGTCTTCGCGCACTTTGCGGATGGCGCGGCATTCGAGTGCAAATCCCTCCCGGTACTCCGGGCTGTAATAGCGACTTGCCCCGCGCCAGCCGAGCATCGGGTTCGGTTCATGGGGTTCGAATGCCGCACCGCCGACGAGTTCGGCGTACTCATTGGTCTTGAAATCACTCATGCGCACGATGACCGGGCGCGGGTATTGCGACGCCGCGATGAGGGCAATGCCGTTGGCGAGCGTGTCGACGAAGAAGGCGGGTTTGTTGTCCCAGGCGCAGGTCAGGTCCTGGATCAGGCGGCGCGCATCGGGATCCGTCACCTTGTCTTCCTGCACCAGCGCCATCGGGTGGATGCGGATCATGTTGCTGATGATGAATTCCATGCGTGCGAGGCCGACGCCATCGCAGGGCAGGGACCACCAGCGCAACGCCGCGGCAGGTTCGGCCAGGTTGATCATCACCTGAGTGCGTGTCTGCGGCAGTTGATCCAGGCGCACGTCCTGCACGGTGATTTCCCCAATGCCGCGGTACACGTGTCCTTCCTGACCCTCCGCGCAGGAGACCGTGACCTCCATGCCGTCCTTTAATAATTGTGTCGCCTGTCCCGTGCCGACCACGGCGGGCAGACCCAGTTCGCGGCTGACAATGGCGGCATGGGAGGTGCGGCCGCCGTGATCGGTGACGATGGCGGCGGCACGTTTCATCACCGGCACCCAGTCCGGATCCGTTTTGCCCGTGACCAGCACGGCGCCCGGCTCGAATTTTTCCATTTCGGAGATGCTGAGCAGACGGCAGACCCGGCCCGCCGCGGCGGCGCTGCCGACGGCGAGGCCGCTGACCAGGCATTCGCCCGGCGCTTTCAACGTGAAGGTCTTGAGGCCGGAATGGGGCGTGCGTGACTGCACGGTTTCCGGGCGCGCCTGCACGATGAATAACCTGCCGGAGGGACCGTCCTTCGCCCACTCCACGTCCACGGCGCGCCGGTAATGGGATTCGATGGTTACCGCCGCGCGTGCCAGTTCCAGGATTTCCGCGTCCGCAAGCACGAAGCGCTCGCGTTCGCTGCGGATGGTGCTGACCAGGCGCGTGGTGTCGCTGCCGTAGTTGGCGCCAATCATTTTCTGTTCCTTGGCGCCCAGCCGTTTCTCGATAATGGGCCGGCAACCGGGTTGCTTCAGCAGCGGTTTGAACACCATGTATTCGTCCGGGTCCACGCTGCCCTGCACCACGGTTTCACCGAGCCCCCAGGCGGCGTTGATGAGCACGGCATCGGGAAAACCGCTTTCGGTATCGATGGAGAACATCACACCGGAGCCCGCTTCGTCGGAGTGCACCATGTGCTGGACGCCCACCGACAGCGCGACCTGCATGGAGTCATACCCGTGCAACTGGCGGTAGACGATGGCGCGGTCGGTGAACAGTGATGCAAAACAACGGCGGCACGCGTCAAGCAGCGCGTCTTCGCCGCGGATATTAAGGAATGTCTCCTGCTGCCCGGCGAAGCTGGCATCGGGCAGATCCTCGGCGGTGGCGCTGGAGCGGACGGCGACCATCGGATTGCGGGAGTTTCCGGCATGCTCCATGTTCCGGTAGGCCCAGCGAATGGCCTCCGCCACGGCTTCGGGAAAGGTGCCCTTCAGGAACAGGCTGCGGGCGCCATGGCCGGCATTGGCGAGCGGTATTTTTTCTTCGGCGAGGCCGGCCATCAGATCGGCCAGCGGCCGGGCGATCTGGTTGGCCTCGATAAAGGCCCGGTAGGCGTGGGAGGTTGTGGCGAATCCGTCCGGAACACGCACGCCGTGACCGGCCAGTCTGTCGATCATTTCTCCCAGGGAGGCGTTTTTGCCCCCGACCAGGCCAATGTCCGTCGCCCTTACGTCGCGCAGCGCGCGGACGTACTGATCGTGCCCGGAGGGTGGTTCAGCCGGCGCTTTGGGACGGAGACCCGCTGGCCTCATCTTCGTCCAGATCCAGCCGCCCGGTTCGGACCCGGTAGACTTCCCATGCCTCTGCTTTCAGGCGCTTGTAGTCGGCCGGTGATATGACGCCCGACTCCATTTCCTTGAGCAGATGCGCCTTGCGGAGCTGAAACTCCTCCAGGTCAGCATCTTCGTCAGGAGTGGACTGCGGGTTTTTGTCCATTGCCTTCATGCTCGCATCCTTTATGGAGACAGCTTTGGGACCACTGACTTTGACTGGCAGGTTACACGCTGACCTGGTTTTCTGATTGACCGGGATCAACGCGGGGGCGGGTGCCTGCCGCGGCGCGTTACCGGTCACGAAACTGGTCGTGACACGCGGTGCAGGTCTGGTAAAGGCGTTCATAGGCGGCATTGAGCAGATTGAAATCATAGGTGTTGACAGGATTCTCCTCGGCGAGGGTGCGGACGTTGAGCGCCTCGGTATAGAGCTGGGACGCCAACGCACGAAAGGTCACGACCTCAGTGGCACTCAGGTGTCGCGGCGCGAGGTCTTCCGACATCAGTTCCGCGTGATACAGCAACTCTTCAATCGCCTCGACCAGCTGCGCCAATTGCCCTGGGTCGATGGCGCCCGGGACTGCCCCGCTATCCGTGTCATCGACAATGTTTTGATTGATGTTGTCCATGATGGCGCGCAGGCGATCACTGGAAACGGTGTGCGTGCCGGGCGGGGCTTCTTCCGGAAATGCCTCGTCGGCATTGCCCTGTGCCGCCGCCAGCGCCAGAAGCATAAGTATGTATGCAGGTTTCATGGTCGGAATCTTACCTCCTTTGATTAGGCAGCCCGGACAGTGAAAATATTTGACCTGAACAAGGCAGGCGGCTAGCGTAGCAAATGGGGGATCCGTTAATGAAAATACTTGATTTTTCGAGCCTGCGGGCCACTTGCGCGAATTGCAGCATCAACGCGTTGTGCCTGCCGCATGGCATTTCCAAGGCCGACATGGAAAAACTGGACGCCATGGTGCGCAAATCAAAGCCCATTGCCAAGGGCGCGGTGCTGTTCCGCGCCGGCGAACCCCTGGATTCGCTGTACCTGGTCCGCTCCGGCAGCCTGAAGGTGCAATTGCAGACGGAATCCGGTGACGAACAGATCATCGGGTTTTTCCTGCCCGGGGAATTGATGGGCCTGGATGCCCTCGGCACCCATCACCACACCTGTACCGCAAAGGCTTTGGAGATCAGCAGTATCTGCAACCTGCCTTACGATGAGTTGTCCGATATCTGCAGCCACGTCCCCGCGTTGCACGAATCGCTGATGCGTTTGATCGGTATGGAAATCACTGCGGAACAGGAATTGCTGCTCAGTATCAATCAGCGGCAGGCGCTCGGGCGTGTCGCCGCATTTCTGCTGGCCCTGTCGCACCGCTTCCAGCGTCTGCATTATTCCCCCAGGGAATTCCGGCTCACCATGTCGCGTTACGAACTGGGGAACTATCTGGGCCTGACCATCGAAACGGTGAGCCGCGCCGTGTCCCGCCTGCAACAGGACGGATTGATCAAAGTGGACCGCCGTTCTATCCGAATCCTCAATCCCGAGGGTTTGCAGGAAATCTGCCAGGGCGAACCGGTCGCCGTGTCGCTGCACCGCTGCAGTGGCTGATTGGGCGCTTGATTAGGATCAACAGGCCCCCGGCGCCGGACGCTAGCATCTCCCGGCGACGGAGACAGACCTGGAGTGGGGCATGGCGCGGCCGAATGTCATTCAAAAAGCCACCGGGAAATCCGGTGCCGCCCCCCATCTTTCCGATTACTCCGCCGTACGCGCGGCTTTCAATTGGGATGCTGTCCGGCGAGAACTCGCGACCCTCCCTGGCGGCGCGCTGAACATCGCCGTTGCGGCAGTGGACCGCCACGCCGCGGGCAGCATCGCCACCCGCACCGCATTCCGCTTCCTCGACAGTACCGGCGCCGCGCGCGACGTCAGCTACAGGGAACTTGCGCGGCTGACCAATCGCTTCGCCAATGTGTTGCGCTCGCTGGGCGTCGGCAAGGGGGACCGGATGTTCGTACTCGCCGGGCGGGTGCCGGAGCTCTATATCGCCGTGCTCGGCGGGCTCAAGAATGGGACCGTGGTGTCGCCGCTGTTTTCGGCGTTCGGGCCGGAGCCCATCGCCACGCGCATCAAACTGGGTGAGGGGCGCGTGCTGGTTACGACGGAGTCCCTTTACCTGCGCAAGGTCAAACCCATCCGCGACCAGTTGCCCACGCTCGAGCATGTGCTGCTGGTGGGCGAGGGCGCCGCCACATCCGTGCCGGGGACCCTTGATCTCGGGCACTTGATGGCGGCGGCTGCCGATGACTGCGTGGTTGAACCGACCCGGCCCGGGGATCCGTCCCTGCTGCACTTCACCAGCGGCACCACCGGGAAACCCAAGGGCGCGGTGCACGTGCACGAGGCAGTGCTGATGCATTTCATGACCGGGCGTTACGCGCTCGATCTGCATGATCAGGATATATTCTGGTGCACCGCGGATCCCGGCTGGGTCACGGGCACGTCCTACGGCATCATCGCGCCGCTGTTGCAGGGCGTGTCCAGCATCGTTGATGAAATGGACTTTGACGCTGAGCGCTGGTACGGGATCCTGGCCGAACAAAAGGTCAGCGTCTGGTATACGGCGCCGACGGCAATCCGGCTGCTGATGAAGGCCGGCGCAGACCTGGCGCGGCAACATACCTACCCGC
>MGYT01000077.1:5440-6456 GCA_001801865.1 Gammaproteobacteria bacterium RIFCSPLOWO2_02_FULL_61_13
CCGATCCATGACAACTGGTGGCAGACGGAAACGGGCGGGATCATGATTGCAAATTACGCCGCACTGGACATCAAACCGGGCTCCATGGGGTTGCCGCTGCCCGGCGTGGAGGCCTGTATCGTGGAACACCACGAGGAAGCCGCGGCCCTCGTGCCGGTCACCGAGGCGGACCGCGAAGGCGAACTGGCGCTTCGGACCGGCTGGCCGTCGATGTTTCGCGGCTACCTGCATGATGACGACCGCTATCGCAAGTGTTTCCGTGGCGACTTCTACCTGACCGGAGACCTGGCGCGCCGCGATGCGGACGGCTATTTCTGGTTCGTGGGCCGTGCCGACGATGTGATCAAGTCCGCCGGCCACCTGATCGGCCCGTTCGAAGTGGAAAGCACGCTGATGGAGCATCCTGCCGTTGCCGAGGCCGGCGTCATCGGCAAGCCCGACCCGGTGGTGGGCGAGGTGGTGAAGGCATTCGTGTCGCTGAAGAAGGGTTTTGAACCCTCTGCTGCCCTGAACATGGAATTGCTCGGTCACGCGCGCAAGCGCCTGGGCGCAGCGGTGGCGCCCAAGGAGATCGCGTTTCTGCCCGCGTTGCCGCGCACACGCAGCGGCAAGATCATGCGCCGGTTGCTGAAGGCGCGGGAACTGGGATTGCCGGAAGGGGACACATCCACGCTGGAGGGCGGGGCATGATCGCGCCGGCGCCATCCGGACCGGTGCCCTGGGAGCGCGGACAGGCGCTGGCGTTGCTGCACGACATGCTGCGCATCCGCAGGATGGAGGAGAAGGCCGCGGAACTGTACGGCGCCGGCAAGATCCGCGGCTTCCTGCACCTTTATATAGGCGAAGAGGCCGTGGCGGTCGGCACCCTGCATGCACTGCTGCCGGAAGACAGCATCGTGACGACCTATCGTGAGCACGGCCATGCGCTGGTGCGCGGCATGCCCATGGGCGTGATCATGGCCGAGATGTACGGCAAACAGGAAGGTTGTTCCCGGGGCCGCGGCGGCTCCATGCAC
>MGYT01000077.1:6501-12300 GCA_001801865.1 Gammaproteobacteria bacterium RIFCSPLOWO2_02_FULL_61_13
TTGCCGCTGGCCGTGGGCCTGGCGTTGGCCGACAAGATGCAGGGACGCACTCGCGTCACGGCCTGCTTTTTCGGTGAAGGGGCGGTGGCGGAAGGCGCGTTCCATGAATCCCTGAACCTGGCCGCGTTGTGGAAACTGCCGGTGCTGTTCTGCTGCGAGAACAACCTGTATGCGATGGGCACGGCCCTGGAGCGCTCGGAGGCGCAGACGGATCTGTGCGCCAAGGCGGCGTCCTATACCGTCGCGACCGGCAAGGTGGACGGCCAGGACGTGGTTGCCGTGTACGAAGCCACGCGGGCGGCGCAGCAACAGGTGCGCGACGGCAGCGGACCCCTATTCCTTGAGTTGCAGACCTATCGCTTCCGCGCCCACTCCATGTTTGACCCGGAGTTGTATCGCGACAAGGCCGAGGTCGAGCAGTGGAAGACGCGCGGACCGTTGCATTCCTTCACCGCGCGACTGAAGGCCGAGGGCAGGCTCACGGAGGAGGAATTTCTTGCCCTCGATGCCCGCGTGAACGAGGAAGTGGCGCAGGCGGTGCAGTTCGCCGAGGCTGGCACCTGGGAGTCGATCTCGGATCTCACGCGTGACGTTCATACGCCGCGAGAATCGCAACCCGGGACGTCGTCATGACGCGCATTTCCTGCCGCGAGGCCATGCGCCAGGCTTTGCGCGAGGCGCTGACACGGGACCCGCGCGTCTTCCTGATGGGCGAGGACGTCGGCCGCTACGGGGGCACCTATGCCGTCAGCAAGGGGTTGTACGAGGAGTTCGGTCCCGAGCGCATCCGTGACACGCCGTTGTCGGAACTGGGCTTTGTCGGCGCCGGTATCGGCGCCGCGTTGGGCGGCATGCGTCCCATTGTGGAAGTGATGACCGTGAACTTCAGCCTGCTGGCCCTGGACCAGATCGTGAACACGGCGGCGCTCTACCGGCACATGTCCGGCGGCCAGTTTTCGGTGCCCATTGTGATTCGCATGGCCACCGGTGCGGGTCGGCAGGTGGCCGCCCAGCACTCGCACAGTTTCGAGAACTGGTACGCGCATATACCCGGGATCAAGGTACTGTGCCCGGCCACCGTTGCCGATGCGCGCGGCATGCTCTGGCCGGCGTTGCAGGATCCGGATCCGGTGATCCTGTTCGAGCATGCGCAGTTGTACAACCTGGAGGAGGACATCCCCGATGCGCTTGAGGTGGACCTCGAGTCCGCCGCGGTGCGCCGGCCCGGTGACGCGGTGTCGTTGATCACCTACGGCGGGTCCTTGGCGAAGACACTGGCCGCCGCCGAATTGCTGGCCGCCGCCGGCATCTCCGCTGAAGTCGTGGATCTGCGCGTGCTGCGGCCTCTGGATACGGAAACCATTCTTGCCTCGGTGCGCAAGTGCCGCCGCGTCGTGGTGATAGATGAGTGCTGGCGCACCGGCAGTCTGGCGGCTGAGATCATCGCCCGCATCAGCGAACAGGCCCTTTACGACCTCGATGCCCCGCCGGCGCGCGTCTGCAGCGAAGAAGTGCCGATCCCCTATGCCAGGCACATGGAGGAGGCCGCGCTACCGCAGCCGGAAAAAATTGTTGCAGCTGCCAAGTCACTCTTTGGGTGATGGGCCAATACTACATGGAAATCGATGTGCGTCCCGATCGTATGTTGGCGGACCGTGTGGAGCCATGGATGGCGGAACACGAGCCTACAGGGATGTACTCGCGGCGTGTCCGCCAACATACGATCGGGACGTGCAGCGATGAAACGCGGCACCTCACAGGCATACATGCAGGAAGTTCACGATGATCGAATTCAATCTGCCATCGCTGGGCGCCGATATGGACGAGGGCACCTTGCTGGAATGGCGCATCAAGCCGGGCGATACCGTGAAGCGCGGGCAGGTCGTCGCCGTCGTCGACACCTCCAAGGCCGCCGTGGACGTGGAGATCTGGCACGAAGGGGTGGTGCATGCGTTGACCCTGGAGCCGGGGCAGAAGGTGCCCGTGGGCACGACCATGGCCATCCTGCGTGAAGCGGGTGAATCCGCCGGGCAGGTGGAGGCGATGCGCAAACAACGCAGCGCCGCGAAACTGCCCCCCTTGGCTGCCCACGTCGAACCGGGGACCGCGGCAGTATCGGCCCCCCATAGGGAGGCACCCGCCGCCGCCCGCAGGCCCGTTTCTCCCGCGGCCCGACGGCACGCGCAGGAACTTCATGTCGAATTGGAAGGTATCTCCGGCAGCGGTCCCCATGGATCGGTAACCGTGGCCGACGTGGACAAGGCCGCCGCCGCGCACCATACCGCGCCGCTGGACCGCAAGGCGGAAATGCGCCGGGCGATTGCCGCGGCGATGGGCCGTTCCAAGCGTGAGATCCCTCATTACTATCTTTCCCAGGACATTCCGATGCAGCGCGCCGTGGAATGGCTGCTGCGTGAGAACGAGAAGCACGCTGTCACGGAACGCCTGCTCCTGGGTGTGCTGCAACTGAAGGCAGTGGCACTGGCGCTGGCGCGCACACCGGAACTGAACGGTTTCTGGCGCGGTGACCGCTTCGAGCCGGGCGCGGGCGTGCATGTTGGTGTCGCCATCTCCCTCCGGCAGGGGGGTCTCGTGGCGCCGGCCATCCACGACGTGGATCGGAAATCCCTGGTTGAACTGATGGGCAGCCTGGCCGACCTCGTGCAACGGGCCCGCGCCGGATCCATGCGCAGTTCCGAGATGTCGGATCCGACCATTACCGTCACCAACCTGGGCGAGCAGGGGGCGGGCGCCGTGTTCGGCGTGATCTACCCGCCGCAGGTGGCGCTGGTGGGTTTCGGCCGCGTCGCCGATCGGCCCTGGATTGACGACACCGGCGCCGTGCGCGCCCTGCCCGTAGTGACCGCGAGCCTGAGCGGCGACCACCGCGTCAGCGACGGTATTCGTGGCGCCCGCTTCCTGACGGAACTTCATGACCGGCTGCAACGCCCGGAGGAACTATGAACGCGGAAGAGATGCGAGTTGCTGCGCTGTCCATTTTGCGGACTATCGCGCCGGAAATTGAACCCGCGGAGCTGGTGCCGAACCGGCCGTTGCGCCAGCAGGTGGACCTGGATTCCATGGACTGGCTGAACTTCCTGATGGCGCTGCACAGGCAGCTGGGCGTGGATATCCCGGAGGCGGACTATCGAAAACTCGTCACCCTTGACGACCTGGTCGGATATTTGCTGGGAAAACAGCGCGGCTGAGGCCGGCCGGGCGGGTGTTTTCCCGCTTGATGCAAATCAAGTCCGGTTGTACTTTTGGTTTTAACATTAACAGTGTGAGAGGTCGCTTCAGATAAGTACGTCGTTCATGCCTGCACCTGCAGGCAGGAGGTTGCATACATGGCACGCACTACTTCATTGGCCAAGAACACCCCAAAGGCTGTGGCCGTTCGCAAGGCGCCGGCAAAGCCCACGCCGGGCAAGGGTGCGACGAAAGTATCCGAAAGCGACCGGCAGGCGATGATTCGGGATGCCGCGTATTTCAAGGCGGTGCAATCCGGTTTTAACGGAGACTGCATGGCGCATTGGCTGGCCGCCGAAAGGGAAATCAATAAGAAACTTAAAGGGTCCTGACGGTCGGTCAGTTCCTTTGGCGGCGGGTCAACCCCTGGCAGCGGATGCGCGCCGTAGCTCCGCATCCCGTGCCCGCTCCAGTAAGTCCGTGACTTCGGCATCTTCGATTTGCGGAAACTCCCCATACCACCGGCCTACCGCGAGGTAGGGTTCCGGCATTTCCAGGCAAACCAGCTCATCCACCTCCCGCGACAGCGTGGCGCAGGTATCCGGTGGCGCGTGTGGCACGGCGAGAATGATGCGTGCGGGGTGCAGTTGCCGCAGGGCACGTACGCCTGCCAGCATGGTTGAGCCGGTGGCCATGCCGTCATCCACGACGATGACGGTCTTGCCCGCGACATCAAGAGGCGTCCGGTTGCCACGGTACGCCTGTTCGCGCCGCAGTATTTCCCGGGATTCCTTTTCTGCGATCGCATCAATTGCCGCCGGGTCAATCCCCAGCGCGTCCACGACCTCCTCGTTTACGACGCGCCCGCCTCCGGAGGCGATGGCCCCCATGGCGTATTCCGGCTGCCCGGGCACGCCCAGTTTGCGGACGACATAGACGTCCAGCGGAGCGCCCAGACGTTCGGCAATCTCATAGGCAACCGGGACGCCGCCGCGGGGAAGTGCGAGCACCACCACATCCGGAACCTCCCGCAGATGCGCGAGTGCCTGCGCCAAGGCACGGCCTGCGGCCTTGCGGTCGGCGAATATCCGGGTGCCTTGGGGAAACCTGATCACTTGTAATCTCCTTGCATGCATGCGCCAAAATCCATTGATATTCTCCCGGTCCTCCACGCTGGCGTCGTTGCGGCAAATCAAGAAATGTGTCCATGCGCGCCGAACAACAGGATGCAAAAGTCTTTGCGCGGCAGCGGAAATTATCAGACATTACGCGACGACGGCTGGGTAACTGGGAGTGCAGGGTATGGACAGGAATGGTGAATCAGAACAGCAGCTGCGGCAGAAACAGGCGGAACTGCGCGAACGGGTGGATGCCATCCGGCGTGATTTCAAGAGTGGCCTGGACCCGGATTTCGAGGAACAGGCCGTGCAACTGGAAAACGCCGAGGTGCTGGACGCGCTGCTGAAGCAGGCGCTGACCGAGTTGGAAGAGATTGAGCAGAAGCTGCGCCGGCGCGAGAAATGACGGAATCCGGAAGGGGTCAGTGCTTTAGCCCTGACCCCGCGGGAAATCGGCAATCTGGCGGCTCAATCCAGTCACAACGCCAGGCGCCGCGCCGCGGAACCGGCATACTCACTGCCCTGAAGTCTTGAAGGGCAGGGGGTCGGTCGGTATAGTCCCTCTCCCTTTTTGCGCGCCTCGTTGATGAGAAACCAACGTGAATAACCACCGCCCGCCCGCCCGCCAGGGCCTCTACGACCCCGCCCGGGAGCACGACGCCTGTGGCGTGGGTTTCGTCGCCCATATAAAGGGTGTCCGCTCCCATTCCATCGTGGAGCAGGGCCTCACGTTGCTGAAAAACCTGTCGCACCGCGGGGCGGTGGGCTGGGATCCGAAATTATCCGACGGCGCCGGTCTGCTGACCCAGATCCCCGACAAATTTTTCCGCGAGGAGATGGCGAAACAGGGCGTGAAGTTGCCGAAAGCGGGGCAGTACGGCATCGGCATGGTGTTCATGCCCCAGGACCCGGCCTCGCGCCTGGCCTGCAAGTACGAGCTGGAGCGGGCGATCCGCGAAGAAGGACAGCTGCTGCTCGGCTGGCGCGATGTGCCCGTGGACAACAGCGATCTGGCGGTGCCGGCCAGGAATCTCGAACCGGTGATCCAGCAGGTCTTTATCGGCCGCGGCAAGGGCATCACCGTGGCGGACGCCCTCGAGCGCAAGCTCTACATCATCCGCAAGTCCGCCGGTCATGCGATCCAGGCGCTGCGCCTGGAACACGGCAAGGAGTATTACGTGCCGTCCATGTCCGTACGCACGATTTGCTACAAGGGCATGTTGCTGGCCAACCAGGTCGGCGCCTATTACCGCGACCTGCAGGACCCGCGCTTTGAATCGGCGCTGGCGTTGGTGCACCAGCGCTTTTCCACCAACACCTTCCCCACCTGGGAACTGTCCCATCCCTACCGCATGATCGCCCACAACGGCGAGATCAACACCCTGCGCGGCAACGTGAACTGGATCCGGGCGCGGCAGCGGGCCATCTCCAGCCCGATCCTGGGCGAGGACCTGGACAAGATCTGGCCGCTGATTTACCCGGGGCAATCGGA
>MGYT01000077.1:12323-13515 GCA_001801865.1 Gammaproteobacteria bacterium RIFCSPLOWO2_02_FULL_61_13
GGGCAATCGGATTCGGCCTCCTTCGACAACGCGCTGGAGTTGCTGGTCATGGCCGGCTACCCAATAGCCCAGGCCATGATGCTGATGATCCCCGAGGCCTGGGAGGCGCACACGTCCATGGACCCGGCGCGGCGCGCCTTCTACGCCTACTACGCGGCGATGATGGAACCGTGGGATGGACCCGCGTCCATGGCCTTCACCGACGGGTATCGCATCGGCGCCACGCTGGATCGCAATGGGCTGCGCCCGTCGCGCTACATCGTTACCGACGATGACCTGGTCATCATGGCCTCGGAAGTGGGCGTGCTGCCCATTCCCGAGGAAAAGATCGTGAAGAAGTGGCGCCTGCAGCCCGGCAAGATGTTCCTGGTGGACCTGGAAAAGGGCCGCATCATCGATGACAAGGAGTTGAAGGATTCATTCATCGCCACGCGGCCGTACCAGGAATGGGTGGAGCGCATTACCGTGCGCCTCGACGACCTGCACGGCGAGCGCGAGCGCATCCCGGCGACTGCCGAGTCCCTGCTGGATCGGCAGCAGGCGTTTGTCTATACCCAGGAAGACGTCAAGTTGCTGCTTACACCCATGGCCCGCAACGGCGAAGAGCCTGTAGGGTCCATGGGCAACGATTCGCCGTTGGCGGTGTTGTCCAACAAGGACAAGACCATTTACCACTACTTCAAGCAAATGTTTGCGCAGGTGACGAATCCGGCCATTGACGCCATTCGCGAGGAACTGGTCATGTCGCTGGTGTCATTCATCGGCCCGCGACCCAACCTGCTCGGCATCGATGAAATGAATCCGCCGCTGCGCCTGGAAGTGTCGCAGCCGGTGCTCGACTTCAACCAGATGGAGACCATCCGTGACATCGAGCGCTGGACCGAGGGCAAGTTCCGCTCCTATGAGCTGGATTCCACCTACCCGGTGGCATGGGGCAAGGCCGCTATCGAGGCGGGACTCGCGTCACTGTGCGCGCAGGCGGCGGATGCCGCCCGTTCCGGGTGCGGGATCCTGATCATTTCCGACCGCAAAACCGATCGGGACAATGTCGCCATCCCGGTGCTCATCACGCTGTCCGCGATCCATCAGCACCTCGTGTCCAAGGGTCTGCGCACCTCCACCGGCCTGGTGGTGGAAACCGGCTCGGCGCGCGAAGTGCATCACTTTGCGCTGCTTGGAGCCTATGGCGCCG
>MGYT01000077.1:13562-15850 GCA_001801865.1 Gammaproteobacteria bacterium RIFCSPLOWO2_02_FULL_61_13
AAGGTCATGTCCAAGATGGGCATTTCCACCTACATGGCCTACACCGGCGCGCAGATATTCGAGGCGGTGGGATTGTCCCGGGCCGTGGTGGACCGGTATTTCACCGGCACCACGTCCACGGTGGAAGGACTCGGCATTTTTGAGCTGGCCGAAGAGGCCATTCGCGTGCATCGCGCGGCCTATGGCAACGACCCGGTGCTGGCCGGCGCGCTGGATGCGGGCGGCGAATACTACTATCGCGTGCGCGGCGAGGAACACATGTGGACGCCGGACGCCATTGCCAAGCTCCAGCATGCCACCCAGGGCAACTCGTACAGTACATATAAGGAGTACGCCCGGCTGATTAATGATCAGTCCCAGCGGTTGATGACGTTGCGCGGGCTGTTTGAGTTCCGGTTCGATGCCTGCAAGCCGGTACCCATCGAGGAAGTTGAATCCGCGACGGAGATCGTGAAACGCTTTTCCACCGGCGCCATGTCCCTGGGTTCCATTTCCACCGAGGCGCATACCACGCTGGCAGTGGCCATGAACCGCATCGGCGGACGCAGCAACACCGGTGAAGGCGGCGAGGATCGGCGCCGCTATGCCCCCATCGCCCCCGGGGAGACCTTCATGAGCCGGCTCGGGTCGCAGCGCGTCGAAGTGGACATCCCGTTGCAGCCCGGCGATTCCCTCAAATCCAAGATCAAGCAGGTGGCCTCCGGCCGTTTCGGCGTCACCGCCGAATACCTGGCCTCGGCCGAGATGCTGCAGATCAAGGTCGCCCAGGGCGCCAAGCCGGGCGAGGGCGGGCAGTTGCCGGGGAGCAAAGTGTCCGAGTACATCGCCGAGCTGCGCTACGCGACAGCGGGTGTGGAACTGATCAGCCCGCCGCCGCACCACGATATCTATTCCATCGAGGATCTGGCGCAATTGATCCACGATCTGAAGAACGCCAATCCGGAGGCGGCCGTCAGCGTCAAACTCGTATCCGAGACCGGTGTCGGCACCATTGCCGCCGGTGTGGCCAAGGCCAAATCGGATCACGTGACCATTGCCGGCCATGACGGCGGCACCGGCGCCTCGCCCTGGTCATCCATCAAGCATGCCGGTTCACCGTGGGAGCTGGGGCTGGCCGAGACCCAGCAGACGCTGGTGCTGAACCGGTTGCGGAGCCGTATCTCCGTGCAGGTGGACGGGCAGATGAAGACCGGGCGGGACGTGGTGGTGGGGGCGTTGTTGGGTGCCGATGAGTTTGGTTTTGCCACCGCGCCGCTGGTGGTGGAAGGCTGCATTATGATGCGCAAGTGTCATCTGAACACCTGCCCGGTGGGCGTGGCCACCCAGGATCCGGTGCTGCGCAGGAAATTCACCGGCAAGCCCGAGCACGTGGTGAATTATTTCTTCTTCGTGGCGGAGGAAGTGCGCGAACTGATGGCGCAACTGGGCGTGCGCACGTTCAATGAACTGATCGGACGCGTGGATCTGCTCGACATGCGCCGCGGCGTCGAGCACTGGAAGGCGCGCAAGCTGGATTTCTCGCGCATCTTTTACACGCCGCAGATGCCGGTGGAGGTCGCGCGCTATCACTGCACGCAGCAGGACCACGGGCTTGAGCGCGCGCTGGACAACCGGCTGATTGAACTGGCCCGGCCGGCGCTGGAGCAGCGCGAGAAAGTGACCATTGAAATGCCGATCCGCAACGTGAACCGCACTGTGGGGACCATGTTGTCCTGGCAGGTGGCGAAACGGTACGGGCACGAGGGTCTGCCCGACGACACCATTCACGTGCGGCTGCGCGGATCTGCGGGGCAGAGCTTCGGCGCGTTCCTGGCCCGGGGCATCACGCTCGATCTGATCGGCGATACCAACGATTACTGCGGCAAGGGATTGTCGGGCGGACGCATCGCCGTGCAGCCCTCGCCGAAGTTTCGTGGCGATCCGGGCGAGAACATCATCACCGGCAACGTCGTGCTGTATGGCGCCATTGCCGGCGAGGCCTATTTCCGCGGTGTCGCGGGCGAGCGCTTTGCGGTGCGCAACTCCGGCGCCCTGACTGTCGTGGAAGGGGTCGGCGACCACGGTTGTGAATACATGACCGGCGGCACCGTGCTGGTGCTGGGAGAAACCGGCCGCAACTTTGCCGCCGGCATGTCCGGCGGTATCGCCTATGTGCTGGATAAGGATGGGAAGTTTGCCTCGCGCACTAACCAGGCCATGGTGGACCTGGAGCCGCTGCTGCCGGAACAGGAGCAGCAGGCGAAACTGGCGCCGGAGTTATGGCACCACGGTGAAGCGGACGAGGTCAT
>MGYT01000078.1:0-19599 GCA_001801865.1 Gammaproteobacteria bacterium RIFCSPLOWO2_02_FULL_61_13
AGCCAGCGGGGCACACAGAAACACCGCGACCGCCACGACCATATGCAGTACGTAGCGCAGTTTTAGTTGCGTCGTCATGAGATATACCCCTTCAGTTTGGAACACCACATCGTTGATTGATTCGCGTTGATTGATTCGGTTTCCGGCCATTTAACCCTGCACACGAGCCGCCACTTAGCGCGCGTCTTCCAACCGGAATGTCACTTTGACCTTGTGCCACATGGTCTTGGGCTTGCCGTTTTCGGTGCCGGGTTGGAACTTCCAGCGCCGTAATGCCTCCTTTGCCGCCGCTTCATCCAGGCGCGGGAATCCGCTGGGCGAATCGATCTTTGCTTCCTTGACCTTGCCGTCTTCTCCCACCAGCAATGCCAGCACGACGGACCCCGCCTCGCCGAGGCGGCGTGACGCGGACGGATAATCAGGCTGTGAATTGGGTCGACGCGGATCGGCTTTCGGCAATGTCGATGGCGTTTCGACCTTGGGCGGCGGCGGCGGAGCCGGTGGCTTCTTTTCACTGGTGACGGCCGTGATTGCCGTTTGGGACGTGGACACCGGCAAGTCAATGGAAATCTCCGGCGGCGGCACGTAATCCGGCGGCGGCGGTTCAAATTCCGGCGGCGGCGGTGGGGGCTCGGCCTCCTCCTCTTCCACTTCTTCGTCGAGAAGATCGGCACTGAGGGGAGGCGGTATGACTTCCACGTTGGCGCGGCTCAGGCCATAGGCCAGACCATAAATAATGCCGATATGCATGAAGACGACGACCCCCATGGAGACCAGTCGCCCGGTAGGATTCTCTCGCTGTAGTGGCATATTGATCAGTAGTCTGCACCGGCAGCAACAAGCGCAGCCAGCAGCAATGGGTTGGCCACCGGCGCGATTACAGCAGACACCGCACGCTGCCCATTCGCCGGGTGATTTTGAGATCCGATTTCATGATTTTTCGTGGTGCCGGCATTCTGCGCGCGCCACATGCATCCAATCACTGAAGAGTAACCCCCGAAATCCAGTTTTTTTCACCCGCCGGTGTTGCGGGCGTGGAGCCCTAAAACACTGAGGAATATCTGATATTTACAGATTATCGCCGCGCGGAGCGGCGTATACTAACTTGAGCGCCATCCGGTGTGCAATATAGGAATTTTTTCCTCAATTTTTTCACGTCGCTGCTGCTGCCCACGCGTAATTTTGCAGCATATTACTAGGCGCTGGGGCAGACCTGCTTCCCGATTTAAAGGCTATCTCTCAGTCTGTAATAGCTCATGCCGATGGCCAGTGTGGGGCTGGCGAACCACTTTTCGCCCGGCAGGCGCCAATGCCGGAGCCGGGACAGGATTTCGAACTCCGCCGGGGAACCGCTGATGGCGCCGGCCAGAAGCCACCCAAATACATGCGTCGCAACCACGCCGTGCCCCGAATATCTCTGCGCGTAAAGGAGAGTTTCGGGACCAGCCCGTCCAGGTAGGCATTGCCGGCAAGGACCACCTGATCCGCGCCCACCCGCAACTGATCGCGCTCGACCAATTCCAGGGAATGTGGATAGCCCAGTCGTTCTTCGCAGGCCTTGTCGTCACGCCGGGCCTGCATCTGGCGCCTGGTGCAGGCCGCCGTAAACACGCCCATTTTCAGCTCACACTGGGTGCCGAAGCGCTGGATGCGCCCCTGGACCAGGTCCAGGCCATCCACGCCGAGCCGCCAGATTTTTCCGGCGTCCTCGGCGCCGAACTGGCGCAGCAGTCGCTGGTAGCCCGTCAGCCCGGCAATCATCTGCCCGCCATTACGGCCGCTGCATCCCCACCCAACCTGCTGCGCCTCCAGCACCGCAACGCGGTAACCGCGATCAGCGCGTTCAATGGCGGTATTGATACCGGTGAATCCGGCGCCGACGATGGCCACATCCACATCCAGGTTTTCCCGCAGACTGGGGAACACCGGCGCCGGGTAGTCCGTGGCCGCGTAATAGGAGTTCACCTGGCTGGCCGGCGCCGTTCCGATACCAGCAACCTGTGAATCAGACACGGGCGCAACGACCTCTCGTTTAATATCCTGCAGGGCCGGCTTTAGCCGGCCTTCAAGTTCCAGGCGCGCTGAAGCGCGCCCTACGCCAGCCGATCACACAGCGCGCAGATACCACTCATAATCCCGATTGCTGATCTGCGCCTGGAACTGATCGCTTTCACTGTGCCGGCAGATGCTGAAGATGCGGCAAAATTCCTGGTCCAGATACTTTGGCAGCAGCTTGCTGCGATCAAACCGTTCCAACGCCGCGTCCCAGCGCGTGGGCAGGGTCACCTCGAAATCCTCCATCCAGGTCCCTTCCTTCACCATGGGCCCGGGGTCACACTTGTTCTTCAGCCCGTGGTGGATCCCCATCAGGATGGCAGCCATAACCAGGTAGGGATTCGCATCCGCGCCGGCCACGCGATGTTCGATGCGCAGATTCTTCGCGTCACTGACCGGGATGCGCAGGGCCACGCCGCGATGGTTGTAACCCCAATTGGGCTTGAGCGGAACGAATGACCTGGGTTTCAGGCGGCGGTAGGAATTGGCGTTGGGCGCAAACAGCGCCATGCACTCGGCCATGGTCTCGGACAGCCCGCCAACAGCATGGCGCATGCCGGCACCAATGGGCGGGCTGCCTTTGCCCCCGCGTGCCAGGATGTTCTGCCCTTTCCGGTCATACACACTTATATGTATGTGCAACCCGCTGCCGGCGTGCTCTGCAAATGGCTTCGCCATGAATGTGGCGCCGTATCCGTGCTTGCGGGCCACACCCTTGATGACCCGTTTCAGCAAAACTGCGTGATCACACGCCAGTATCGGGTCGTCCACGTGGTGCAGGTTGATCTCAAGCTGTCCGGGGGAAAACTCCGAGTGCGTCGCTGTGGAGGGCAAATACTGCTTTTCGCAGGTGATGTGCACATCTTCTATGAAGGCGTCGCAATCCCACAGATCCTCGGTCATCGAATACTGCAGGCCATCCTGCTTGATGCCGGTACCCGGAACACATGGATACTGCGGCTCAGGCGTCAAACTGGCGGAGGGCTGCAGCAGGTAGAACTCCAGTTCAGTGGCCACGACCACTTTCAGACCCATGTCCAGCAACGGTTGCATGGCCCGGCGCAGGATATTGCGCGAATCATAAATGCTGGGTTCGCCGCCCACATTGGTCATGCCCACCAGGACCTGGGCTGTTTTCGACTCCAACCAGGGAATCGGGACCAGCGTATCCCGGATGGGGGTGATCAGATTGTCAGGGTCACCGTCGATGGAGCCCAGCCCCAGTTCCGGGAAAGTCTCTCCCTTGCTGCTGAGCAGGGTAAGTGAACCGCAGGCCTTGATGCCGTCTTGAAAAAGCTCGGCCGCTTCGGCAATGGGGATGCGCTTGCCGCGCAGGATGCCGTTGATGTCCGGCATGATGACTTCCAGCATGCGTACCTCGGGCATGTGTTTGAGAAACGCGTGCAACTCCTTAACCTTCGCCTGATTGTGAATACCGCTCATGGGCTTCATCCTTATTGCGGGGGCGGCCCGCGTCCGCCAATTATTCAGGTTCCGGGGTCGCCGCACCAGTGTTCCGGCGCGGAATGATCAACGCGTCCACGGCCTGGCACCCGTCGGGGCGCACCCGAACCGGATTGATATCCAACTCTTGCACGACCTCTCCGAGGGCCACGGCGAGCTGCGAAAACGCCGCGGCCACACGGCAAAATCCGGTGACATCCACGGCCGGCGCACCGCGCACACCCTCCAGCAGCGGCCGCAACCGGAGGCGATTCAGCAGGCGCGCGGCCGTGTCGGCGTCAAACGGCGGCAACAGGCAGACCGTATCTCCCAGCACTTCGGCGTGGATGCCGCCGAATCCCATGATCACCACTGGACCGAACTGGGCATCGGAACGCATACCGAGGAACATTTCCACCGCCGGGTCCGGCACGTAGACCGACACCGTAACGTGGGCACCCAGCCGGTGTGCCAGGTCCGCATAGGCGTCGCACAGAGCCTGCGAATTGCTAATCCGGATGCGCACACCATCCACGTCACTTTTGTGGAGCATGCCGGCTTGTGCCGTCTTCAAAACCACCGGATAGCCTAATTCTTCCGCCGCGCTGAGCACCTCATCTTCATTACTGCAACGACGCATGGCCACGACCGGGATGCCGAAGTCCGCCAGGCACTTCATGGCCTCAAGCTCATCCGGCGTGGCGCCGGATGCCAGCCGTTGCTGCCACTGCCGCGCCCTTCCTCCGAGTGGCAGCGGCGGCTCCGGGTCCGGCAGCAAAAGAAAATCCCGATAATCGAGCACCGCCTTTACACCCCTGAGAAAGGCCGAGACACCATCCATCACCGGGAGTCCGGCGCGGGTGGACTCCAGCACTTGCGGATCTGCACCCACGCCCTGGGTCGCCGCCACCAGGAACACCGGTTTGCCTGATGCCTTGTGGCCACACCAGAGATAGTCGAGATAGATCGGGTAGAGGCTCCCGCCCGGTCCACGGTCATGGACCACGGCGCCCAGTGCCGCGCCCGGGTCGCGCAGCAGCACCGCGAAGCATTCCTTCATTATCTTGTGATATTCGGGGCCGCCGGCACTCCAGGCATCCAGCGGATTGACCGCGGGCAATCCCGGATCCAGTAGCGCCTCCAGGGCGCTGATACTTTGCGGCGCCAGCGCCGTCAGCGGCACCTGGGCCGCCTCGGCCAGATCAATCAGCAATTGCCGTTCCCCGCCGGAGTCATGCAACGTGACCAGCCCCCCCGGACCCACCGGATGCGGCTGTGCATGCATGATCAGTGCGGTCACCATGTCGTCCATGTCATGGGCGCGGTATACGCCGAATTTCTCGAATAGCGCGTCATAAACGGAATCGGTGCCGGACAAGGCGCCGGAATGGGATCGGGCCAGCTCCCTGGACATAGGTGTGCGCCCGGTCTTTACCGCGACAACGGGAATGCGCCTGCGCCTGGCTTTTTCCAGCGCGGCGATGAATCGGCCGGGGGCGCGACTGGTCTCCAGAAACGTGCCCACCACGCGCGTCTCCGGCTGGTCCAGCGCGTAATCCAGGTAATCCTCAAGCGAGACCGTGAGTTCCTGCCCGGGAGACACGGCCAGACTGAAATCCAGCCGCTCCTCCACATCCAGAATGCCTGACATGCCGGCCCCGGACTGGCTGAGCAGCACCACGTTGCCACTGCCGCGGTGTTGCCGTGTGTCGAAACCGCAGGCATGAATGCCATGAATAAAATTGTAGTAGCCCATGCCATTGCCGCCACAGGCGAGCACGCCGGCAGCGGTGAGCCGGCGGCGCACGCGCTCCACCAGCGGCGGGGCGGTGTCGTTCTCGAGCACAAGGGCGGAATAAATCACGCACGAACGCATGCCGGCGCGGATTGCGTCCTCGATGGCTGCCTCGATGCGCGTGTCCGCGACGGCAAATATCACCTGCTCGGGCTGGAACGAGAGTTCAGACAGCGTCGCAAAACACGGAACTCCTTCCACATCGGAGTAGCCCGGGTTCACCGCCGCCAGCTTCCCGGCATAAGCGCCTGCCAACAGGTTGCGCACCACGGTATTACCCACCGCGCCGGCGCGCCGGGTCGCACCGACAACGGCGATGGAGGATGGGTCTAGAAGGGATTTCAGATCTAATGACGACACTGTCGCTATGATTGGCAACGCCCCGATACCCGGTCGCGGACACGCCGTAAATACGTCCATGTAGGCTCGGGTGCCGCTGTCCCTGCGGCACACGGTCCGCCACCGGGTATCGGGGCGTTGCCAGTCCGATCTCCTGTTGGCTTTTACGAGTTACGCTAGAAATCCAAAGCTGGCGTGGCCTTTTTGCGCGGCGGGTCGAAGAACGGCCCCTTCACGACGCGGCAACAGGCGCGCACTTTCTCCCACTGCAACTCGCGGCGGTAATACACCTCCGCCCACAGTCCGTCGTTGTCCCGGCCCCATGGCGTGCGCACCGAGGCGATGGCGATGTTGGCCTTGGCGCTGGGCGACCAGGTTGCCGATGTCACCGTTCCCACCACCTGGCGCGCGCGGTTGTAGATAAATGCGTCCCGCGCCGGATGGCTGCCCTCGACATCCAACAGCAGCAACCGGTGGCGGGATCCGCGCTGCTGTTCCGCCTGCAACGCCCGGCGTCCGTTGAATCCGGGCTTGCGGAAGTCGACGAATCTCCCAAGCCCCAGTTCAAATGGCGATCGCGCCCGATCCGGCCGTACCACCTGCTCGGCGGGCATGAAATCCACGCCGGCCTGGATGAATCCGG
Source organism: Gammaproteobacteria bacterium RIFCSPLOWO2_02_FULL_61_13 (assembly GCA_001801865.1). Taxonomy (GTDB): domain Bacteria; phylum Pseudomonadota; class Gammaproteobacteria; order Eutrophobiales; family Eutrophobiaceae; genus 2-02-FULL-61-13. The sequence goes on from MGYT01000078.1 coordinate 6,276, forward strand.
CCTCGATACGCGCGATATCCAGCGCCTGGGAACCGATGGGTCGCAGGCCGTGGTTATTGCCGGCCTCCAGCAATCCGTCCCAGACCGCAAGCGCCCGCGCCGGGTCAAACCAGATTTCGTAACCCAGATCGCCGGTGAACCCGGTGCGGGAGATCAACATTGAAACGCCGGCGCAAGTGAACGCGGCGTGCTGAAATGGCGGCAACTGCTCCAGACCGGCGGCGCCGGCGTTACGCAGGATGCGGCACGACGTGGGTCCCTGAATGGCCAGACCGGCCAGTTCCGTGGTTTCCTCGTGAATGCGGACATCGAATCCCTGCGCCGACCACAGCAACCAGTCCAGATGGCGTTCCTGGGAACACAGGCGCCAGTCCTCCTCGCCCAGGCAGAATACGGTGCCGTCATCCAGCACCTGACCTGCATCGTTGCACCAGACGCAATACGACACGCGCCCGGGCTTCAGTGCAGAAAGATCCCGGGTCACGAGGCGATTCAGATACGCGCGGCTATCCCGGCCCTGGATACGGTATTTCGTCATCGGGAAAAGATCGAACAAGCCGGCGCTGTTGCGAATGGCAAAATATTCCTGCAACACCGTGGTAAAGCACTGCACGGCGGCGAACCCTTTCCACGCGTACCACTGTTGCGTCTCGCAGGCAGCGGCAAGCCGCGTGTGCAGCGGCGTCTCCAGTAATCTTCGATCACGCAACGGCATGATCATCTGCGCAGCCCTCCCGCCAAAGCCGCTTGCGCCGCATTGCGCCCCGGCGTGCCGCTGACTCCGCCACCCGGGTGGGCCCCGGCGCCGCATAAATACAGTCCTGGAATGGGAGCGGCGTATTGGGCCGCGCCGGGTACCGGCCGCAACATCATGAACTGATCCAGTGCCAACTCACCGTGGTGCCAGTGCCCGCCGGTGACGCCATATTCAGCCTCCAGGTCCGCCGGAGTCAGCAATTCGGCGGACACGATCTGTTCGCGAATGCCCGGTGCGTAGCGCGCCAATTGCGTCAAGATGCGTTCCATGAATCCAGCCTTGGCGTCTGCCGACCAGCCACCGCGCAATCCAGCGGGTGCATACTGCACCACCGCAGACAGCACGTGCATGCCGGCCGGCGCCAGCGCCCGTGTGTGCACAGTGGGAATTGTGATCTCCATGGCCGGATGCTCCGACCCGGCGCCGTATTTGGCGGCGTCAAACGCCAATTCAATGTAGTCCGGAGACGGCGCAATCAGCAGCCTTCCGCCCAGGGCGGCTGCATCCAGTCCCCGGAACGCCGGTGCTCCGCGCAAGGCAAGATGCAGCTTCGCCGCCGTGCCACGCATGCGCAGATTGTGAATGCGCCGATTGAACCCGGTGTCCAGCACCTGCGGCCCCAATAAACGCTGGAAAGTGGTCTTGGGGTCGGCGCTGGAGAGCACCATGCGGCAGGCCAGCAGTTCACCGCTGGCAAGCTCCACGCCGGTAACCCCGTCAGCATCCGTGACTATTCTGCTTGCGGCAGTGTTTACGCGGATTTCGACGCCGCGCGCGACCGCTGCCCGCTCCAGCGCGGAGATGACACCTTGCATGCCGCCATCGGCGACAGCGACACCGGCGCCGGTCTGGCCGGCAAGCCGGTGCAGAAAGTTCAACACCGTGTTCGGGGAGCGCGGCCCCATGTGCGTGCCGAGTACCGCATCCAGGCACAATGCGCCCTTCAACAGCGGGTTATCGAACTCCTCCTGCAGCACATCGAAAATGTTTATGGCGCCGATGCGCATCAGTTCGCGCATATCGTCACGCCCCAGCTGCCATACCTTCCAGCCCAACGCCGCCAGCGTGAGGTAATCGCGCCATTGATCGCTGACCAGGCGCGGCGGCCTGGTTTCACCCGCGGCCGCCAGCACGGCGGCGAACCGCCGCAGGCGATCCATGAACGCGGCATACACCGCCCGCTGCTGTGGCGATATGCCCGGCCCGTCCACGGAACGTTCCGTTAATGTCAGATGTCCGCCGTTTTCATCCAGCGCCACGGTGGGCAAGTGTGAAGCCGCCAGGCGCAACCCGTGTGATTGCAGTTCCAGGTCGGCGACCACACGGGGATTCAGGTGATAAAGAAGATGCGCACAGCCTGGAACGGAGCAACCTTCCGCGAACCGGCGCATGCCGGCCATGCCGCCGACGGTGCTGCTGCGCTCCAGCACCAGCACCTTGCGACCCGCGCGGCCGAGATACGCAGCGCAGGTAAGGCCGTTGTGCCCGGCCCCGATGACAATGGCGTCCCAGCGCTCAGTCATCGCTGGTATCCCCGGGGACGATGGGCGGGCGGCGCAAATCCATCAGGATCTCGCGCGCGGCATTGGCCCCGGGTGCAGCCATGACGCCACCGCCCGGGTGGGTGCCGGAACCGCACATATACATGCCGGTCACCGGGCCGCGATACTGCGCATAACCCGGGAACGGCCGGTTGAACAGCAATTGATCCATGGTCAGTTCGCCCTGGAAGATGTTGCCCTCGGTCAGGCCAACCTCGTTCTCCAGTTCCAGCGGCGTACGCACTTCCATGTGCAGGATCAGATCCTTGAAATTCGGGCTGTACTCGGAGATTTGATCCACACAGGTGCGTGCGAAGGCATCACGATCCGCCGGCGTCCAGTCGCCGCCGGCCAGTTTCGCCGGGCAGTACTGCACGAACACGGTCATCATGTGCTTGCCCGGGGGCGCCATGGTCGGATCCACCTGTGTGGGAATGAGCATGTCCAGGTACGGGTCCCGCGACCAGCGGCCGTACTTCCAGTCGTCATAGGCGCGTTCCATGCGTTCCAGTGAGTCAATGAAATGCAGGTCTGCCACCAGCAGCGGGTGCCGTTCCGGCACCGCAGTGAAGGTGGGCATGCCGTCCAGGGCGATATTCAGCTTGCCGGAGGAACCCCGGATCTTGAAGTTACGAGCCCGGCGCACCACGTCCGGGGGCAGGTCCTTCTCATCCATGATCTTCAGGAACGTGCGCTTGGGATCCAAGTTGGAAACCACCACGTCGGCGTGAAACTCGTCGCCGTTCGCCAGCGCGACACCCTGGACACGGCCGTTCTTTACCAATATTTGCCGCGCTTCCGCGTCAGTACGGATCTCGCCGCCATAGGAACGCAACGCACCGGCCATGGCCCGGGTGATGGCGCCCATGCCGCCACGCGCGAAGCCCCAGGCGCCGATGCTCCCGTCCACCTCGCCCATGTAATGGTGCAGCAGCACGTACGCCGTGCCCGGCGAATACACGCCCAGCCCGGTGCCGATGATGCCGCCGCCGGCGAAGTGCGCCTTGATGACCGCGGACTCGAAATACTCGTCCAGGAATTCGCCGATGCTCATGGTCCAGAAACGCAAGGTGTCATAGAGGGCGTGCTCGCCCAGGCCCCAGTACTTGCGCAACATATAGATGAGTTCCATTACGTCGCGGCGCTTCAACGACGTGGGATCTGCGGGTGTACGCATCAGGAACGGCCGGATCAGCCGCGTCTGGCGCATGACATCGGAGGCATAGCGCTCGTAGGCATCGGCGTCGCGCCTGGAGTGCCGCGACATTTCCCGGTGATGGCGCTCGGCGTCGCTGTAATTGCCGAAGTAATCCCCGTTCCTCATGAAGGTGATACCGCCTTCGTAACCGATGACCTGCAGACCGTGTCGCGCCAATTCCAGGTCGCGATAGATTTCAGGCCGCAACAGGCTGCAGACGTAGGAACAGTTGGAGTAGGTCCAGCCGGGATGCAATTCGCGGCTGACCGCCGCGCCGCCGACATACGGATTCTTTTCCAGCAGCAATACGCGCAACCCCGACTTTGCCAGGTACGCTGCATTGGTCAGGCCGTTGTGGCCGGCGCCGATGACGATGGCGTCGTAACGTTGCATGGGATTGCGATTCTCCAACAGAACCTGCCGCCATAGGCGCGTGAGGTATGATCTCCTGATGACGGACCGTGTGCCGCAGGGGTTCGCAGCAAAGCTGCGAACGCCCGCACATGGAGGTGCGGGCCGGGCTTTCTCGCGCTGCAGGATTGCGCAGCGAGAAAGGCGGCACCCGAGCCTACATGGCAGATTGCTTGCTCCTGCGCAATCTGCATTTCCGCCATCCATGGCGGTCAGACGTATTCACGGCGTGTCCGGAATCAGGAGATCGTACCTCCCAGCGCGATAAATCGCCCGCGCCGGTCGGGGGAAATTCAATGTGCGGCTGCTTCCCTCGGCGCCGCTTTCAGTTGATCCAGTGTCTGGTCCACCGCGCGCTCGAATGCCTTGAGCGTGGCGGCAAGACAGGACTCATCATGGGCCTCGCACATGAACCAGGGCTCGCGCGAATCCGGCTCCACGAGGATGCCCAGATCGTGCAGCTTTGGCGCCATGGTGTCGTAAAACGTATAGTCGGTCTTGACCCAGCCACGATAATCCTTCGGCGGGGTCTGCGCAAAAAACAGCCCGGACAGCGCCGGATGTCCGACGAAGGAGTGCGGGATGCCGCGCCGCGACAATATCTGGCCCAGCCCCTCGCGCAGGCGCCGGCCATAGCGGGCGATGTCGTCCAGCGCCGATGTCTCCTCCAGGATCTGCAACGTGCGGTCGGCGGCGGCCAGGGAAACGCCATGCCCGGAATAGGTGCCGCCGTGCACGACGCCCCTGCCGATGAGACGCATGATGTCCTCGCGTCCGCACAGGGCCGAGATCGGATAACCGTTGGCCATCGACTTGGCGAACGTGCACAGATCGGCGCGGACCCCCATGAGCTCCTGCACACCGCCGCGCGCCACGCGGAACCCGGTCTTGACCTCGTCGATGATCAGAACGACGTCGTACTTGCTGCACAGGGTGCGCACGTCCTTCAGGTACTGCGTCTCTGCAGTGATGGCGCAACAGTTACCCTGGATGGGCTCGATAAGCAGAGCGGCGATGGTGTCGGCATGGCGCTTGAACAGCCGCTCGAGGCGGTTGGCGTCGTTCATGGGGACGCTGTGGATGAGGTGACCGTAAAGATCCGGCACCCCTTTGCTGTAAGCGATTAACTCCGGATCCCCGTCGGACTCCTGCCAGTTCTCTATATCGGTCTGCCACAGCCCCTCGCTGAAGACGCCGTGATACCCGCCCTCCACCAGCACATAGGCATCCTTGCCGGTGAACGCCCGGGCCAGCCGAAGTGCGGCCATGACCGCTTCGGTGCCGGACACCGAGAACCGGACCAATTCCGCGGCCGGGACCATGCGCGAGATCCGTTCCGCCACCGCCAATTCCCGTTCCGTGGAGAGGGCAAACACCCCGCCCACATCCATGCCCTCGCGGGCGGCCTCGTCGACCCGCGGATCGGCATAACCCAGAATATTCGGGCCATACCCCATGCGGTAATCGATGTACTCGTTGTCGTCCAGGTCCCAAACGCGCGCGCCCTTGCCACGGCGCAGGTATATCGTCTTCTCGCCCCAGTAACGGAAGTTGGAAGTGACCCCCAGCGGCAGGCGTTTGATGGCCTTTTCATAATGGGCCCGGGAGGCGGACAGGTTGCGCGGCATGGGCGTAAGGATGCCATTTTGACCCCGCTGCTGTCCAGTAACTTTGAATGAATACTCATTCATTTTTATTAATGTATTTTAGCAAAGAGAATATGCTAACCTTAGGTCCATAAAGGGTTTTTTCAGGTTTCTGAGCGATGCAAAAACGAGCAAAAATTGCTAAAACACCCGGGAAGCGCGAGAAGAACAAGGAGTTGCGCCGCGGGCAGCTGATCCGCGCCACCATCCGCTCGGTGGCCCGCCGCGGATTCGCCGAAACCACCATGGCGGACGTGACCAAGGAGGCCGGCCTGAGCCTCGGCCTGGTGAACCTGCACTTCAAGAGCAAGGACAAGCTCATGGAGGAAACCCTGCGTTACCTGTCCGAGGAATACGAATCTGCGTGCTATGCCGCCATGGCCTCGGCCGGCCCCAGCGCCGCCGACAAGATGCGCGCCCTAGTGGAACTGGATTTCAGCCCCAAGGTTTGTGATCGCCGCAAGCTGGCAGTGTGGTTCGCGTTCTGGGGCGAGACCAAATCACGACCCACCTATCAGCAGATCTGCGCCCGCAACGACCGCCGCTATGAAAAAATCATCACCGACCTGTGCCAGGAGATCATCGAAGATGGCGGCTACACGGGAATCAGCCCGGTGACGATGGCGAGCGGCCTGTCTGCCCTGGTTAACGGCCTGTGGCTGGACCTGTTGATGACACCGGAGGACATGCCGGTGGAAAATGCACTGCAAATCAGTTTTTTCTTCCTGTCGCACGCCTTCCCAAATCACTTCACCAGCGCCTGATACGGGTCGATACCCATGGAAATCACGCTCTCTGACAACGCACAGCACTGGCGCGATGTGGCCGGCACGTTTGCCCACGAGGAACTCATCCCGTTCGAAGTGGAGGCGGAGCTGAATAACGGCGTCATCGCCCCGGATCGCCGCGCCCGCCAACAGCGCCTGGCGCTGGAGTTGGGATTCGGCCGCATGGATGTGCCCAAGGCCTATGGCGGACTGGCGCTGGGCATGACCGAACAAGTCGCAGTGTGGGAGCAATTGGGCCGCGTCACCAATGGACTTTGCTGGTGTTTTTCGGAACCGCAGCAGTGGATGTTCGAGGCCTGCTCTTCCGAACAGGTGCAACGCTATGTCGTGCCGCTGATGCGCGGCGAGCGGAAAGATTGCTACGCCATCACCGAATCCGAACCCGGATCCCAGGAAGTGATCAATACCACCGCCACGCGCAGCCCGGGTGGCTACCGCATCAGCGGCGAAAAATGGTACGTAACCAGCGGCAACTTCGCCGACTTCATGTGGCTGCAGGCAAAACTCGAATCCGGGGAATCCGCGCTCTTCTTCGTGGACATGAACAGTACCGGTATCGAAATCGTGCGCACGCCCCTGTTCAGCCACACCTTCGCGGCCCATCATCCCATCTACCGGCTCACCGACGTGTTCGTGCCCGACCAGAATCGCATCGGCGCCGACGGCGCGGGCATGCAATACATGCGCAGCTGGTTCCGCCATGAACGCATGATGATCGCGGCGCGCTGCTGCGGGGCCGCGGCGCGCCTGATCGAAGAGGCACAAGCGTTCGCCAGGACGCGCATGATCGAGGGTGAACCGTTGTCATCACGCCAGGCCATTCAGTTCATGCTGGCGGACAGCGTCACGGAGCTCTGGGCCGCGCGCCTGATGACCTACGAAGCCGCCGCCGCCCATGACCAGGGCGCGGATCTCAAGTCACAGCATGCGCGCTGCTCGGTGGTGAAACTTTATGCGTCGGAAATGGCCAATCGCGTTGCCGATCGCGCCGTGCAGATCTTCGGCGGGCGCGGCTACATGCGTGAGAATGCGGCCGAACGCTTCTTTCGCGAACTGCGCGTCGATCGGATCTGGGAGGGGACCAGCGAGATCCAGCGCATGATTATTGCCGGCTGCCTGGAAAAGCGCGGCCTGTCCGGCATGTAGCGCGGATGACTTGCGCCGACCCCGGCCTGCGTATCCGCGCCTGGCTCCTGCTCTGCTGCATCGCCTGTGGCGCGCGCGCGGAGGAGGAACGGGTTGTCAACATCTACAACTGGGCGGATTACATCGGCCCGACCACCATCAAGGACTTTCAGCGCGAGACCGGCATCAAGGTCAACTATGACATCTACGACACCAGCGAGGTCGTGGATGCCAAGATCATGGCGGGAGGCTCCGGTTATGACGTGGTCCTGCACTCCGCGACATTTACCTATCGGCTGTTAAAACACGGCATCTTCCGGCCGCTGGACAAGAGCAAGCTGGATAACTGGCACCATCTGGACCCCGAACTCCTGGCGCTGTTTGAGCCTTTTGACCCGGGCATCCGCCACAGCGCGCCCTACATGTGGGGCACCATGGGCTTCGCCTACAACCTGGACATGGTATTGGAACGCATGCCGGATGCGCCGCTGGACAGCGCCGCACTGGTGTTCGATCCGGCCGTCGTTTCACGCTTCGCCGACTGCGGCGTGTCGCTGCTGGATTCGCCCACCGATGTCATCCCCACCGTCCTGCTCTATCTCGGCCACGAAGCCAATTCCGTCGAGCCGGAGGAGTTGAAGGAGGCGGAAGACCTGTTGAAGAAGATCCGCCCCTACATCAAGTATTTCAATTCCACCAAGATGCTGGTGGACATGCCGAACAAGGAGATCTGCATCGGCATGAGCTGGTCAGGCGACTATTCCGTCGCGTGGACACGGGCACGCGAGGCGGGCATCAAGCTGAATCTGGGTTACAGCGTGCCGCGGGAAGGCTCGCCCTACTGGCTCGACGCGGCCTATATTCCCGCGGACGCCCCGCACCCCGATAATGCCCATCTGTTCATCAACTTCCTGTTGCGCCCGGACGTGATCGCCGCCATCTCGAATTTCACCGGCTATGCCAATGCCAACCGCGACGCTACGGCCAGGGTAAAAAAGGAATACCGGGACAACCCGGCCATCTATCCGAATGAAGAATTCAAGCGACGCCTGCATTGGACCGCGGTGCTGGAACCCAAGCTTGAGCGCCTCCGCTCACGCGCCTGGACGCGCGTGAAATCCGGACTGTAGCGATACCCGCCATGTCCGATTCCGCCAAGCCACCGCAACGGGATGCCGCGCGCGCCAACTCGAGACCCTGGGATGACCCGGGGCAAAAACCGTTTGTCCAGATCACCGGCCTGACCAAGCGTTTCGCCGACACACCGGCGGTGAATGACGTCAGCCTGGACGTCTACAAGGGTGAACTGTTTGCCATCCTCGGCGGTTCGGGCAGCGGCAAGACCACCTTGTTGCGCATGCTGGCCGGCTTCGAGCAGCCCGACGCCGGGCGCATTGTCATTGACGGCGTGGACATGACTCTGATCCCGCCCTATGCGCGCCCGCTGAACATGATGTTCCAATCCTACGCCCTGTTCCCGCACATGACTGTGGGACAGAACGTCGCCTACGGCCTGCGCAAGGAAGGCCTGCCGCGGGCCGATATCCGCCAGCGGGTCAATGAAATCCTGGCATTGGTGAAACTGGAGGGACTCGGCAACCGCAAACCGGAGCAATTGTCCGGCGGCCAGAAACAGCGTGTCGCCCTGGCGCGCGCGCTGGTCAAGCGCCCCAAGGTGCTGCTGCTGGATGAACCGCTGGCTGCCCTGGATAAAAAGCTGCGCGAGTACACACAATTCGAATTGATGAACATCCAGGATCAGTTGGGTATCACTTTCCTGGTGGTCACCCATGATCAGGAAGAGGCGATGACCCTGGCCACGCGCATTGCGGTCATGGAGGCCGGGAAGTTTGTGCAGATTGGCACACCCACGGAGATCTATGAATTCCCGCGCAACCGGTTTGTCGCGGATTTTTTCGGCACCATCAACCTTTTCGCCGGCAGTGTTGCAGCGCTGTCCGTGGATACCCTGCGGCTGCGTGCCACGGACCTTAACGGCGAAATCTCGGCGCCGGCGTCGGGCTGTACTACCGGTGACAACGTCTGGATCGGCGTGCGGCCGGAAAAGATCGCCCTGGCGAAGACGGCGCCCGAAGGCGCGCCGCGGAATGTCTTCAAGGGCGTAGTCTGGGATCTGGGCTATTACGGCAATCTGACCGTGTACCGGGTGAAACTGGAAAACGGCCGCATCATCCAGGTCAGCGCGCAAAACCGGGTGCGCTCCTCGGAACGCGTCGCGGAATGGTATGACGAGGTGTACGTGTCCTGGGACGCGCACAACAGCGTGGTGCTGCGGGAATGACCGGCCCCACTGCCCTTCCGCCCCGGGTGGATCGATGGTGGCGGCGCACGGTCATCGGCATGCCCTATGCCTGGCTGTTGTTGTTCTTTCTCGTGCCGTTTCTGCTGGTGTTCAAAATCAGCTTTTCCGACCCCATCGTCGGCCAGCCGCCGTTCACGCCGCTGCTGTCCCCGCAGGGACCGGGTCTGTTCCACATCTCTTGGGACAATTATCGTTTTCTCTTCGACGACGACCTGTACCTGGTGAGCTACCTGAAGTCGGTGCATATCGCATTCATCTCCACCCTGCTCTGCCTGCTGCTGGGTTATCCGCTGGCGTATGCCATTGCCCGCGCGCAGCCGCCCTGGCGCAACGTATTATTGCTGCTGATCATCCTGCCGTTCTGGACCTCGTTTCTGCTGCGCGTATATGCATGGATGGGCGTGCTCGGCGACCATGGGTTGATCAACAACCTCCTGCTCTGGCTCGGCGTCATCCGCCAGCCGCTCAAGATCCTGTACACCGACCTCGCCGTGTACCTGGGCATCCTTTACAGCTACCTGCCGTACATGGTGCTGCCACTCTATGCCTCGCTGGAGCGTCTCGACCCGGACTTGCACGAGGCCGCGGCCGACCTGGGCGCCGCGCCGCTGACGGTGTTTCGCGACATCACCTTGCCGCTGTCACTGCCCGGCATCATTGCCGGCTCCATGCTGGTGTTCATTCCGGCCATCGGCGAGTTCGTAATCCCGTCGCTGCTCGGCGGCCTCGACTCGCTGATGATCGGGCGCACGCTCTACGACGAGTTCTTTTCCAATCGTGACTGGCCGCTGTCGGCGGCGGTGGCCACCGTGCTGCTGCTGATCCTGGTGCTGCCAATCATGGTGTTCCAGCATTTTCAGGCCCGGGACCAGGCGGGCGTGCAATGAGGCGCCGTTATCCAACGTTCCTGATAAGTGTTTTGGCCTTCGGCTACGCATTCCTGTACGTGCCCATCATCCTGGTCATGGTGTACTCATTCAATGACTCGCGCCTGGTCTCCATCTGGGGCGGATTCTCCCTGCGCTGGTACGGCGAGCTCCTGCACAATGAACAGATCATTGACGCCGCCTGGCTGAGTCTGCGTGTGGCGGTAATGAGCGCTACTGCCGCCACGGTTCTGGGCACGCTGGCGGCACTGGCGCTGACACGCATGGGGCGCTATCGCGGCCGGTTCCTGTTTACCGGCATGGTGGCCGCGCCGCTGGTGATGCCGGAGATCATCACCGGCCTTTCGCTGTTGTTGTTGTTCGTGAGCCTGCAGGACCTGGTCGGCTGGCCGAACGGCCGGGGCGCACTGACCATCACGTTGTCGCACATCACGTTTTCCATGGCCTACGTGGCCGTCATTGTCCAATCCCGGCTCGCGGCCATGGACGCAACGCTGGAAGAAGCCGCCATGGACCTGGGCGGAACCCCCTTCCGCGTCACCCTGGACATCACACTGCCGCTGGTGATGCCGGCGATGCTCTCCGGCTGGCTGCTGGCATTCACGCTGTCGCTGGATGACCTGGTCATCACCAGCTTTGTTTCCGGACCTGGCGCCAGTACGCTGCCCATGGTGATCTATTCCAAGGTCAAACTCGGGCTCACGCCCGACATCAATGCGCTGGCTACGCTGATCATCGTGGTCGTCACGTTGTGCGTGGCCTGCGCAGGATGGCTGACCCTCTCCGGCAATGCGAAAAGCCCGACCGTGGCGCGTACGCATAATTGAATTTCACTCATGGCTGCGCAATCCAACCCCACTCCCTTGTTCAATGAAGTCATCCGGCTCGTCAATTCGGGCGAGGCCGTGGCTGCGGAGGCGCTGTGCCGCCAGGCCCTGGCCCGGAACGAACGCGATATCAATGTCACCGCGCTGCTGGGCGCGTTGCTGGTCAAGACGGGACGGTATGCGGAAAGCGAGACCGTCCTGCGCCGCGCCATCGCCATGGCGCCGACATTCGCAAAGCCGCATGAAGACCTGGGATTTGTGCTGCTGGAAACCGGCCGCGTCGATGAGGCGGTACTGGCGCTGCAGGAGGCAACCCGGCTGGATCCCGGCGCCGCCGGGGCGTGGTTCTCACTGGGCCGCGCCCTCGCCGAAGTGGGCAGAGGCAAAGAAGCGGATGCCGCGTTCGAAACGTTGTTTGCGATGTCCCCGGAACGCGGGGCCATTGCGCACGGCTGGCGCGCCCACCAGGAAGGCAAACTGGACGAGGCGGAACAACTGTACCGGCAGGCGCTGCGTCACAACCCGGCCAATGTGGACGCCATGCGCCTGTTGTCCAACATCATGGCGAAGAACAAGAACCCGGTTGAAGCAGAGCGGTTGTTGCGCAGGGTGATCGAACTGACCCCGGATTTTGTCGCCGCCCGGATCGACCTTGGCGCCCTGCTGCGCGAACAGGATCGGTATGAAGAGGCCATCGAGGCGTTTCGCGCGGCCCTGGCCGCCGAGCCCGATGATTCGCGCGTTCACTTCCTGCTCGGCGGTACCTATGCACCCGCGGGGCTGACGTTTGACGCCATCGAATCCTTCCGGTGCGCACTGAAATCGAATCCGCGCCATGCCGGGGCGTGGCTGGGTATGGCGCACGCGCTGAAAACCGTCGGACAGACCGATGAAGCGGTGCATGCCTATCACGAAAGCGCAAAGCTGCGGCCCGGCAACGGCGAGATTTACTGGAGCCTGGCCAACCTCAAGACCTATCGCTTCAGCGACGAAGAGATCGCCGCCATGGAGGAGAAACTGGCCTCCGGCAAGATCTCGAGCCTGTCCGAAATCAACATGCAGTTCGCGCTGGGCAAGGCGTGGGAGGATCGCGACGACTTTGCGCGCGCCTGGGGTCATTATGCAGCGGGGAACCGCAAGCGCCGAGAAGAGGAATGGTACGACCCGGTGCAGACGGAAGTGCTGAACGATGCCATACGGGACGTGTTCAATGAAACCCTGATGAGGCGGCTGGGCAGCCTGGGTGGACCGGATGCCTCCCCCATTTTTATTGTTGGCCTGCCGCGCTCCGGCTCCACCCTGCTGGAGCAGATTCTGGCCAGCCACAGCCAGGTGGAAGGCACCGCGGAACTACCCTACATCGGCCGCGTCGCAAACTCGTTAAATTTGAACCGTGCTGACGGCATCAATTACCCCGCCGCCGTGCGCGAGATGGATGCACCCCATTTGCGCGCCCTGGGCCAGGATTACCTGCGCTACGCGCAACTGCATCGCCGCCAGGGCAAACCGCACTTCATAGACAAAATGCCAAACAACTTTCCGCACGTGGGGTTCATCAACCTCATCCTGCCCAATGCCCGCATCATCGATGCACGGCGCGAGCCGATGGACACCTGCGTCAGTTGCTTCCGGCAATTGTTCGCCCGTGGCCAACCGTTCACTTATGACCTGGTGGACATCGGCGAGTACTACATGCAGTACCGGAAGATGATGGACCACTGGCATAAAGTGCTGCCCGGGCGGATGTTGACCGTCCAATACGAGGAACTGGTGGGCGACTTCGAAAACCAGGTGCGGCGGTTGCTGGACTATTGCGGCCTG
>MGYT01000078.1:19616-22175 GCA_001801865.1 Gammaproteobacteria bacterium RIFCSPLOWO2_02_FULL_61_13
CCTGCGCTTCCATGAAACCGAACGGCCGGTGCGCACCGCCAGCTCAGAACAGGTGCGGCGCCCCATCAACGCCGAGGCCATCGGCCGCTGGCGGCATTACGAACAACATCTCAGCCCGCTTATGGAGGTTCTCGGGCCTTTATTGGCGGAAGTGAAATTACCGGGTGGATAATCGGCGCTGGAAAGGCCACACGGCCAGACCGTGGATACCGTTGCGGATGTCCTTGGTGAGATTAACCGTGAGGGTGGTTCGGGATTGATTCAAGTCGTGTACGGACACGGTGGACGGGGATGATCCGGCGGCGATGACGCCGTCATCCAGCAGGCACAGCCCCCGGCCGAAAGCCTGCCGCGCCACGCGGTCATCACCCAGGTCGGTGTGGGTGAGTTCCGCCGGGTCATAACGCGGGACGGGGAAAAACCGATCCTCGGTCGGCGAGACCAGCCGCACCACATCCGCCTGGGTATCGTTGAACAGGATACCGTCACGATACGGCCGGGCATTGTGGGTGCCATGGGGCAGCGTGGCCCGCGGCGCAATGGTACGCCCGTTGAAGTGCAACAACGCCCCGGTGCGCATGCCGCTGATGTACATGCCCTGGGCATTGCAATACACATTATTAATGTGTAGCTGGTTGTTGGCCGGCGGGCCGGCGGTCGCCCCGGGGTTGAAGGGCCGGGCCCGGTACGACGTTCCATACCGTTCAATGAACAGCCCCCAACAGAACTGCTTCTGGTCCAGGTCAAAACCCAGGATGGAATCAAGACCGGTTGAGGTCAGAAACAGCCGCCGCTCCCAGCGGCAGATCTCGTGGCAGTGCTTGAGAAAGGGATTGCGGTAGGAGGCGACGGGCTGAAAATCCGGCGCATAGACAAACAACTCATCACTGGCGGCGACGTAGACCAGGTCACCATCAAAAGCGATGCCGCGCAGACCCCGATCCGCGCCCCTGCCCTCCCAGTTGATGTCGGGGGAATTCCAGTCGACAGTTTGCCGCGCCTGCCCCGATTCCAGATCAATGAGGTAAACGCCTCCGGTGCTTTCGCCCTGGTGGCTGCCCCGAACCACGGAGGTGGCGACAAGCGTCGTCAAAAATGATCAGGCCGGCTGTGCCGTGGGCTGTGGCGCAACGGGCCGTCCGAGCGCGCTGGGCGGCACGTAATCGAAGATAAACGTAATGCGGTCGTCCGTACCCTTGTTCATCACACTGTGATTCAACTGGTTGTTCAGTTCGTACGCCTTGCCGACCTCGAATTGATACGGGCGGCCGTCGATGTTGAAGCGCACGCGCGGGCTGGTGGTGATGGGAACGTGAATGCGGTGGCTGTTGTGGAACGAGGGGTGCGAATCGCAATGGGGCTTGATCACGGCGCCGGCCAGCAGCTTGGCGGCCATGGCGCGGATGATGGTTCCGCCCGGCGGGTAGAAGCGCGCAATCAGGTCGTGCATCAACGGCACGGCCACATGCGCAAGCCGGTCCCAGCCCGGCTCCTTGGTCACGGTGATGGCGGGCCAGCCCGAACTGTCAGTGAAAATAAGCACGACGGATTCGGTATACCGGTGCACGTCATAATCCTGCTGCCGTTTGGTCTGCTCCAGCCACGCCTCTGGGCCGAGCGCGAGGATGGCGTCACGCAGTGGCGCTACATCCACAGGGCCGAGATCACGCAGGGGTTCGCCGATATCCATCTGCAACGAGGTTAATTTGTGGTGCCGGGGGAGTCAAATTGCCAGCGTTGCGCTCACGCAACCCCACGTTTCACATGACAGATTTCCGCAACATAGGTACCATTATGCTTGGTCGATCCATACCGGGGGACATCTAATGACTGTGCGTGAATTGCCTTTCGAATCGTCACTCCTGCCCTGCCCCCGCCGCGCACTGGCGGTGGCGGTATCCGCAGCCCTGACCGGGAGTTACGGTGCCAGCGCCCAGGACTCCGGCCTGGAGGAGATCGTGGTCACCGCGACCAAGCGTGCGGAATCCCTGCAGGAAATCCCCCTTTCCGTCACTGCCTTTTCCAGCGACGACATCGACAAGCGCAACTTTCAGGGGTTCGACGATTACGCCAAGTTTGTGCCCGGCCTGTCCTTCGGCAATCGCGAGCCGGCCGGTACGTCCATCGTCTTTCGTGGCGTCGCCTCCTCCGGCCTGCAATACGGCGCCCGTTCATCCAGTTGCGTGTACCTCGACGAGCAACCCATCACCGCGTCCGGGCGCAATCCGGATCCGAAGCTGATCGACATTCAACGACTCGAAGCATTGCGCGGGCCGCAGGGCACGTTGTTCGGCGACAGTTGCCAGTCCGGAACGCTGCGCATCCTCACAAACAAACCGGATCTGGGTGGTTTCGACAGCTGGGTCGAGGTCGGGGGCGCCAACGTGGATCATGGGGACTTTGGCTATGACACCAGTGCCATGGTCAACATTCCGTTTGGAGAGACGATGGGCATCCGCCTGGTCGGGTTCCACGGCCAGGAGGCAGGGTTTGTCGATAATGTCCTGCAACCGAGTCCCGGTGGGCACTTCGACAACTCCGGGGGGGTGGGGGACGACG
>MGYT01000078.1:22184-24206 GCA_001801865.1 Gammaproteobacteria bacterium RIFCSPLOWO2_02_FULL_61_13
AACCCGGAAAAGCTGGACGAACAGTGGTACCAGCTCGGCCTGTCCATGGAGGCCAGGCTGGGATGGGCTGATGCCGTAGTGACCGGCGGGTACTTTGACCGGGACTTCCGTTACGACGCCGATGCCGTGGACTACCAGCATTTCGGATTCCAGGAGCAATTTGATCACACGATTTACGCGATTTACGATTTTGGCGGTGACACCGAGGGCGCCTTCGCAAACACCAACACTGACACGGAGAGCGTGAGCTTCGAGGCAAGATTGTCGACGCCCGCGGACTCCGACAGCAAGTGGCGCGGCATCATCGGCGTGTTTTACAACAAGTCGGACAATTTCACGTTCTTCCAGTCGGGTAACTCCACGCTGGCGCGGACGCCGGCAGTCCCGGCATTCAATTACCTGAACTACCTGGCCTATTACATCCGCTACGATGTCAACGCGCCGTTGCATAACCCAAACCAGGCCTATCCGCTGGGTCCGACCAACAACTGGTATTGGGCCACTTATGACACGACGCTCGAACAGTCAGCCATCTTTGGCGAGATGAATTTCGACTTCACCGAGAACTTCACCGTCACTGCCGGTGGGCGCTGGTATCGCGTAGAGGAGGATCGCCACACCATCATCGGTGGACTTATGCAAGGCGACTTCCCGGATATCACCACCGACCTGGTATTCAGCAACGAGAAGGCAAAGTCTCTGGAAACCGGTTTCCTGCCCAAGGCGAGCATTGAATACCGCATCACTCCGGAGCACATGGCATATTTCACCTTCTCCGAGGGTTTCCGCAGTGGTGGGGCCAACGCGGCGCGACGCGATTCCATCTTTGCCAATAATTTCAAGGCCTATCGGTCCGACCTCATCGTCAACCATGAAATCGGCGCCAAGACGGAATGGTTCGACAGCAGGTTGCAGGTCAATGTCGCCGGGTATCACATGAAATGGAAGGACATCCAGATCCAGATCGAGGATCCGGATCCGGTGCTCTTCCAGCTGGGATTCGTCAATTTCCCGCAGGCCAAGATCGATGGCTTCGAACTGGATGTGCACTGGGTGCCGACAGATCAGTGGGATCTGGGCGGCGCCTTGTCTTACACCAAGGCGCGAATTTCCTCCACCGAGACATTGGGTGATTTTCAGGCCGTCAAGGGCACGCCGCTGCCGCTGACGCCCGACTGGAAGTTCAGTTTATGGATCGAATACACCTTTGCCATGGAAGTACTCGGCGCCGAGCCCTACGCACGCTTCGATTTTTCGCATACCGGAGAATCGGTCAATTCGCTTGGAGGCTTTGAGGCAGTGGTGTCCGGCAATCCACCGCGTGCACAGGACCCTTACGACGTTGGCGATCTCGCGTTCGGATTGACGGCGAAAATGTGGGAGGCGTCCCTGTATATAGACAATGTGTGGGATGAACGCGGAGTAGTCTTCCACAACAACCGTTGGGGGCGCCCGCGCACTTCCATCAACCAGCCGCGGATGTTCGGTTTTACGTTCAAACGCCGGTTTAATTGAGCGTCCCGGCGCGCTGAAGCGCGCCCTACGCCCCGCCCACCGTTTCCTGGCGCGCTGAAGCGCGCCCTACATTCCCTCCTACGTGTTGATTTGCCTCGGATTTCCTTTCAGCGACGACCCGATTCACCCGGAACGGTAGAATGCCCGCCATGGGCGTCATCAAAGATTGGATTCACGAACGGGGCATCCAGGAGGTGGAAGCCTTGGTTCCGGACATGGCCGGCACCGCGCGCGGCAAGTTCATCCCGGCCGAACGCTACAACGAAGAAGAGGGTATCCGCCTCGCCGAGATGATGTTCAGCCAGACCGTGACCGGCGATTACGTGGAGGAGACCAACCGCGTCAATCCGCTCGACATCGACATGCGCGTGCTGCCCGATGTCGACACCCTGCGCATCGTGCCCTGGGCGCCGGAGCCCACCGCCCAGATCATCCATGATTGTTTTTACGCCAACGGCAAACCGGTGAACATCGCCCCGCGTCAGGTGCTGAAACGCGTCGTCGAAT
>MGYT01000078.1:24268-31189 GCA_001801865.1 Gammaproteobacteria bacterium RIFCSPLOWO2_02_FULL_61_13
GATGCAGACTATCCACTGGAGCCGCCAATCGGACGATCGGGACGTCAGCCCTCGGGGCGGCGCCTGCTCAGCATCGATGCCGTCAACGAGTATGAAGCCATCATCGAGGACATCTACGACTTCGGCGAGGCCCAGGATCTGCACATTGAAACATTGATGCACGAAGACGGACTTGCGCAACTGGAGGTCAATTTCAAGCATGGGGACCCGCTGAACCTGGCGGATCAGGTGTTTCTGTTCAAGCGTACCGCGCGCGAAGCCGCGTACCGGCACGGCATGTATGCCACGTTCATGTCCAAGCCGCACATGAACCAGCCCGGCAGCGCCATGCACTTGCACCAGAGCGTTGTTGACAAGGATAGCGGCCGGAATATTTTCTCCACCAGCCGCGGCAAGCCAACCCGATTGTTTCTGAACTATATCGGCGGACTGCAGCAATACACGCCCGCCGCCATGTCGTTGTTCGCGCCGAATGTGAACTCCTACCGGCGCATCGCCCGCTATAACGCGGCGCCCATCAACACCCATTGGGGTTATGACAACCGCACCGCCGGCCTGCGCGTACCGCTGGCAACCCCGGAGGCGATGCGGGTGGAGAATCGCATTCCCGGTTCGGATGCCAACGCCTACCTCGCCATTGCCGGCTCCCTGGCGGCGGGCTATCTCGGCATCGTGGAGCGGATCAAGCCGGAAGACCCGCTGACCACCGACGCCTATGAATTGCCCTACGGACTCCCGCGCGATCTGCTGACGGCGCTCCAGACCTTGAAGGACTGCAAACCGATGAGCAAGATCCTTGGCGAGGGGTTCACGGAACTCTATCGCCAGGTCAAGGAAACGGAATACGAAACCTACTTCCACGTGATCAGTTCGTGGGAGAGGGAATTCCTGCTACTTAATGTTTGAAAAGGCAGCGACAAGCCACAAGGAATCAAACCATGGATTGTGTCCCTTGTAGCTTGTTGCTTGTAGCTTGTAGCTGGGTCTAACCCATGTCGTCGTCAAAATACCTCGGATTTGACACCCTGACCCTGCACGGCGGCCAGCGGCCGGATCTGGCGACCGGCGCACGGGCGACGCCGATTTACCAGACCACGTCTTTTGTATTCCAAGACACGACCCATGCCGCCTCGCTGTTCAACCTGGGCCGGTCCGGGCATGTGTATTCACGCATTTCCAATCCCACCGTGGCGGTACTCGAAGAGCGCGTCGCGGCGCTGGAGGGGGGCGTGGGCGGCCTTGCCACGGCCAGCGGCATGGCGGCGATCCATCTGGCCATCACGACGCTGATGGGTCAGGGCAGTCATATTGTTTCGTCCCATGCGCTGTATGGCGGCACTCACAACCTGCTGACCTACACGCTGCCGCGTTTCGGCATTGATACCACGTTTGTGGATCCGCGGGACCCGGCCGCCTTTCGCGCCGCCATCCGCCCGGAGACGCGCCTGCTGTATGCCGAGACCATCGGCAACCCGCTCGGTGAGGTGTTGGATGTTCCCGCCGTGGCGGAAGTGGCCCATGTCCACGGCCTGCCGCTGCTGCTGGATTCCACACTGACGACGCCCTGGCTGCTGCAGCCCTTTGATCATGGCGCGGACCTGGTGGTGCACTCGCTGACGAAGTTCATCGGCGGGCATGGCATCGCCATCGGCGGCATGGTGGTGGACTCGGGCCGGTTCGACTGGGAGAAGAGCGGCCGTTTCCCCACGCTGACCGAGCCCTACGCGGGTTTTGAAAATATGGATTTTGCCGAGGACTTTGGTCCGTCCGCGTTCCTGATCCGCGGTCGGCGCGAGGGGTTGCGGGATTTCGGCGCGGCGCTCTCCCCCACCAACGCCTTTCACTTCCTGCAGGGGCTGGAGACGCTGCCGTTGCGTATGCAGCGGCATGTGGAAAATGCGCGCCGCATCATCTCCTTTCTGAGTGACAACGCCGCGGTTTCCCACGTCAACAGCCCGGAGATCCCCGGCCATCCTGATCACGCCCTGGCCCAACGCCTGCTGCCGCGCGGTTGCGGTTCGGTATTCAGCTTTGAATTGCAAGGCGGCCGGGAAGCCGGACGCAGGTTTATTGAGTCGCTCCAGCTATTCTCGCATCTGGCCAATGTGGGGGACGCAAAATCGCTGGTGATCCATCCTGCCTCGACCACGCATGCGCGCATGGGAGCCGAGGCGCTGCAGCAGGCCGGCATCACCGAAGGACTGGTGCGCCTGTCCGTGGGCCTGGAGGATGCGGAGGATTTGATCGCCGATCTGGGCCGCGCGCTGTATCGCTCGCAGAAGTAGCGGCCGGCATGCGCTTTACCGTGGACGGACAGGAAGTCTTCGCGGCCACCGGCGCCGAGCCCCATCACCCCGGCCGGCCGCATATCACATTCATTCACGGCGCCGGCTGCGATCACACCGTCTGGGTGCTGTTCGCGCGCTTCTTTTCCCGCAACGGCTTCAATGTACTGGTGCCGGATTTGCCCGGCCACGGAAAATCCGCGGGCAGCCCCCTGACCACCGTGGAACAACTGGCGCAATGGGTGTCGCGCTTTCTCGATGCCGCAAACGTTCAATCCACGCTGCTGGTGGGCCACAGCCTGGGATCGCTGATCGCGCTGGAGGCGGCCTCCCGGGATCCGCAACGCTACACGCGGGTGGTATTGCTCGGTACCGCCGTGCCCATGATCGTGGGCGAACCGTTGCTCACAGCGGCCCGTGATCGCAATCACGCGGCCGTGGACATGATCATGCAGTTCGGACATGCCT
This sequence comes from Gammaproteobacteria bacterium RIFCSPLOWO2_02_FULL_61_13, assembly GCA_001801865.1. Lineage (GTDB taxonomy): Bacteria > Pseudomonadota > Gammaproteobacteria > Eutrophobiales > Eutrophobiaceae > 2-02-FULL-61-13. The sequence continues at coordinate 27,022 of MGYT01000078.1, forward strand.
TTGCTTCGCAACTGGGAGGGAATCCCGTGGCCGGCATCAGCGTGATGAACAACAACATGCGCGTACTGGAGCGTGGCCTGCCGGTAAATTTGTATGAGGATCTCAACGCCTGCCATAGCTACCAGAATGGCATCGAGGCCGCGCGCCGGGTCAAGTCTCCTGTCATGGTGGTGCTGGGGGATCTGGATCGCATGACGCCTCCACCGGCGGCGCAGGCCTTGATTGCCGCACTTGCGGCGCCGGATGTGCGCCGGATCCCCGATTGTGGGCACATGTTGATGTCCGAGCAGCCGGAGGCCGTGCACAGGGCGCTGGTGGCCGCAGCCGCCACGCATTGAGCCCGCAGTAGTGGATCGGCACCAGGCGCAATCCATCCCGGCGCTGTACGGCATCAGCGCGGCCCGCATCGAGCCGGTGGACTCAGGGTTGATCAATCGCACGTTCCTGGTGACCGGAGCTGGTGGTCAGCGCCACATCCTGCAATGGGTCAACCCGACGTTCACCGCCGCGGTGAACACGGATATTGAGGCGATCACGGCACATATATCCGGGCACGGATTACTGACGCCGCGCCTGCTGCGCACCGCTGCGGGGGAACTGTGTGTCCCGGCCAGTGAGGGGCACTGGCGCATGCTGACCTGGATCGACGGTCACACCGTGCATCGCGCCACCTCCGACCATTTGGCACGCGAGGCCGGCCGGATGCTCGGCAGGTTTCATGCCGCCGTGGCGGACTTCGCGCAACCATTCCAGAGCCGCCGTGCCGGGGTTCATGACAGTGCGCTGCATTTCAGGCATTTGCGCGAAACCCTGGCCAAGCGCGCGGATCACCCACGTTTCCCCTCGGTCGCAGGCCTGGGCGAAGACATATTGGGGTTCGCCACAGCCCTGCCAGCGCTTCCGTCACTGCCGGATCGCGTGGTGCACGGCGACCCGAAGATTTCCAATTTCCTGTTTGAATCCGGGACCGACCGTGCCCTGTGCATGGTGGACCTCGATACCGTCAGCCGCATGCCGTTGCCGCTGGAACTGGGGGACGCGCTGCGGTCCTGGTGCAACCTGGCCGGCGAGGACTCGCGCACGGCCGAATTCTCCTGCACCCGGTTTGGTGCGGCTCTGCAGGGATATGCGTCCAGCGCCTCACACTTGTTATCTGCGCCGGAGGTCCTCGCGCTGATACCCGCCACACTCCTTATATATGTTGAACTGGCCGCCCGTTTCTGCGCCGATGCGCTGAATGAGGACTATTTCGCCTGGGATGCAGCCCGATATTCCTGCCACAGCGAACACAGTGAAATCCGCGCCGCCGGGCAGCTGGACGCCGCAAAGGCAATGGCGCGGCTCAACGCTGAACTGCAACCGCAGGTGGCTGCGGCATTCCCGGCCGCCATGAGCCCGTGATTGATTCCTTTGACACCCCTGGGATACCGTGCATTACCGTGTCACGGAAGCCATGTTTACTGATCCGCGCTGGCATGCGGCGCACCTTTCAATGCCGCGCGTTGCTGTTGCTCGCCGCCACTGTGTGCACACCCGCGTTGGCGGTCGACCCGGCCACTGAGCTCACTTACGCCTACAGCACGCGCAGTTGCGGCCCCATCGACCAACCGGTCACGATGATCTACCTGACCCGCGATCCGGTCACGGACGGGCAACCGCGGCCACCCTATGTTCAGCTCTGGTTCGCCCAAGGGCTGGATGAGAACGGCCGCTTTGAAGGCCGCTGGAATGGGCCCCAGGGAGATGTGGGCGGTACCTGGTGCAGCACCGAACAGGATTGCAACCCGGTCAAAAGCGGCAAACTGAAAATACAACGCTCGGCCGAGGATGGCACGTTGAATGGCGAAATAGAATTTGAATTGGAAGGGCCGGTTCGCGGCCCGCTCAACGCCGAACCGCTGCCGGCAAAGCATCAATTGTGTGGATGAAGCCGTGGCATATAGCCTCGGCTTCTGTGCCGTCAGGCGTTGGTGACGAATTGATCTAACGGTGCGAAAAGTACAAACTACACTGGTTTGCAGGAGGGGATTCCCGCTCCTATGCTCCCATCTCGGGGCAATAAGCCCCCGCAGTTATACTGCGGGGGTTTTTCATTTGTGCGCCGGGAGTTACTTCAACTATTTAATGCTGTAACTCATACCGGCTCCCGGTATTTTCCGGTCAGGGTTGCAGATCCCGCAGGATGCGCTGCGCCGCGTTATGCCCCGGCGCGCCCGTCACGCCGCCGCCCGGGTGGGTGCCGGCGCCGCAGAGATACAACCCTCCAATCGGTGTCCGATACTGCGACCAGCCAGGCAGCGGCCGCATGAAGAACAATTGATCGAGACTCAGGTCACCGTGAAAGATATTGCCCTCAGTGATGCCAAATGTGCGCTCCAGATCCAGCGGGGTCAGCACCCTCCGCGCGATGACGCTGTCCGCGAACCCGGGTGCATACGCCCCTATCTTGCGCACCACGCTGTCACCCAGTTCATCCCGGCGTAGATCCCAGTTGCCCTCCTTCAATTGCCAGGGTACATATTGAACAAAGCAGGTGAGCATGTGCCGGCCTGCGGTGGCCAGCGTCGGATCCACATTCGACGCCATGACACAATCCACCCACAGATCCGCCGGCAGTTCCCCCCGCGCGGCCAGGTTGTAGCAGTCTTCCGCCCCTTGCAGTGTCGGTACCAGGGTAAAGAAACTGCGCTCTGCCGCTGTGTGTCCGGCAGGCATACCGCGCACCGCGGGTTCCCGATCCAGTACAAAATTCACCTTGGCCGCCGGCCCGGCCATGCGAATGCACTCCACCGCCGAACGAAATGCCGGATCCAGCGCATCTTGATCCACCAGGGTCAGAAACGTGCGTTTTGGATCACAGTTGGAAACGACGATGGACGCCGACAGCTCCATGCCGTTCTCCAGCACCACACCCGTGGCACGCCCATCGCGCAGGGATATTTTCGCCACGGCCGCATCGGTGCGGAGCTCCACTTTCTGGGCGCGGCACGCCGCTGCCATGGCCTGGGTAATGGCGCCCATGCCACCGATGACATGCCCCTGGAATCCCTGGGCCTTTTTTTCACCGCCGCTGAGCAGGTGAAAAAGCAGCCCGGTGGCCGAGCCGGACTGATACGGCCCGCCATGCTTGCCATAGGTATTGTTCGCCAGGATCAAGCGCCGTATCACGTCGGACTCGAATTCCCGCTCCAGTAAATCCCCAAGGCTGCCGGTGAAAAATTGCAGCAGCCTTCCAATCTCGGCGCCCCTGATGCGGTGCATTCGACGCAATACACGCCCGGCCTCGCGCCAGCGCCTGATGCCGGTGGCGTACAAATCCGGCGGCGATTCCATAAAGAATGGTTCCAGGAACCCGGCCAGCGCTTTCAATTCCCGGTCCAGTTCAATGAACCTATCCGCATCCCGCACCGAGTGCCGCGCCAGTTCATTCCGGCAGCGTTCCGAATCTCCCCACCATGGCACGACAACGCCCTCGGGCAGGGCGATTTGCACGCCGGGATCGCAGGGCACCATGCGCAGCCCGTGACGCGCCAGTTCCAGATCGCGGGTGACTTCCGGCCGCAACATGCTGGCCACATAGGAGGCGGTGGAGACACGGCAACCGGGGGCGGCCACCGGGTCCACTTCCTCGGTCACCGCGCAACCACCCACCACCGATCGGCGCTCGAGCACCAGCACGCGCCGGCCGGCGCGGCCCAGGTATGCCGCCGCCGTCAAGCCGTTGTGGCCCGCGCCGATGACGATGACGTCGAATGCGTGTGACACTGCCTATTCCTCATTTTGCGACGGGAGTTTACAGATCATTATGGCCTTCTGGACGCTGCCAATTGCCATGCCGAGTCGGAACGCGACGAGGGATCTTGATGTTTGTTCGCCGCTCAAGAAGCAGGATTTCTCAGTCGCTCCGCTTCTTCGAAATGACAGGCCCATCCCGGTAATGGCTATAATGGCGCGCCTTCAATATTGCATGGAAGAAAAATCATGGCCCAGTATGTCTACACGATGCTGCGCGTCGGCAAGGTGGTGCCGCCGAAACGCGAGATCCTGCGCAATATCTCCCTGTCCTTTTTCCCCGGCGCAAAGATTGGCGTGCTTGGCCTGAACGGGTCCGGCAAGTCCACGCTGCTGCGCATCATGGCCGGCGTTGACAAGGAATTCATCGGCGAAG
>MGYT01000078.1:31407-31998 GCA_001801865.1 Gammaproteobacteria bacterium RIFCSPLOWO2_02_FULL_61_13
TTTGGCGAGGACCTTACCGATGACGAGATGAACGCGCTGATGGAGGAACAGGCCAAGTTGCAGGATGCCATCGAGGCCGCGGGCGCGTGGGAACTGGACCGTAAACTTGAGATCGCGGCTGATGCGCTGCGCCTGCCTCCGTGGGAGATGGAAATAACCAAACTCTCCGGCGGCGAGCGCCGGCGCGTGGCGCTGTGCCGGTTGTTGCTGTCCGAGCCCGAGTTTCTGCTGCTGGACGAACCCACCAATCACCTGGACGCGGAGTCCGTGGCCTGGCTGGAGCAGTACCTGGAGAAATTCCCCGGCACGGTGATTGCCGTCACCCATGATCGGTATTTTCTCGACAACGTCTGCGGCTGGATCCTGGAGCTGGATCGGGGCTATGGCATCCCCTGGGAAGGCAACTACTCCTCCTGGCTGGATCAAAAGGAGAAGCGACTCGAGCAGGAGGAACGCGAGGAAAGCGCCCACCAGAAGACCATCAAGTCGGAACTGGAGTGGGTGCGACAGAATCCCAAGGCCCGCCAGGCCAAGAGCAAGGCGCGACTGGCCCGCTTCGAGGAATTGTCTTCGCAGGAATTCCAGAAGCGC
>MGYT01000078.1:32081-32227 GCA_001801865.1 Gammaproteobacteria bacterium RIFCSPLOWO2_02_FULL_61_13
CGGGGACCGCCTGTTGTTTGAAGAGCTGAGTTTCAAGGTCCCGCCCGGGGCCATCGTCGGCATCATTGGCGCCAATGGCGCCGGCAAATCCACGCTGTTCCGCATGCTGGCGGGGCAGGAAAACCCGGACGGCGGTGCGCTGCGCA
>MGYT01000078.1:32252-32466 GCA_001801865.1 Gammaproteobacteria bacterium RIFCSPLOWO2_02_FULL_61_13
CGTGGATCAGAGCCGTGATTCACTGGATGCCGGAAAAACCGTGTTCGAGGAGATCTCGGGCGGGCAGGACGTCATCCAGGTGGGAACCTACACCACCCAGGCGCGCGGTTACGTGGCGCGCTTTAATTTCAAGGGCGCCGACCAGCAGAAGCACGTGGGCAACCTCTCCGGCGGCGAACGCAACCGCGTGCACCTGGCGACATTGCTGAAATCC
>MGYT01000078.1:32474-34310 GCA_001801865.1 Gammaproteobacteria bacterium RIFCSPLOWO2_02_FULL_61_13
TGGCCTTTGAAGGTGACAGCCACGTGGAGTGGTTCGCCGGCAATTACCAGGATTACGAGGCGGATCGAAAACGGCGCATCGGCGACGCGGCGGATCAACCGCACCGCATCCGCTTCAAGCCGCTCCGGCACTGAGGCCGGAAGGAACGACCATGTCATTCACGCCGCCGGGACCGAAGGAATTTCGGGAAGTGGCCGCCGTTCTGGGTGTCGCACTGGATGAGGCCACGGCGAACCTGCTGAGCCGCCACGCCCAGGGGTTTTCCGCATCCATGCAGTGGCTGGACTCTGCGCCGGACGAACTGCCGCCGTTGAAGTACCCGATCCGCAGCTGGCGCCGGCCCACGCCGGAGGAGAATCCCCTGGGTGCATGGTATGTGCGCACCGAGATTCGGGGCGCAGAGTCCGGCGCATTGCATGGGCGGCAGGTGGCTATCAAGGACAATATCCTGGTCGCCGGTGTGCCGATGATGAATGGCGCCGCCTTTCTTGACGGCCTGGTCCCGGACGTGGACGCGACCGTGGTGACGCGGTTGCTGGACGCGGGCGCAATCATTGCGGGCAAATCCGTGTGCGAATTTCTGTGTGTCTCTGGCGGCAGCTGCACGGCATCCACGGGCGTCGTGCGCAATCCCCACCATCCCGAATATTCCGCCGGCGGATCCTCCTCCGGCAGCGCGGCGCTGGTTGCATCCGGAAGCGTCGACCTGGCGCTGGGCTGCGACCAGGCCGGTTCGATCCGCATCCCATCCAGCTGGTGCGGCGCCGTGGGCATGAAACCCACCCATGGACTGGTGCCCTACACCGGCATCCTGGGCATGGAAGGCATGCTCGACTATGTGGGTCCGATTACCGCGAACGTCGCGGACAATGCGCTCTTGTTGCAGGTCATTGCGGGCCCTGATCAGCTCGATTATCGCCAGCGCAACGTGCAGGTGCGGCCTTACGCCGAAGCCCTGCATGCCAGGATCGCCGGGTTGCGCATCGGCATACTGCGCGAGGGATTTGGCCATCCCCTGAGCGAAGCGGACGTGGATGAATGCGTGCGTGCAGCGGCGGAACGACTTGCGGCACTGGGCGCCACGGTCAGGGATGTCAGCGTGCCGATGCATACCGACGGTGTCGCCGTCTGGGCCGGTGTAATCTCCGACGCCTTGTGGCAGACCATGTGGATGAATGGCACACCGCTGAATACCGACGGCGTGTTTTCCCCGGCCTTCGGGCGCGCCATGGAAGCGTGGGACAGGCAACTGGGCCGCTTTCCGCCCAATGCATTGATGCTGCTGTTGCTGGGCAAATATCTCGAGCGTTACCGGGGCCGCTACACCGCCAAAGCCAAAAACCTGGTGCGCCGGCTGCGGCGCGCCTATGACCAGGCGCTGGAACAGGTCGACCTGCTGCTGATGCCGACCACGATCCTGAAACCGGTGCGCAACCCGGCCGGTGCCACCGCTGCGGATACAGAGTTCCTGATGACCGCCGCGTTCGACACCATCATGAATACCTGTCAGTTCGACATCACCGGACATCCCGCCATCAGCCTGCCCTGCGGACTGCGCGCCAGCCTGCCCGTCGGCATGATGCTGGTGGGCCGGCATTTTGATGAACCCATGATCTACCGCGTCGCCCACGCCCTCGAACAAAGTGGCGACTGGCGCCAATGGTGACTGTCCTTCCCTGAACTTTCCTCTTTTCACTTTTCACTTTTGATTTTCCACTTTTAACTCTTTCGACCCCCACCGGGCGACAGCCATCGCCGTCACCAACAGGCACAAGGAACTGATCACGGCAATGCCGGCCAGCGTCATTCCGGTACCGTCATAGAAGCGTATGGCCA
>MGYT01000078.1:34346-38453 GCA_001801865.1 Gammaproteobacteria bacterium RIFCSPLOWO2_02_FULL_61_13
GTGATCCCGTGCCCAAACAGGTAAAGGATCATGGGACCCATGACCGCCAGCGGGTGGGCTAATTCGCTCCGCACCAGGATCAACATCAACAGCGCCCCAAAGGCAGTGATGGACGAGGACGCAAACACCAATTGGGGCATGGCGAAGCTGCGCACCAGGCGGTTGCAAGCCAGCGCACCGCAGGCGTGCCCGCACACCCCGAGCATGAACCACAGCCCAAAGCGCTCTGCCGGCACGCCGTAGGCATCGAACAAAACAAAGGAAGACATTGACAGGTAGGTGAACAGTCCCGCGTAGCTGAACATGCAGCACAGGGTGTAGCCCAGGAAAACCGGATTGCGCAGGATGAGGCCGGAGTTACCTGCCAGCCGCGCCGGGTCCGTGGCGGTGACATCCAGATGACGGTTGGTTTCGTCCAGCAGGCGCCAGGTCGCTGCCAGCATCAGCACGGAGAATGCAAGCAGGAACGCAAAGGTGGCGCGCCAGCCGAACCAGACCGTCAGCGAACCTCCGATCAATGGCGCGAACATGGGTACCACGGTGAATGCAACCGCGATCAGGGAAAACACATAGGCGCCGCGGCGCGGTTCGTACAGATCCCGAATGATGGCGCGGGACATCACCGACCCGCTGCATGCGCCGATGCCCTGCAATGCGCGGAAGACAATCAGCATGGTCAAATCCGTGGCGAGGGCGCAACCCAGGCTGGCCAGCACATAAATGCCCAGCCCGGACAGCAGCAACGGGCGCCGGCCATAACGATCCGACAACGGCCCGGTGAACATATGGGCGACGCCGAATCCGAAAATGAAGGCGGACAGCGTCAACTGCACCTGTGATCCGGAATCAGCAAAGGCCGCGCGAATGGCCGGCAATGCAGGCAGGTAGAGATCCGTGGAGGCGGGCAGCAATCCGAAGATAGCGGCGCCAAACAGGACCACCGCCAGCGTGCTTTGGTCCCCAGGCCGGCCGATCAGGCGCGTGCGCACTACCTGTATTTTATCCAGCATGGATAATGGCCCCGCCCCGGCCGGTTTTAATTCTTATGATTCAGCCGGAAGTATGGCTGAAAGCGCCAGTCGACTCTACCTGGCTGCCAATCGGACCTGCAAACCTGGCGCGCTTGAATCGCCCGGAATGCTATCGTGTCGCCTGGATTCAGTCTGGGAACGATTTCAGCACCAGGCTGAATGGAGAACCGGGGACAATGGAGTGGAACGATGACAATCAGAGTGCCTGATCACCGGGGGACCATCCGGTTCGGCGCCCGCCGCCGGAAATTACCATGACCGGCGCTTCCTCAGCACTCCGGCGTTGGGGGACTTTCGCCATCGTCAGTGCGATCTTTTTCCACATCACCGGTTCGACGTTCACGTCGCTGGGCGTGGTCCTGCCTTACATGATCAAGGATCTGTCATGGAGTTGGACCAACGCGGGACTGGGTTTTACCTTGCTGGCGCTGCTCACCGGACTGGCAAGCACCGTGCCCACCTGGATGCTGCGCAATTTCGGCATCAAGGCGGCCTATGGCATCGGGGGCACAATCATGGCCATCGGATTCAGCCTGCTGGCGTTGACAACCGGGCTCAATCAGTATTTTCTCGGCACCAGCCTGCTGGGCGTCGGCTTCGCCTCATGCGCCACCGTGCCTGCGCTCCACGTCCTGAATGAATGGAGCCCGGATCGGCGATCATTCGTCATCGGAACCTTTATGACCATTGGCGCACTTGGGGGTGTCGCCGGCCCGCTCGTTGTCACCGGCATTGTGGGCACCACCGGTTCCTGGCGCATGCATTGGTGGGCAATGGCGGCGAGTGTCCTGTTGTTGACTCTGCTCGCCGTCATTTTTGTGAAAAGCGCACCTCAGCCTGTTCCGCACCTGGAAGGTGCCGACAAACCTGCGCCGGGAACGCGGCCTGCAAAGGTATTCCGCACCACCACGCAATGGCGCTTTCGGGACGCCGTGCGCACGCCGCAATATCTTGTGATCGTATCGGCCATGACCAGCATTCTTTTCTGCGCCGTAACCATGAATACCTGGGCCGTCACGCACATGGTCACACTCGGAGTCTCTGCGGCCGTGGCCGCCGGGGCGCTCAGCGCATTGTCATTGGTCAACGCTGCGTCGCGATTCCTTGGCGGCATGGCTGCCACCCGCATTGATCCGAAGTGGTTGCTGGTCTCAGCCCTGGCGGCGGAGATTATCAGCATGCTGTCACTGGCCGGCGCGGACAACATGGTCGCCATCACGTTGTTCGCCGTCGCGGAAGGGTACGCCTCCGGCATGTGCTACTTCGCGACCATCATGCTGCTGGTCAATTACTACGGCACCCGGGAAAATGCCGAAATCCTCGGTACCCTGAACCTGGTCACGACCATCGCCATGCTGGGCCCGGTGCTGGGCGGCTTCATCGGCGATACCTTTGGCGGTTTTGCGCCGGTCTTCCAGGGCATTTCATTTCTCGTGCTCGTTATACTGGTGTTTACGGCAAGGATGCAGCCGCCGCGTCACCCGGAGGCGGAATTGATGCAGGGAGCTTCCAAATAGTTCTCAACACGCGCCCGGGTAATCCGCCGGGTTGCACATGTATCGAATGTTCCGCAAAATGAAAACAGGACGCTGGCCTTACAGCGGAGGTACTGCTTGTGACTTTGTATTTCAGAAATGCATCCCGCCGGCTGCCGGGGATTATCGTGGCTATCTCCGAAATTGCGGCGGCATTGGCAATCACCCCGGTTTTGGCACAGGACTCCGGACCGGCATTGGACGAAGTGCTGGTGACCGCCCGCAAACGCGAGGTCGATATCCAGGACGCGCCGGTCGCTGTTTCGGTGGTGTCGGGTCAGGACTTTGATCGATCCAATATCGTCAGGCTGGACAATTTCAACGGCTACGTACCCGGGTTGACCGTCGCCAAGAACGACGGCGCCGGCCGCGTGGTGACGATCCGCGGCGTAGGCTGGGAGACCGCACAAAATCTGGCGACCCAGCCGAGTGTGCTGGTATACGTCGATGGCATCTATCTTGCCAACCCGCTGGCCCTGGGGCTGGATCTGGGTGAGGTCGAGCGCATCGACGTTTACCGGGGTCCCCAGGGCACCGAATTCGGACAGGGCACCACGGGCGGCGCCATCGATATCATCACCAGGAAACCCACCTTCGATGAATTCGACGCTGCGGTTGAGTTCAGCTACGGCACCTTTGATCACATCAGGGCGCGCGCCAATGTGAATATTCCGATCACAAATGAGCTCGCGGTGCGGGGCTCGGTGCAGAAATATAATCGCGACGGCTTCGCCGAAATCCAGGGCGGCGGGCTGGATGGTTATGACCTTGACGATGCGGATTCCCTCACCGGCAACGCGTCGATGCGCTGGGAGCCCGTTGAAAGTTTTTCGGTGTTGCTATCCGGGTTTATTCAGGATTCCGATCAACATGCGGCGGCCCAGAAGAATATCCTCGATCCGAATTCCGATGTGCGTGAGTTATCCCAGGACTTTGGCGGGGACTTCGAACTGAAGAACGCCAGTGCCTCAGCGATAATCGAGTGGGAAACGCCATGGGGCGTGGTATTGAAGTCGCTGACCGGCTGGCAACAACTGGAGAAAGAGCAGTCGGTGGACGGCGATCGGCTCAATGAGGCCCTGATCAGCATTGATATCAATGGCCTTGGCATCTTTGGCGTACCACCCGACAACTGGGACGTGCTGCCGTTTTGGGACAACGATTCGGATTCGGTGTCCCAGGAAGTCAATTTATCCTACCGCGGCGCGCAACTGGATTGGGTGGTGGGGGCCTATTACCTGCACCACGAGAATTTCAATCATTTCCTGGAAGCCAATGGCCCGGCCCCGTTCACCGATTATGAGGATGCAGTCGTCAACAATCCGTCGGCGGCGACCCTGCCGCCCTTTGCGTCGGTGTTGAGCTTCGTCGAGGCGAGGACCCTGACCCGGGATGATTATGCGTTTTACGGCCAGGCAACCTGGCGGTTCAACGATATGTTCGCCGTCACCGCCGGCGGCCGTCACCAGCAGGAGGACCAGCTCGACGAATCGGTTCAGTTCTTCGGTATTTTCCCGGTGCCCGATTTGAAGTCGGAAGAT
>MGYT01000079.1:0-8541 GCA_001801865.1 Gammaproteobacteria bacterium RIFCSPLOWO2_02_FULL_61_13
CGTCACGCGGCTATAGGTCCTCTTGGGAAATTGGTCTAATTCAGAAGGAGTATTTTGCAGCGGGAGCGGGAACCACTTTGCCTGTGCGGCATGAATTCAATGGGGACATACCCCATTGAATTTCGGTGGCAATTGACGGTCCGTAATCCAGGCTCCAGACTTGGCGGATGTCGATGCCTTCCCCTGCCCCGCTCACTCCTGATGTCCGACTGATCGCGTTTTATCTGCCTCAATTTCATCCGATTCCGGAAAATGATGCATGGTGGGGCAAAGGCTTTACGGAATGGACCAGCGTGGTCCAGGCGTGCCCCTTGTTCCCCGGCCATTACCAGCCGCACCTGCCCGCCGACTTGGGCTTCTATGACCTGCGCGTAGCGGAGTCGCGGACGGCGCAGGCGGAGCTTGCGCGTGAATACGGTGTGTATGGGTTTTGCTATTACCACTATTGGTTTGCCGGCAAGCGCCTGCTGGAGCGGCCCTTGAACGATGTGTTGCGTCTGGGTCAGCCCCAGTTTCCGTTCTGCATCTGCTGGGCCAACGAAACCTGGACCCGGCGTTGGGACGGCAGCAACAACGAAATCCTGATTGAGCAGAAACATGATGCCGCCACCGATGCGGCATTCATGCACGACCTGCTGCCGTACCTGGCGGACCCACGCTATATCCGCATCCATGGCCGGCCGCTGGTGCTGGTGTATCGGATTGATTTGTTCCCCGAGCCACAGCGCACGGCGGCGTTGTGGCGTGACATCGCCATCAATGCCGGTGTCGGCGATCCCTACCTGGTGCAGGTGGAGAGCTTTTCCATTACCGGCGATCCAATGGCCAACGGTTTCGATGCCGCCGTGGAGTTTCCGGGGCACCAGATCCCCAAAGCCGCTGTTATGAATGTGGATCCCGGCGTCCCGACCTTCAAGGGCCGGAAGTTTGATTACCTGACCTACGCACGTTTCATGGCGCGGCGTCCGGATCCCGCCTATCGCCGTTTCCGATCAGTCATGCCGGCTTGGGACAACACTGCACGCATGCGCGAACGGGCAGGTTTGTTCGTGGGCTCTTCGCCCGAAATCTACCAGGCATGGCTGCGTGAGGCAGTGGGAAGGACCCGAAACAAGGCTGCAGGTGACGAGCGTGTCGTATTCATCAACGCGTGGAATGAATGGGGTGAAGGGTGTCACCTGGAGCCGGACCTGCACTACGGCCGGCAATACCTGGAAGCGACGCGGGCGGCGCTAATTGTAGGCAATTAGCAGTTATGCGACACCAATGGCATCGGAGTAAACTACGTGCGCAAATACAATCTAAAGGGGCGTTATGAGCCAAAAGTTAACCATGGTTTACTGGAAAGGCGAGCAGTTCTGGCTTGGAAAGGTACTGGAACACCCTGAGATCATGACCCAGGGTGAAACTATTGAAGAACTCGAAGAAAACCTTAAAGACGCATTTCGTTTGATGGCATTAGACGAGGTGCCGCCGGACTACAGAACAAAAGAAATTGCTTTGTGAAGCGTAGCGAGCTGGTCCGTCAGCTTGAGCAGCGAGGCTGTGTTCTACTGCGGCACGGTGGTCGCCACGACATTTACCACAATCCGGCTACTGGTCAGAAGCAGCCAGTGCCGCGCCATAACGAAATTGATAATGCCTTGGCCAAGCACATCAAGAAATACCTTGGTCTGGCGGCATGATCCAGCCGGAATAGGTCCCGGGATTCCAGTGCGGATCGGACGAGCGGATCGAGTTCATCAATGCATGGAATGAATGGGGTGAAGGCTGTCACCTGGAGCCGGACCAGAAGTACGGCCGTCAATATCTGGAAGCCACGCGGGCCGCGCTCAGCATCCCGGCGGGCTGAAGCCCACCCTACAAAATCTGCTGTGGGGCCGGCTTTAAGCCGGCCTGATCATCCCGGCGGGCGTAAAGCCCGCCCTACAAAACCATCAGATACCCCGGCGGGTTAAAGCCCGCCCTACAAGCGCTCGCCCATCTCGACTCCACTGTGGGGCCGGCTTTAAGCCGGCCTGATCATCCCGGCGGGCTTAAAGCCCGCCCTACAAAACCATCAGATAGCCCGGCGGGTTAAAGCGCGCCCTACACAACGAATAAAACGCGTCACATAACGCCGTCGCTAACCCGTGCCGGAACGGCGGCGGGTCGGGCGGCTTGATAGATCTCGCTTAATCACGCCCCGCAGTGCGTCGTTGATGCGTGTTTGATAACCCGGACCTTTCGACCGGAAGAATTTCAGGACATCCTGGTCGAGGCGGATTGTTGTCGGCACCTTGATCGGAGTTTTTTGAGACCCACGTCCTCGCCGATAGCGCGGCGGGCCGAGCGCTTCTTCAGTCCACGGCGGATTGTCCGGTTCGCGGAGTTTACTGGAGGTGTGTTTTGGCGGTTTCAATGTAATAGCGCGCTTCATACGGTTCAGCCCTGCGAAGTGAAATGTAATGGTCAGCATCGTCACGCTCGGCATGCACCAGGACCACGATTTCTCCGCGGAGCAGGCCGAACGTGACCCAGCGCGTTTCGCCGCAGTCCCTGCGAATGTCTTCGCGCGTGATCGTGAAATAGTCCCATATTGCATCGGCGCCGACGAAGTCGAGTCCGTGACGCCGGATGTTGCTGCGACGCTTCCTTTCGTCCCAGGACGGCATACTTTAATTGTACATACAAAATACTAGTTGGCAAGCATGGGATCTTAGGGAATCGTCAGAGAACGCTCGATTGTGGCGCGCCAGGGGGCGCTTCCGGCCTGTTCGCGCGTAAGCGTGACCCGGCCCACGTAAGCGCCTGGATTCCAGATGAGCATGGTGCGGCGCTTCCCGACGAACATATAGCGGCGCGCCTGGGTCTTTTCTATCTTCTGATCCTGGCTTACGACACTCCCGCCATCCGGGCCGGCAATTTCCATCCGGATCTGGTCGCCCTGGGCGACGCCGAACATGTCGACCCACAGGACCAGGGCCTCGGACTGGGCGGTGATGCGGACGTCCGTGAATTCACCCGCACGGATCTGTTTGATATCCGGCGGCCCGGGACTGAAGCCGGCGTTGTAAAGCGCCGCGGGTTCATAGGCCAGCTTCAGTTCCTGACGCCATAACGGCGCGCCAGCCGCCTGGCCGCAGGCTGAACTTACTGCGTGACCCGTGAACGGATCCAGTTCTTCACCTTTATGTCGTACGGCCAGATGCACATGGGGGAACTCCGCCCAGCCGGACATGCCCACGGCGCCCAGTGTGGCCCCGGCCGGAACCGACTCCCCTGGTTTCACGCTGATGCTGCCCTGGCGCATATGGCAATACTGCGTCTGCCAGCCGCCACCATGGTCAATGACGACGCCGTTGCCGCATTCTTTCCCCTTCAAGCCCGCCTCGGCGCCAGGGGCAAGCAGGCCAGTGTCGTCCATGCCGTCGCGGACGTTCTTTACCGTGCCCGCGGCGCTGGCCGTCACCGGCACACCGGCAGCCATGGCGCCCCGGTCACGAATGGCGAAATCCACGCCGTCGTGGCCGTCATAACTGCGCGCCCCGCATCGGAAGTCTGTAACGCCTGGACCAGGAGTGACGTCGAGATAATTTGCCACCCAACACGTCTCCCCGGTTTGGCATTGCAGCGGCAGGCCGAGCGCAATGGCCGATGGATCATCGGCAGCCTGGGCGATGACCACGCCGCTGGAGAGCAGGAGCCACTGTAGGGCGCGCTTCAGCGCGCCGGCGATGCTACCGATGCTCTGCGGTCGGCTAAAGCCGACCCTACAACGGAACCCGCCCTGTAGGGCGCGCTTCAGCGCGCCATCGATGTTACCGCTGCGGATGGTGGTATTCCTCTTCCTGTTCAATATCCTGATTCAAATGATTGAGTTTGCCGCTGTCCGTGATGGCGCGGCGCATTTGTTCCGGGATGACGGCGGAGTTCAGCGTGCCGTCCTCGTTGATGCGCGCATAGATGCGGGTCGCGCGGCCTTCACACACCGGCGCATTGGTCAATGCGTTCTTGGCCTTGCAGTTCCAGTGCAGCGAGTGGTCCCCCATTTTTTCCAATGTGATGGTCGTCGCCACGCGATCTCCATAACTGGCCGGACCGATAAAACGGAAATGGATCTCGCCCATCACGAACGTGGTGCGGTCATTCTTGATCATCTGGTCAATGGGGTAGCCGATGGTGCGGAAAAACTCGTGCTCGGTGTCATTGAACCAGGCCACGATGCGCGGGTAGTACACCAGGCCGAACGGATCCGACTCGCCCCAGTTGACGGTGATCTCTTTCCAGTACATCGCCGTGGTCATGTGTGACTCCTTGGTCAGCGCCGAACCTTTTAACGGATTTGGCTGGTGCTGTCACGGACTGCATTTCTTGACGCGGAAGATCGTTACATGTAAACAATGCGCCTTCATCCCGGGGAAATACAATGGTCTTCAGCGTTGAGTATCTGATCCGGTTTCAGCATTGCGACCCCGCGGGAATCGTTTTTTATCCGCGCTATTACGAAATGCTCAACCAGGTCGTCGAGGACTGGTTCGCCGAGGGCCTGAACTGGAGTTTTGCCGATATGGCGCGGCAGCGCTCCGAGGGCGTTCCCCTGGTCACTGCCAAATGCGACTTCCTGGAGTCCTCCCAGATCGGAGATCGTGTCACTTTTGCCCTGGACCTCACCCATATCGGGCGTAAATCTTTCGCCATCACCATTACCGGTTCCTGCGCCGGCTCGACGCGCCTGCGCGCCGACATGGTTCTTGTCTATGTTCGCACCACGGACAAGATGCGGGCGATTTCCCTGCCGGACGAGTTGCGTACGCGCATGCAACCGTATCTCAAAGAATGAACGTAAATGGGGTCAGGTCTGAACGAAAATGGGGTCAGGTCTTGCAATCATGCATGATTGCAAGACCTGACCCCATTGAGTCCCCAGCGGAGGCGCCATGAATGTATTTGAAACGGACATCCAGGTCGGGTTTGAGCATACCGATGTCGCCGGCGTGGTGTTCTATCCACGCTACTTTGAAATGCTGAGCAAGGTCATGGAGCGCTGGTTCCAGGAACGGCTGAAACTGAGCTACCGGCAGTTTCACCAGGTGGAACGCCGCGGCATCCCGCTGGTGGACGTGCATTGCCGGTTCATTCGGCCGAGTTTCCTCTCCGACATGCTGAATTTCCGCCTCACGGTGGCGAAACTGGGCCGGAGCTCGGCGACGCTGCACATCGAGGCTTACTGCAATGGAGAACAGCGGCTCGCGGCAGACATGGTGGTCGTCCATACGCAGACGCACGTTGACGGAATGAGCAGTACGCCGTTCCCGCCGGAGATGGCGGCCAGCATGCGGGAGTATGTGGCGTAGGGCGCGGCTGTAGGGCGCGCTTCAGCGCGCCGGGATCAGGAGGCCGGCTAAAGCCGGCCCTACACGGACGGGTTCCACATTGGCGCCGTCAGCCGCCGCCGGCCGTCGCTGGTGCGCTTGATGCCAGGCACATTCTTTTCCAATCGATCCCATAACTGGCAGGTCACCTGCTTGTGTTTCTGGTCGAGGCCCTCGCAGTAGTTGGTGTACTCGCACACCCGTACTTGATCGCCCTGGCCAAGCCTGATTTTCAGGAACCAGTCCGGATCCGCAAGACTCTGGCGCGCGGCGCCGATGATGTCGGCCTCCTCGCGCTGCAGGATCCCCTCCGCCTGCTGGAACCCGTGAATCCCCCCGACCACGATGATGGGTGTCGTGCATCCGGCCGCGCGCACGGCCTGCCGGATCCATGCACCGGCCTGGACGTTGCGCCCGAAGGGACCGCGCGCATCCGAGATATAGCCGGGCATGCATTCATAGCCGCTGCGGCCGGTATAGGGATACACCGCGCCGCCCACCTGGGGTTGCTGGGCATCATCAAACTTGCCGCCCCGGGACAATGACAGGAAGTCCATGCCGGCGCGGGCAAACTCCGCGCCGAAATAACCGGCATCTTCCACGCTGTTACCACCCTCGATGCACTCGTCGCTCAGGAAGCGACAGCCCACGCAATATTCATCGCCCACTTCCCTGCGCACACGCGTAAAAACTTCCAGTGGCAGACGCGCGCGATTTTCTTTTGCGCCCCCGTAGCCATCGTCGCGATCATTGGTGGCGGAAAGAAAGGACGCCATGGTGTAGGCGTGGGCGTAATGCAACTCCACGCCGTCGAACCCCGCATCACGTGCGCGGCGGGCAGCAACCGCGAACAGGTCCGGCAATACCTGCGGCAACGTCCGGATGTGTTCAAGGTGCATGTCTGTCACCCGTTCCCGCGCGCCCATGCGCAACGATTCCATCTCCCGCGCCGACAGGATTTGAGCGAGTGCCGTCTCGTCCAGCCCGGACAGATGAGCGCGGATCTGTTCCTCAGGCCAATTCTGGGCATTCAGTTTTTCTCTAATCTGATCATCTACTTGCAGAAACTTTGCAAAGTACTTTGCCGGTTCCGGACGGCGCCGGACGGACAGGAAATCAATTAGCTGGATCAGCAGGCGGGATTCTCCGCCACTCGCTACGCGCACCGCCTCGGTCAAACGACGCAGGCCGGGAACGAAGCGATCATGTCCAATGCGCAACAGCGGCCCGCTGGGGATATCCCGAATGCCCGTGGCCTCGACCACGATCGCCCCCGGTTTGCCCATGGCAAACCGCGAATACCAATCCACCACGTCATCGGTCACAAACCCGTCGTCGGTGGCGCGCCAGGGCACCATGGCCGGCACCCAGGTGCGTTGTTTCAGCGCCAGGCGCCCGAGGTTTACCGGGCTAAAAAGTTTCGAGGCCCTCGCTTGTTCGGTCGACGGGGACAGGCCCGGATTCGGGGCATGTTTGATCTTTTCGGCGGGCTTCCACATGGCGGTGCACTTGGAAACTGGATTGGAAATTTACTTTAACATTAAAATATTATCGTTTAAAGTAATTACCGGCTTTGGGGATCGCGCTATGCTGTCAACGGTCCGTATTTCATCTGTCTAATAAATAAGGAGAACGCCACATGACTGGCTCCGCCAGCACCCTCGCCGACCTGATCGCCGGGATCCAGACCGGCGGGATCCGCGTCGTTGACCTGACCCAGCCCCTGCATGCGTCGACACCCATCCTGCAGTTGCCGCCGGAAATGGGGCAGACATGGAAATTCGAGCTGCAGGAGATCTCCAATTTCGATTCCCGCGGCCCGCTGTGGTACTGGAATAATTTCAAGACCGGGGAACACACCGGCACTCACTTCGATGCCCCCGGTCACTGGATCAGCGGCAAGGATTACCCGAACAACCTGACGGACACCATTCCACCCGCCAAATTCATTGCCCCGGCCTGCGTCATCGATTGCGTCAAAGAGGCCGAAAAGAATCCCGACTTCCTTCTCAGCCCGGACCACATAAAGGCGTGGGAGAAAACACACGGTCGCATCCCCAAGGGTGCCTGGGTGCTGATGCGCACCGACTGGGCGTTGAAACGCCCGCAGCCGGATGAATACATTAATGCGCAGGCGGACGGGTGTCACACCCCCGGCCCGCATCCCGAATTGGTGCCGTTCCTGGTCAAGGAACGGGAGGTGATCGGTTTCGGCAATGAGACCGTGGGCACCGATGCGGGCCAGGCCTTCACGTTCGATCCTCCGTTCCCGTGTCACAGCGGCATGCACGGCGCCAACAAGTACGGGCTCGCCGGCCTGATTCACCTGGATCAATTGCCGCCGGCGGGTGCAATTGTCATCGCCGCGCCGCTGAAAATCGTGCGCGGTTCCGGCAGCCCATGCCGGGTCATCGCGCTCGTGCCCGGGAAATAGGCCGGAACACCCCCATGGCTGAACGTTCATTTGCAAAAGAAGTCCAGTTGCTGCGCCTCGGCGCCGGCGAAGAGTTCCACGGTGAGGGCATTCTTGCGGTGACCAAGGCCCTGCTCCAGTCCGGCGTCGCCTACGTGGGCGGTTACCAGGGCGCGCCCATCACGCACTTGATGGATGTATTCACCGATGCCCATGACATCCTGGATGAACTGGGCGTGCATTTCGAGACTTCCGCCAGCGAGGCGGCCGCCGCCTCCATGCTGGCGGCCTCGGTGAACTACCCGCTGCGCGGCGCGGTGACCTGGAAGAGCACCGTAGGCACCAATGTGGCGTCGGATGCGTTGGCGAATGTCGCGTCCGCCGGCGTCAAGGGCGGCGCGTTGATCATCATCGGCGAGGACTACGGCGAAGGCGCCAGCATCATGCAGGAGCGCAGCCATGCCTTTGCGATGAAATCCCAGATGTGGCTGCTGGATCCGCGCCCCAATCTGCCGTCCATCACCGACATGGTTGAAAAAGGGTTTCGCCTGTCCGAGGCCAGCCACACGCCGGTCATGCTGGAACTCCGCATCCGCGCCTGCCATGTGCACGGGCAGTTCATGGCACGGGATAACCGGCGCCCCGATTTCAGCGTGCGCGATGCGCTCGACAATCCGACGCGACACCCCGACCGCATCATCCTGCCGCCGTACACGTATCAGCACGAACAGGAAAAGATCCGCGACCGCTGGCCTGCGGCAGTGGAATTCATCC
>MGYT01000079.1:8591-10367 GCA_001801865.1 Gammaproteobacteria bacterium RIFCSPLOWO2_02_FULL_61_13
ATCGTGCTGTTGGGGGGGCTGTACAACACCGTCATTCGGGCCATGGAACTGCTGGGCTGCGCCACGCCTTTCGGCGACGTGGATGTGCCCCTGTACGTGCTGAATGTGGCGTATCCGCTCGTGGACGCGGAGTTCATCAATTTTTGTGTGGGCAAGGACGCCATCCTGATCATCGAGGAAGGCCAGCCGGATTTCATCGAGCAGAATGTGAATACCATCCTGCGCCGCGCCGATGTGCAGACCCGCATCTGCGGCAAGGACATGCTGCCGATGGGCGGCGAGTACACCGGCGCCGTGGTCAAACAGGGCATCCAGGAATTTCTGCGGCGCTGGTGTCCGGCGGCGTTAACCGGATCCGAAAGTGAATTGGCAGCGACGCCGATGGCGGCCATACGAGATGAATTGCGGCCACATGTTCCCATTCGTCCACCGGGCCTGTGCACCGGCTGCCCGGAACGCCCCTTCTTTACCGCGATGAAACTGTTGCAGCGGGAGATGGGACCCTTGCAGGTGAGCGCGGATATCGGTTGTCACACGTTCGCCACGCTGCAGCCATTCAACATGGGCAACACCGTCACCGGCTATGGCCTCGGCCCGTCCAGCGCGTCTGCCTTGAACGTGCCGCACAAGCGCCGTGCCATCAGCCTCATGGGCGACGGCGGTTTCTGGCACAACGGCTTGAGCACCGGCATCTCCAACGCCGTGGAAAACGAGCACGACGGCATCATCGTGGTCGTGGACAACGGCTATGCCGCCGCCACCGGTGGCCAATGGATCCCTTCGTCCAAGGCTGAAGCCCCCAACCGCCGCTATCGCATCTCCATCGAGGGGGCCGTCAAGGCCGTCGGCGCGCGCTGGGTACGCAAGGTGCGCACCTACGATATCACCGGGGCGCTGACGACATTACGCGAGGCGATGAAGACGCCGACCAAGGGACCGAAAATCATCGTCGCTGAAGGCGAGTGTCAGTTGAACCGGCAACGACGCATACGCCCGTTAGTCCGGAAATGGATCCAGGCCGGCAAACGCCACGTGCGTGAGCGCTTCGGCGTGGACGACGCCTTGTGCACCGGGGATCATTCCTGCATCCGCTTGTCCGGCTGCCCTTCATTGACAATCAAAGACAACCCGGACCCGTTACGACAGGACCCGGTGGCCACCGTCATCAACAGTTGCGTCGGTTGTGGCGTATGCGGTGAAGTCGCACACGCCGCCGTGTTGTGCCCCTCCTTCTACCGCGCAGAGATCATCAGCAATCCCGGCCTGTGGGATCACATCAGCCATCGCCTCGGTGCCTGGGCCATGGCGTTGCTGATCCGGCGTCGCGCTGCTACAGCGCCCGCGGCAACCCCGGCGTGACTCCCGTTCGTCCCATCCGCATCGCCATCGCGGCGATGGGCGGTCAGGGTGGCGGCGTCCTGGCCGACTGGATCGTGAATATGGCCGAACACGCGGACTATTACGCCCAGTCCACGTCGGTGCCAGGCGTGGCGCAGCGGACCGGCGCCACGGTCTATTACCTGGAACTGTTTCCGCGCAGCGCCGCGCCGGTCAAGCCCCCGATCATGGCCCTGATCCCGGTCCCGGGGGACGTGGATATCGTCATCGCCGGAGAACTGGTGGAGGCCGGGCGCGCCGTATTGCGCGGTCTGGTGACAGCGGACCGGACCACGCTCATCGCGTCCAGTCACCGTGATTATGCGCTGACGGAAACTATGGCCATGGGCGACGGCCGCACGAGCACGGAGCGACTCGAGGATGGGATTCAGAAGGCCG
>MGYT01000079.1:10387-11793 GCA_001801865.1 Gammaproteobacteria bacterium RIFCSPLOWO2_02_FULL_61_13
CATCAGCGCCGTGCTGTTCGGCGCGCTGGCGGGGAGCAGTACGCTTCCATTCACGCGCGCGCAATTTGAAGACACCATCCGGCGTGGCGAGGTGGGTGTGGATGCAAGTCTGAAGGCCTTTGGCGCCGGCCATGACCGGGGTCAGAGCGAAAGTATCAGGGGTCAGAGCTTCAGTTCTGGCCCCATTGCCGACCCCTTATTGCAGGAATTTCAGCAGCAAGCCTGCGGGCAGTTTCCCCTCCCGGTCCAGGCCATACTGAAACATGCCCTGCCCCGGCTATTCGACTACCAGGATCTGGCCTATGCGCGTGAATACGTGGATTTGTTGAAGCCCGTGGCTGCGCTGGATCAGGGTGACGACGCGCTGTTGACGACGGAGACGGCGCGCCACCTGGCGTTGTGGATGACCTATGAAGACACGGTGCGGGTGGCGCAGGCGAAGATCCAGCCTGATCGCTTGCAACGCATTCGCGTCGAGGCCGGGGCCAAGCCCGGCCAGATCGTGCATGTAGTCGAGTTCCTGCATCCACGTCTTGAAGAGGTGTGCGATACGCTGCCGGCGGGCCTGGGCCGGTGGATTCTGGGGACCGCGCCGGCGCGGCGCGTGGTGGAATTCTTCTGCCGCAAGGGCCGCAAGATCCGCACTACCTCCCTGCCCGGCTTCCTGATGCTGTATGTCATTGCCTGCCTGCGGCCGTTGCGGCGCAGGCTGTTGCGGCACGGGCGCGAAATGAACGCGATTGATTCGTGGCTGGGAACCATCCAGCGTGTTGCGGGCAAGGATTATGCACTGGCCGTGGAGATCGCCCGCTGCCAGCGCCTCGTCAAGGGTTACGGAGACACCCATGCCCGCGGCCTGGGCAACTTCAATACCATCATGGGCCGGCTCGATGCCGTGCAGGCCACGGCACAACCGGCAGCCACGCTCAAGCAATTGTGTGACGCGGCCCTGGCGGACGAACACGGCGTGGAACTGGACAGGCTGGTGGCCACGTTGTAAAAAACTGGCGCCGCCCCCGGCGTCTGACCGACAATAAGCCAGCAGTATGTCGCAGTAATTCCTGTCAATTAAACCCCGGTGATCGGATGAGCGTTGCGGATGCAGTTGCGATAGTGCCCGCGGCCGGACAGGGCATGCGTCTCGGGCTGGGGGCAAAGGCCTTCCTGGAACTGGACGGCAGAACCCTGCTGGAGATCGTGGCGCAAAGGTTGCGCCCGCAGGTGTCTCGAATCGTAGTCGGCGTGCCGGCCGAAGATGTTGACCGGGCGCGGAGCCTGCTTCCAGCCACTGTCGGGATTATCATCGGCGGCGCCACGCGCCAGGCAACGGTGGACCGCCTCGTACAGGCCACGACTGAGTCCATCATTTTGATTCATGACGTCACGCGCCCTTTTGCCAGCGGCGC
>MGYT01000079.1:11810-14755 GCA_001801865.1 Gammaproteobacteria bacterium RIFCSPLOWO2_02_FULL_61_13
AAGGATGCGTCGGGCAATCTCTGGATCGCAACGAGGTAATGCTGCCGCAGAGCCCACAGGCGTTCCGGCGTGAGGTTCTGGAACCGGCAATCCGGAACGGACGCCGCCAGGGATGGGAACGACAGACCACCTGGCAACTGGTGGAAATGAACGGTGCGCCCATTGCCGTGGTGGAAGGTGAAGAAACCAACATAAAAATCACGACCGCCATGGATTGGGATATTGCCCGGCTTGTGATCTGGCCCCGGATGGGGGCGGGGACAGAATTTGATTCTGCCCCCGGCGCATTACTGACATGAGCACGGAAAGCCTGTCGCGTGAGGACCTGGCCTGCTTTACCTGGCAGCCGGATCTGGATCGTTCCGACTATGTGCTTGCCACCTATGTCCTGGAAACGCCGATCGACCCCGAGCTTGCGGCCGTTGCGATTGCCAAGGAGCAGAGCATGGCGACGCTGCGTCTCAGTGCCAAAGGGTACGAGTCTTCATCTGCCATGGCCGCCCGGCTTGTCAGCGTGGAGGTGCATGACGCCGTCGTGGATCGCCTGCTGCCGGGCTACAAACTGACCACGGAGGTCTATCCGGAATCCGGAATCAACGGCAGCATGCAGCGCTTGTCCGCCACCATCGCCTACCCGCTGCCAATCCTGTCCGGCAGCATCATTCAGCTTTGGAATGTTGTGCTCGGGGAGATCCCGCGTCTCGGTTTTCTCAATGCCATGCGCCTGGTGGATCTGCAAACGCCACCGGCATTTCTCGCCGGGTTTACCGGCCCGCGCCATGGCGTGCCCGGGTTGCGCGCCCAAACCACCCTCGGCGCGCGGCCACTACTCTGTCGCTCGTGCCGCCCGGCATTGGGTCTGTCCGTCGAGGCCATGCGCGCCATCAACGATCAAGTGCTGCTGGGTGGATTTGATGCCGTCAAGGACGACGAACTCACTGTGGCCGCGACACCCGACGCCTATCGGGAAAGACTCCGCACACTGGCGGCGGCAACGCGCGCGGTCGAACAACACAGTGGCGAGAGAAAACTCTACTTCGCCAATGTCATCAGCGATCCGGATGCTTCCTTGGAACAGCTACGGCAAGCCGAAAGCGCCGGTGTCGACGGCATCATCATCGCCCCGGCGATCCAGGGACTGGCCAGTGCCCGCTGGTTCAGCCGTCATTCGGAATTGCCCATCCTGGCGCACAACACCGTGGACGATATATTCACGCGGCATCCCCGCTTTGGCGTCAGTCCTGCGGTTTACCTGAAGTTGCTCAGGATCAGCGGCGCCGACCTGGTATTTCTGCCAGGCAACTTCGGCACCGGCAATGAGGATGCGGCGGAAATCGCGTGCGCCGTCGCCGCGTGTCTTGAGCCGATGGGACATATCGCGCCCTGCTGGCCGATTATTGCCGGCGGCAAGCGGCCTGAGAAATTACAGGACTATGTGCGGCAGATCGGAAGCCGGGACTTCATGGTCATAGCTGCCACTGCCGTGGATGAACATGCCGACGGCCTCGCCGCCGGTGCGCGCGCATTTCGCAACGCATGCAGCCGGCTCCCGCCCTGATCCGCCGGTCGCGGGGGTCAGCAATTGTCTTGAGAGCTGGCGGTAATCCCGGAGTGTTTTACCTGGATCCGGTTCAGGCGCTGAAGCCATGAACAAGACACTGATTTTTCATATCGGCGTTCACAAGACCGGCACCACCTCGATTCAGCGGTTTCTCAACCGCAATTCACAGCACTTGCGGCGCCATGGCATCCTGTATCCGGATTCCGGCCGGCCAGCGACGCACCCGGATGCCCATCATCAACTGGCCTGGGCATTGCTGGGTAGCCACGGCGTGCGCGACCTCGCGTGCTGGTCCGATGTGCTGGCGGAATTCCGTGCTTCCGACTGCCCGGTGGCACTGTTGAGCAGCGAGGGGTTCTGCACTTTGCGCGATCAGCAGGTGGAAAAACTGGCGGCGCTGGTTGGGGGGTTTGACGTGCGTGTAATCATGTACGTTCGTGATCCCGTGTCATACATGATCTCCTCCTACAAGATGGGCATCAATCTCTCCAACCGCACTGAGTCCTTCGGTGAATTTGTCCGGCGTGAGATCCATCGCTGCGACTTCCGCCGCAGTCATGGCATCTGGTGCGGGCATTTCGGCGCCGCAAGGGTGGCGCTGCTGGAGTACGCAGCAGCAGTCGGGGGCGCCGGACTGATCCCCCACTTTCTGGCGCAACTGGCGCTGGATCCCG
Source organism: Gammaproteobacteria bacterium RIFCSPLOWO2_02_FULL_61_13 (assembly GCA_001801865.1). Classification (GTDB taxonomy): domain Bacteria; phylum Pseudomonadota; class Gammaproteobacteria; order Eutrophobiales; family Eutrophobiaceae; genus 2-02-FULL-61-13. Next base: position 14,046 of record MGYT01000079.1, read on the forward strand.
CCGCGTTTCCGGCGCACAAGGACGAGTACGCTAACCGGTCGTCCGGCGACCAGGTGGTGCAGATGGTGCGCTTCTTGAACGGCTTGCAGGCGCAACCGCGGTTTGCCGCCATCCGCGGTCCCGCCGAACTTGTGAAGAGTGGATTGAAATACCGCCGACTCTTTGCTTCCGCGGCCGCATGGATATTCGGACGATTTCTGTCAACTTCGTTGTACACGCCGGAGGAACTGGCAGAACTGGAACGGCAGGCAGCAGAGTTCAAAATACAAGACCAATAGCAACAATTTTGGGGTCAGAGCATCGATCTGGCCCCGGTTCACTCGCCTTGACCCCGGCGCACTGTATCTGACACGAGTGCGGAAACTGGTCCGGAGATGTCACCATCTCCCTCGGGGACGATGACCAGCACCGGCGCGCCGTTGCCATCGAGAAACGGCAGCACGCTCACTGGCATGCCGGGGACCGGCGTCTCGACGGCCAGATGGGCAATGACCACCGGCCCGCAATCCAGCTTTACGCTCCCCACCGGCCAGGGCAGGTGTTCCCGGAAGAACGGTTCCACGCTGGCGTGCAGCCGGGTCCAGGAAACCAATTTTCCTCCGGCCGGCACCGGTCCCCATTCAAGGTTATCCCCCAGGCAATTGCCGCAGATCTCACGCAACGGATACTGCACCGTTTCACAGTCACGGCAGCGCGGCAACACCAATTGC
>MGYT01000079.1:14765-15013 GCA_001801865.1 Gammaproteobacteria bacterium RIFCSPLOWO2_02_FULL_61_13
CCGATGGTATGAGCCGGGACCAGAGTTCCGAGCGGCGTTTTGGCGGCAGGGCGTGCATGTCAGGCGTTCTCCCGTGCCAGAATCGCGGCGCTGGTGCAAAGGCAGCGATCATAGTTGACCATGCCATAGCCGCTGACCAATGCCGTGCGCGCATCGGGTACAGCGTTCTGTAACCCGGTGACGGTCAGTTGCCGCAACGCCTCCACCAGTCCAAGGAATCCGCCGCCGGCGCCGGCCTGCCCGGCGGA
>MGYT01000080.1:0-369 GCA_001801865.1 Gammaproteobacteria bacterium RIFCSPLOWO2_02_FULL_61_13
TTACAAGTACAAGGACTGTTCCCCGACGTCATACCTGAGAGCAGTCCGGCTGGAACGATGCCGCCAGGACCTGCTCGCGGCCGTGCCGGAAGTCACCTCCGTGACGGAAGCGGCGACCCGGTGGGGATTCTCGAATATCGGGCGATTCGCAGCGCTGTATCGGGATCGGTTCGGAGAAAGCCCCGTGGCCACACTGCGGCGCAGGACCTGAATCGGATTGAAACCCGGCCCATGCGGGCCGCGACCCGCATCCACCGGAGTTTGTCCTTTTCCGGCCGCCCCCTGACCTGATTCGTCTCGAGCCCCCATATCCCCACCGGTAAGGTGCCTCTCCCATATGACCGACAAGAAACCATCCAAACCGATAGC
>MGYT01000080.1:422-5796 GCA_001801865.1 Gammaproteobacteria bacterium RIFCSPLOWO2_02_FULL_61_13
GCCACATCCGCCACAACCTGGAGAACATCGAGGAGGCCATTCACGCCGCGGTGTCCATCACCAACATCAACATGCCGGTGAAATTGATCGCATTGGCGGAAGGGGCGTTGACGGGTTTCACCGACGAGATATTCGACCTGCCGCACACGCTGGCGGCCAGGGAATTGTTCATAGATATTCCCGGCGAGGAAACCGAGTGGCTCGGGCGGCTCGCGAAGCTGTACCGCACCTACATCATCGTCCAATGCAAGGCGCGCTGGCCGGAGATCATGAAAGACCGGTTCTTCAACACCCTGTTCGTAATCGGGCCCAACGGCGAAGTGGTGCACAAGGCGGCCAAGAACCATGTCTGGTGCCGGGAACGCTCCTGCATGCCGCACGACATCTACGATCGCTGGGTGGAGGTGTTCGGCGACGACATCGATGCCTTCTATCCGGTGTTGAAGACACAGGACATTGGCAATATCGGCACCATTTGCTGCAGTGACGGGGAGTACCCGGAGGCGGTGCGGGCGCTGGCGTTCAACGGCGCCGAAGTGGTGTATCGTCCGAGCGAGGCCATGCCCATGACCGGTTCCAGTTACCCGGGCGGCGGTTCCTGGATGGTGCAGAACCGGGGCCATGCGGATTTCAACTCCGTGTACATGCTGTGTCCCAACGCGGGCCCGGTTTATCTGTCACCCAGCTCAAAACATCCCATCGACATCGCCGGCGGCAACGCGCATATCGTCAATTACCGGGGTGACATCGTCTCCTACAGCGCCTCCGCCTATAACACCATGGTCTGTGCCACCATAGATATCGAGGCGTTGCGGCAATTCCGGCTGATGAACCTCAACAGCAACTGGTTGAAGGACCTGCGGACAGAACTGTTCAAGCGCATGTACGAAAAACCGATTCACCCGAAGAACCTGTGGCTGAATCAGGATCCCCTGGGCCATGCGGAAGTGGACAAGGTCTACCGGCAAAACATCGAGACGCTGGTGCAAAGGGGGACCTGGACCAAACCATTCTTCGAGCATGAGGGCTGCCGATACCAGCCGGCAGCGGAAGGATCTGCCGAGGAGAACTGGGAAAACCTGAAACAGATGTGGGCGCCGTGGGATGTGAAATAAAGGGAACAGAGCCATTCATCCGGCGGCGTATGCAGATTCACAGGCCAGCAAGCGTGACGTCTCGTACAGCAGGATACCCGTCAGCGGCGAGACGATGGAGAAATACGGTTTGAGATAGGCCAGTCCAAGGATCAGGGTGCCGCCTCCGCGCAATCCCGCAGCGAGCACGGCCGTGCCGAGCATTAATACCCCCATCAACGCGCACACCATGAGCACGCCGAGTCCCAGGAAGCGCGCCGCGCGCGCCATGGGGGCCGGTGAAATCATCCTCCTCACACCCGGCCCGCGCAGCACAACGCCCAGCCGCTGCAGGCAAAATGGCAGCACGATGGCCGTTGTCAACAATGCCGAGGCGATCAGCATGGGAGAATAGCTGTGGCGTTTTGGGGAAATGATAGAGCTGACCATCTCGTAAGACATCGATGCCCAGTTGAACATCACCCAGACCAGGGCAATGGCATAGACAAGCCTGACCCATTTGGATTCGTACATGGCTCACTCCTTGAGCATGTGGATGCAATTCTTCCCTGATGCAGCGGTATCAAACACCGGTGCGAATTGTCGCCCCTTTTCAGGCCGCCGCCATCCACCGGGACGGGCAGTAGATCAATACTCCACGCGGGCCACTGTTCCCCATTCACGCGGAAAAGGCAAAATGCACGGCCCGAATGGAATGCCGGCTGGCTCCTGGGTCATATATCAGAAGCAACCGCGTGGGATGGAATTTACAAGGATGACAAGGAAGTCACCGAAAACCGCGGCTGTCACGACGAAACTGCCGCCCATCGTGATTGAACAGAGCATTCTGTTCATACGAGGGCAGAAGGTGTTGCTCGACACCGACCTCGCAGCCCTTTATGGCGTCACCACCAAGGTCTTGAATCAGGCCGTCAAACGCAACCTTGCCCGGTTCCCGGCGGATTTCATGCTTCAATTGACGTGGGAGGAAGCGCGGCATTCAAGGTCACGATCTGTGACCTTGAAGCGTGGCGGCAATGTGAAGTACGAGCCCTACGCCTTCACCGAGCAGGGCGTGGCCATGTTGGCCTCGGTGCTGCGCAGCCCGCGCGCCATCGCGGTGAACATTGAGATCATGCGCGCCTTTGTCCGGCTGCGTTCAATTATCGCCTCGAACAAAGCCATCGCCCGCAAGCTCCGGGAACTGGAACGCAGGGTGGCCACGCATGACCAGACCATCGCCGACCTGATCGAGGCCATCCAACGTATGCTCAACCAACCAGAACCAAAACGGCGACGCATCGGATTCGTCATCAGCGACGACTGAACGATGGATTCCTGCAGACAAGCCTGCCGGATCGCTTGGCAAGTATTGATCTTTGCTCGGGTCAATATCCCGATGGTAGTTGTAAACAGATTGGCCTGACGCGATTTCGTCGTACTGACGCCTGTTTTCTTCTATGTGATCAGCGGGTAACAACGATCTGGGCCCCTGGCTATGGGTGCATTTGCAAAAAGATCCCCGGAAGCACTTTTCGGCTAAATCGCGGACCGCGAAAAGCGGGTTTCAGCAACTCTGACCCCGTGATTTCATTAATGTTGTTGCTCTCTTGGTGCAAAGGACTCCCAGCTAGCCCCTGGCTTCCCTTCCCACGGAGTCAAAACCCCCACAGTCTTCACAGGTGCGTCGCACGTCACATCTAGAGTTAGTTGCTTGCTTTCACCGGTCGCAACGAACCTGGCGGAAAACGTAGCATGGAGCGTGACATTCAGCACATCTTCAATACGACGAATACTAATCTCAGACAATGGGCGTTGAGCTTGCCAGTACTGCCCTTTATGTATAAATCCCACTCCTCCATGCACGTAGTATCCATCGACCACAGGAACCAGCATCGCTTCGTCTTCATCGATTTCCAAGTTAACGGATTCCACCGCTAGCGTAACCTTAAGAAATTGCGCCGCATCCACCGCGGTCGAATCGTCGCGAAACTGTCTAATAATTAGCACGTAGCCATCTCCCGCAACGACTTCATGGCCCCTATTCGCCGCCTTTATTGCTGAGAGCCATGCAGGTTGATTTCCAAGATGCTCCTCATCGAACAATGCTATCCGAGCATCCGGTACTAGCGCGCACTCGGTTGTCTGCGACAATGTGCGCTGTTGAGCAACACTTTGCGATGCAAAGGCACCGGCCGCCACAGTGACGCCTATCAGGAACAGCCATACGCACTGAGTCACCTGCATGCGCAATTACACTTCGCTCGATTTACCAGGAACGCACCGCTTGCCGCATCCGTCTTTCGCACTGCCTCTGGGACTATGTAGCCATGGTCAAACTCTGGTTGGACTTGCAAAGCTGGCGGCCGAGTAAAGTGGAAAGATTCATGGATTACCGAATCCAATAGATCAATAGCCTCCTCATCACTGAGACAGTCCAGGTATTTCTCATTGAGATGTATCAGACCATCCCGACCGGGAATATTCGTTTGCGGACCTTGATTTCTCAGGCTCGCATTGGCTGCCAGACCACTGTCTTTTGGCAAATCCGCTATCGGCGGACCTTCTCCAAAGTTCAGCTTCGGATAGAACGCCTTGGAGATGGTGACAGCGGCATCGATGTCACATTGAGTTAAACCAAAAGGATCCGTCGCGCTTGCTGGCCTACTTCCAACATAGACATACGTGCTCAGTCCCCCACCCAACCCGACCGGATCCGACTGGATGTATCTTCCCGTTGCCGGGTCATAATCCCTGTAGTAGTTGTAAACAGATTGGCCTGACGCGATTTCGTCGTGCCGATGCCGGTTTTCCTCAATGGAGTCAGTGGTTAACAACGATGCAGGCCCTTGGTTATCAGTGCATTTGCAAAAAAATCCCTGGAAGCACTTTTTCGACTACGACGCAGACTGCGTCAGTTTCATCGATGTACCAAAAGTTCGTCTATTGTCAGGCCGACATCGCGGGCAATCTGGCGCAGCAGAATCGGGGAAATGTCCCGGGCAGGATGATAAGGGACCGTGGTGCAACGGCCATCTGGATGCCGATATTGTTTATGGGATCCGCGTTGGCGCACTTCGACAAAGCCCAACGATTCCAGGATGTGAGTGACTTCGCGCGGTTTGAGGACCGGCGGTTTGGGGATCACTACACAACGACCGTCTGTGTGCCGACGAACTCAGCGTCCAGCTCCGGCTCACCATCTTCCAGCAACATGGCGATCACTATTTTCATATTCGTGTTGAGCTCGTCCAGGGTTTCGCCCTGGCTGTGAGCGCCGGCGAAGCCTGGGATGAAGCCGACATAGAGCCCAGTCTGGGCACAGCGTTCAACGACCGCGGTGTACGTATGCATTGTGCTCGCTCCTGGTGGCGATATGGTCCCTATTTTAGCCGCCACGGGGGCAGCGCGGAACCCGCGACCGCGATTTGAATCATGCCAGTCTTAACCTATGACGGAGAATACTGCGAAATGCCTTAGAAGTGGTTTTTTAGCTTGATGTGAACCAAAACCGGAAATTCGTAATTTGCGCAACGGGTTAAACCGATTTTCCCACTCCGGCCACCCCCCGGCCGACCGCCGGCCAGAGGCCGGCCGGACCCCGACCGCGTTGATGTAAGCTCCGACCGGGAGAAATCGTAACTCTATTCTGAACTCCAACTCAGCATGCGTACGAGTATGCAACGGCAAAAATTTCTGTTGCGGCACTTTTTCGCCTACAACGCGGCGCGCGTCAAGCGCTTTTCAGCAACACTGACCCCGTGATTTCGTGATTGTTCTGACGCGCCCTTATCTGATGCGCGTGCCGACTCTCGGCGACTGCTTTCTCTCACAGGTTTGACTGCCGGGACGGCAAAAAGATGTGTGAAGATAATTGCTGCTGCCCACATACGCTGTTTAGCTACGGGGAGCGCATCCGTTACCGCTATATACGCCAAGTAGCTAAGAATAAGCAGCACGAATCCACCCAAATGGAAAATCCTAACCTGATTGCTGAACCAAGCTTCCGCAAAATCGAGTATCGGCAAGTATGCAATATTCGCAATAAACAGTACGGACAGGCACAAGTAAATGCTGACTACCCCAATGAGCAATGCGAACTTTCGATTCATTCGCATGAACAGGGCACTAGCTCAATGCCATCAACTGCCGAAGATCCAACCAACGTGGCATCCTGCAAGCTCAACCCAAACGAAAATGCGTTTGCGTCCACTTCTTCGGCAGGCATGCCTCCTAAGATAATGCTAGGGTCGAGACCCACTGGGCCTATACTCGGAAGTAATGTTGCAAAATGAAAATCC
>MGYT01000080.1:5860-10431 GCA_001801865.1 Gammaproteobacteria bacterium RIFCSPLOWO2_02_FULL_61_13
CGTACTAGGCTTAAATCGCGGTATGCCAAACGAGAATCCTAATCCCCTGGCTCCAACTTTGACCTTTGTCTTGAATCCGTCCTCACACTGACGAGATGTAAGCTCGAAGTCACCGACAAAATACGCAAATCCCAATGCAAACGTTCGGACTTTGAACTCCCCATCCCAGACAATTAGGCCTCGGGGATCGATTCCAGTTATTGGATTTGAGAGTACATACGAATACGTGTTCATCCCGGCCCTTATCCCGACTGGATCACTCTGCACGTAGCGTCCAATCGCTGGGTCATAATCCCTGAAGTAGTTGTATTGTTCCGCGACGTCCGCCGTCACATATCCATGAAGAAAGTCTGAGTCTCCATCGTAGGTGCAGGCCAAGGGAAACAGGCCGGCGGAATGGCGGCGCGGCACAATCGTACGAATACCCAGCTCCGGGTTAAGCCCAATCATACTCATGGATTGGCGCACTCAGCCATATGGCCGGGACAAACGTACAGCGCCGCCTCCCGGGAATATCCGACCCTGACGCCGCCACTGACGTTGGAACAGGTCATTTCTCAAACACCGTGCGCCCGCCCAGCAGGGTGCGCAGCACAGTGGTCGCCGGCAGTTCGTCTATGTGACATGCGAGCGGATTGCGGTCGGTAAAGATAATGTCCGCGTGGTTGCCGGGCGCCAGGGTGCCGACGCCCTGCCAATCCAGGACGCGTGCCGCGTCCCGCGTCCACATCAGCAACGCTTCCTCGCGCGTGATGGCCTGTCCGGCATCGAGGTTGCGATGGCCGCTGCCGGCAAATTCGCAGGTCACAGCGAGCTGAATCTGCTCGAAGATATTGCGGGGCCCCCAGTCGGTCCCGCATCCAACCTGCAGTCCGTGGTCCAGCAACCGGCGCAGCGGGACCAGATCCCTCCACACGTGTTTCCCCAGCCGCTCGCCATACATGTCGCCCTTGCCCCAGTGAAAGCCCTTGGAGGTGGTGATCTTCATGCCAAGTTCGGCGTAACGCCGCGCATGGGACTCGCAGGTGATGATGGCGTGCTGCACGATCCAGCCGCGCTCACGCACCGCCGCTGCCGGGTGCCGGCCAATGGAGTGCAGCAAGTCATCATGTTCTTTCGGCGCCCCTATCACGCTGTTGAAGCGCAGCCCCTGCTCGAAGCAGAAATCGACGACCATTTCCTCGGCCCGTTTGGGCAGAAACAAGTAGCCGGTGATCAGTTCCCCGTAGGGACTACGGAATGGCTCATGCCAGTTCATGAAACCCGGGAAACAGGGTCCCGAACGGGCAATGGTAACGCCGTCGTGCCGCAGCAACGGGTCATCCAGATCCGTGCTGGACAGGGCCAGGCGCAGTGTCGCCAGCAGTTCCGCGTCGCTGGGCAGGTAGTGGGGATTGAACGCCTGGCTCGCCGCCTCCAGCGACGTCTTGACGCGACAGGTCATGGCGCCGTCGCGGTGCAGTTTGCGGTAGCCCTCCACGTGCGCGGCTTCCATCACATGACCTTCATAAATCGTGGTGGCGCCCAGCGCATTCATGCCGGCCATGCCAACCCTGCCGGCGGCCTCCCACAGGGCATCCGACGGCGGCCCGCCCAAATGGCTGCGCACCTGCAACCAGTACGGGTCGTCGGTGTAGTAATTGGTCACCGATCCGGTCAGCACGCCCGTGGGCACGCCATGTTCGTCCTTTTCGATCCAGACGTTGCAAACGCGATCGGGTGTGTAGTGCGAAATACCCGCGCGCTGCAGCCCCAGACTGTTAAAGGCGACAGCGTTGGGAATACGGGGCGCCCAAGCCTGGATCATGATGGGATGTTCGCTTGACGCCCGATCCAGCACGTGGCGATCCGGCATCCGGCTTTCTTCCAGGTTCCGGTAGGACCGGCGTATGAAATAGTGCGCCTCGCCCACCGGCGTGCACATGATCCATTCGCCCTTGGGCGTCATCTGCGCGCGCTGTGCAATGCGCGCGACGATGTCGGCATGATTACGCGCGTCGCTGAGGTCCACCAGCGGCAGCGCAATGGCGGAAAAATGCATGGCATGGGGATGGGTGTCCACCAGGCCCGGCAACACGGTGGCACCTTGCGTATCCACCAGTTCTGCATCGCGGCCGGCAACGGACTTCATGTCGGCAACGGAACCGAGCGCCAGGATGCGCCCGTTCTCGATAACCATGGCCTCCTGCGACGCTGTCACCCCATCACAGGGAAGCACGACGCCGCCATGGATAAGCGTTCTGCGCGATGGTTCGGTTCCCGGTTTGCTCACAAATTATCTGCCTCAACGCCAGACGTCGTTTGCGACATCCACCACCAATTGCAGCTTGCGCCGCTGGTCATCGAACGTGAGCGGGTTGCCGGGGGCCGTGCTGGCAAACCCGCACTGCGGGCTCAGGCACAGCCGCTCCATTGGGACATAGGCGCCGGCCTCCGCAATGCGGCGTTTCAGATCCTCGGCGGATTCCATTTCCGGCGTCTTGGAACAGACCAGCCCCAGCACCACGGTCTTGTCTTTCGGCATGAAGCGCAGCGGTTCGAACGATCCGGCCCGGGGCGAGTCGTACTCGAGACAGAAAAAATCAATGTCGAGTCGGTTGAATATCTTCTCCGCCACCAGTTCGTAGCCACCGGCGCCGAGCCACTTGCCCTGATTGTTGCCCCGGCACAGGTGCATGCCCACCGTGAGGCCCTCTGGTCGGTCCCGCAAAGCGGCGTTGTTCAGTTCGATGTACCGATCCAGGAGCTGGTCGGGTTCATAGCCGCGCTGCCTGACACCCTCGCGCAATTTCTCGTCACAGAGCAACGGCAGCGACACAGCGTCCAGCTGCACATAGGTGGCGCCAAGCCGGGCGAGATCCTGCAGTTCCTCCTTATATATGTCCGCCACGTCGGCGAAAAATTCGTCCAGATCCGGATAGGCCAGCTCCGACACGCCCTCGCGCCAGCGAAAGTAATGTTGCGAACAGGGGCTCGGCAGGGTGCACTTGGGCGTGCGCCGCGTCAGGGATTTCACGTACAGGTATTCGTCGGTGGCGATGCCGCGCTCGCGCTTGAGTTTGCCGGTCACCACCGCCGTGATATAGGTCATCTGCCTGCCGGATTCGTCCTTGAACGGCAACGGCGCCTCCATGTCGGTGAAACCGGACACCGCCTTGGGGAAATGCCCCCAATAAATGATGCGCCGGTATTCCCCGTCGGTGATGGACTGCAACCCCACGGACTCCTGCAACGCAATGGCATCCTTGATATGCCGATCCTCGACCTCCTTCAACGCGGCGTCGGAGAGGCGCCCGGCCGCTATGGCGGCATAGGCCTCCTTGAGTTCCTGCGGGCGCAGCAGGCTGCCGATGTGATCGGCACGGAACGGGGGATTGACCGTCATGTACCTTTATCTTTCCGTGGCAGCGGGATGATCATGGACACCTGGGCGCGATATTCCTCGTAGACGACACCGAGCTGATTCACCAGGTCGCGCTCTTCGAAGTGCAGCGCAATGAAGATATAGGCCGTGGTCGCCGCCGCGAACAACAAGTGGCCCACGCTCATGTGCGGCGTGGCCCAAAACGCGATGATGAACCCGAGCATGATGGGATGGCGCACGAAGCGATACAGGAAGATCTTGCGAAAGCCCACCGGGACGTAGTCCACGGACCGGTAGTGCATCCACACCTGGCGCAGCCCGAACAGATCGAAATGGCTGATCAGGAAGGTGCTGATGAGCACGATGCCCCAGCCCAGCCAGAACAGCGCCCACAATGCCGGCCGGCCGAGGGCATGCTGCACGTCCCAGATCACCTCCGGCATCGCCCGCCACTGCCAGTACAGCAGGATTAGCGCCAGACTGGAGAGCAGCACGTAGGTGCTGCGCTCAATGACCGGCGGCACGAACTGCGTCCACCAGCGCTTGAATCCCGGCCGGGCCATGACGCTGTGCTGGAGGGCAAATATGCCCAGCAACACCACGTTCACCAGCAGCGCCTCTGTCAACGGAACCGGCGCGCCGGAATCGATGGTCTTCGGCACCACGAAACCGCCGACGAATCCCACCGCATAGAGAAAGGTGACGAAGAAAAGCAGGTAGGAAACAACTCCGTAAATCAGGGCGATAGTTCTGGCCATGGCTTGAACTCCTTTATGACAGTCACAATTTCGTTTGTTTTGCGTCAGCGCGCCCGCAGGTACAGCACCTTGCGGTTGGAACCGGGGGACTGGCGTTCCTCGGTGATGAACAGGTCGGTTTTCGCCTTCACCAGGTCGGACAGCTTCCGGTAACCATAAAGTCGTGAATCGAAGTCCGGCTGCAGCTTGGTCAGGTAACTCCCGAACGCAGCCAGGTGCGCCCAACCCGAGTCATCGATGGATTGCTCCAGGGCCGTGAGAAGGAATTGCTTGGGAAACTCATGCCTGGCAGGCGATTCCTCCGCGGCCTTTTGCCCGGGGACAATCTTGTGCCGGCTGACCGCCCTGCCTGCCGGCGCCTCCGCCTTGACCCGCGCAGCGGGCCGCAGCACTTCGGTGAACAGGAACCGGTGGCAGGCATTGCGGAACGCCGCGGGGGGTTTCTTCTC
>MGYT01000080.1:10467-13909 GCA_001801865.1 Gammaproteobacteria bacterium RIFCSPLOWO2_02_FULL_61_13
GTCGAACTTGCGCGTATACAGCAGGTCCATGGCATCAATGATGAGCGTGCTGTCGGTGGCGTTCTTGCCGGTGGTATAGGCGAACTGCTGCACCGGCTTGATGGCGAACTGCTGCAACACTTTCTTCCAAGAGACACTGTGGGGCGAGGTGAAATCACCGTAAATCCGCTTGACCGTGGCCTCGCCGAAGCGCGCAATTTCCGCCAGCAACCCTTCGATGACCGCGGCCTGGGAATTATCCGCATCAATCAGGACCGCCAGGCGCAGGGTCGGTTCCTCGGACTCCGGTTTTCCTCCAGTTCGGGGCAATGCCATGGTTCCTCCAGTGCGCGGGCCGGGCGGTCAGGCGACCGGCGCGGCTTCAGCGTCCGCCAGTTTCTTCAGGTATCGCCGCATGGAGACGCCGGCGCGATCCGCCGCCACGTCGATTTCATAATAATCCTCGCGCGACTCCAGCGCCTGCATCCGGGCAATCTGCTCCATGGCGAACAGGTCTTCGCTGAAGGCCGTGGTCTGGGCCTTGAGCATGAAGGCATCGATTTCCGGATCATTGCGGGCGAAGTTCCGGCAGGCAGCAAAGTAATAGTGCGTGGAGCGCTGGGTCTCGGGTGTGATCAATTGCGCCACCTTGATGGTGGGCTGCGGTTGCTGCTGCTCCTCCGGCACGGACAGGTTCTTCAGGAACCCGGTATTCACATGCAGTCCGGGCGACACGTACTGGGCGCCGGAACTGCGCAGCGCCTTCTGCCCCTCCCAGCCCAGCGGCTTTGCATAAATGCCCGGCAGCACGCACTCCACGTGACGCCACACTTCGAAATTCGGCTCCGCCACGGTCAACTCGATGGGTGCGCGTGCGTACTCCGGCGTGCCAAATGTGGTCTCGTGCAGAAAACTCAGATGTGACAGATCCAGCAGGTTCTCATGCATATGCACGTAACTGCCCTTGATATTCAGGTAGCCGATGTAGAGATCCCAGTCCGGAGAACCCAGCCATTCCGGCTGCGGCAGCAGGCATTCATCCGCGGCGTCATGCTCGCCGGCCCAGATCCAGACAAAGGGTTTGCGTTCCACGGCCCGGTAGCGGCGCAGTCGGATATTTTCAGGGGGTTGCGGTTGCGACGGCACCGCTACGCATTTGCCGGTGCAGTCGTAACGAAAGCCATGGTAGCCGCACTGGATCACATCGCCGTCCAGCTTGCCGTGCTCCAATGGAAATGAGCGATGGCAGCACCGGTTCTGCAGCGCCACGGGCGTGCCGTCCTCGCGCCGGAACAGCAGCACCGAGCGGCCCAGGATCTGCCGCGCCATCAAATTGCGCGAGATCTCGTCGCTGCGCGCCGCCACGTACCAGGCATTGCGTATCAACGGCGTGTCCTTGTTCGCCATGGCAGCCGCGGCCACTGTGGCAAGTTTCCGCTGGCGTTCGCTTTGGGCAGGAACGGACATGATTCTCAACCTCCTCGACTGCTCCGACGGCGGGAATGGACCCCAAATACCCGATTACGGTGATTATACGGAACAGACCCACGTCAGGGCATAATGGCCGACATCATGATCTTTGCGTCCAATGCCGCCCGCCCCTTTCATTTTGGGCCGTTCCCGCTTGAGCGGCTACCCACGGACCCGGCGGTGGCTGCGCGGGAAATTGCGGGCGCCCGCCCGGCGCATAATGCCACCAGCCCGGCGCCGCCCGCTTCCGGGTACCAGCAGGCCATTGAGACGTACCTGAACCTGTTCCGGCAATTCCGCCGGGGCGAGCCTGCCCGGGCACGCGCCCCGGTACCCGCCGACCTGGGTCTGCGCAGTCGCGACATCAAGGGATCCGGTTATTTTCTGGATGCCGGCCAGGTGGGAATTTGTGCGCTGGGGGAATCCGTCTGGTTGGCAGGCATTGCTCCGCCGCCACATACCCACGGCATCGTCGTAATCGTTGAGTATGCGCGCGTCCCGGAAGCCGGCAATCCGGCCTGCGACTGGGTCGATGGTGCTGTGGTCGCCACGGCAACCCTGCGCGCCGTGGAAATCGCTGTTTGTCTCGCGGCGCATATCCGGCAGATGGGGTTTTCCGCCTGCGCCCATGACCGCGAGGTTGGCGACGTGGACCTGGATCGACTGCTGGTGCTTGCCGGCCTGGGCGTGCGCGACAGGGACCGCGTATGCAATCCGTGGCTGGAGCAGGATTTCGCTGTTGCGGCCGTCACGACCGATTACGAACTAAAGGCCGATCTGCCGCTGTCCGCGGCGGCGCGACATGGCCGCACATTATCCTGGTGGCTGGGCGCGGGCGGCGCCACCTCCGGGCTGGAGCGCTGGCGCCAGCAACGGCGCGCCACCGACCTCAGCCGCTATCCCATGGAAACCGTGAAAAGGGTCAGCGCCCCGACCACGCTGATCTTCGGGGATGAAGTGCCGCGTGTGCCGAAACGCGCCGCATTCTTCGAACGCGCGTTGCGCGGCGATCTGGGTGAGAAGGCGAAGAAGGAGCGCTTTCGCTTCGCGTTCAAGCATCCGCTGGCGGCATCCATGACCAGCCTGATCCGGGCCATGGTGCCGCGGCAGGACGGCCCGGTGGCCCAGGCGAGCGATCCTTCCACCCGGGATGCCGCCGCCAACACCCGCGCCATCAAGTCATTGTCATATTTTCTGGGTGCGGATCTCACCGGGATCTGCGAGATCCCACGTTACGCATGGTTTTCCCACAAGGAGGTTGGCACGCCCATCGAACCCTACCATCGCTATGCCGTCGTCATGCTCATCGACCAGGGCTACGACACCATGGAGGGCGCCTCCGGCGATGACTTCATCTCCGGCGCCCAGTCCATGCGCGCCTACATGCGCGGCGGCGAGATCGCCGGCGTCATGGCGGAGTTCCTGCGCGCCATGGGCCATGCCGCGCGACCCCAGACCAACGGGGACTCGGACGTACTGCATATTCCTTTACTGTTGTGGGCCGGCCTCGGCGAACTGAGCCGCATTGGGGAACTGGTGCTCAATCCCTTCGTCGGGCCGCGTTTCAAATCCGTGGTATTGACCACCGACCTGCCGCTGATTCCGGATCAGCCGGTGGATTTCGGATTGCAGTATTTCTGTTCCCACTGCCGCAAGTGCGCGCGCGAATGCCCCTGCGATGCCATCTCCTTCGGCGACAAGGTCATATTCAATGGCTACGAGATGTGGAAGCCGGACGTGGAGCGCTGCACGCGCTACCGGCTCACCAACAAGCGTGGGCTCGCCTGCGGGCGCTGCATGAAGACCTGCCCGCTGAACAAGGTCGTCACGCTGGACAGCCCGTTATATGTCCAGGTTGCCAGTTGGCTGGGCGTAAACGCCATGTGGCTGAAGCCGCTGCTGGTGCCCATCGCCACGCGCCTCGACGACTGGTTCGGTCACGGTGTGCGCAATCCGGCGAAAAAGTGGTGGTTGGACCTGGAAATTGTCGACG
>MGYT01000081.1:0-7541 GCA_001801865.1 Gammaproteobacteria bacterium RIFCSPLOWO2_02_FULL_61_13
AACGAACTGCGCGCGATGAAGTACTACCAATCGGTCGCCGCGCAGACCCAGGACGTCGAGCTTGCGCGCCTGGCCTCGGAGTTCGCCGACGAGGAAACCGAGCACGTCACGGCGCTCGACAACTGGATCGCACGCACGCCGCGGCCTTCGATGACCTGGGAGGCGAATCCAGAGCCGCCGCAATCTGCGGGCTGAGCGCTCAGAGTCCGCAAGCTACTCCGGCTTCAACCCCGCGATCTGTACCGCCCGACCGGCGAGCTCGAAGTCCTTGCGCCGCTGCACCGCCATGTTGTCGAGCGCGGTGCCGTCATAGGGGAAGCCGATCTTTTTCATGAGCGCGCGCACGTCCGGCTGGCCCAATGCCTTGTCGATCTCCGCGTGCAGGCGTTGCAACACCGGCGCCGGGACGCCCGCCGGCGCCCAGATGTCCACACCGCCGGAGATCTTCTCGTAGTCTGAGAGCTGCTCGCCCATCGCGGCTATGTCGGGATAGTCGGCCGCACGCCGGTGCTCCAGCACCGCCATGAATTTGACCTTGCCTGCGCGCGCCTGTGGCACAACCGATGAGCAAGGCGCGAACGCGATCGGGATGGTACCCGCTGCCGCGGCCTGCAGCCCGTCGGTGCCACCCTTGTACGGAACGTGGGTGATATCCACGCCATGCTTCTGCTTGATCATTTCCATTTCGAGGTGATAGGTGCCGCCGATGCCGTTTGAGCCGTAGGCGACCTTGCCGGGGTTGGCCTTCGCGTACTCGATCAGTTCGCGCACGCTGTTGGGCGGAAAAGAAACCGCCGCGAGCATACAGGTGAACGCCCTGGCCATGGTGATGATGGGCGCGAAGTCCTTCATCTCGACCGCTCGGTTCTTGACCAGATGCGGCGTGGTGACCAGTGTCGTGGATATGGTGTAGAGCAGCGTATGGCCGTCCGGCGCGGCGCGTACCGCCGTCTGCGCGCCGAGCAGGCCGCCGGCTCCCGCCTGCACGTCGATCACGACCGGCTGGCCGAGCGGCTCGCCCAGCTTCTGCCCCACCAGACGCATCAGCGCGTCCGCGGGACTGCCCGAGCCGAACGTGGAGACAACGCGCACCGGCTTGACCGGCCAGGTCTGAGCTGCGGCGCCGCAGGAAAGCGCGACACCGGCCGCGAACATCATTAGATTTGCGTGAACCTTCTTCATGGTCATCCCCCTTTTTTCCCCTGTCGGCAGTATTCGGGTGCATCGGCTCGAAGCATGAGACGCGGCCGGTGCAGGCGAAGAAATTCGGCTCAGCCGCGCCCCACTTCGCCGGGCGCTCCGGATCCCAGTTCACGTGCCACAAATTGATGTCGTTCTTGCGCACCGAAAGATTCGGCACGCCGCCCCCCCACGACGTGCTACATGCCGTCTAACAGCGTGTAGCCCTGACCGGTACTCGAGACTACTCTCCAAGCCCTTACTTCACCAGCCCCGCGCGCTTTGCAAGCTGCTCCACGGCTCGATGCTCGTCGCGCAGTTCAGCCAGAAGCTTCGCTGGTGACCCATAGTCCTGCACCATCCCGAGTTTCAGGAGCTTTGCGGCAATCGCCGGATCCTTGATCACCCGCTCGATCGCGCTCACCAGTGTGTGGTTGACCTCCGGCGAAATCCCGGCAGGGGCGAAAAAAGCGAACCAGACTCCGGGAATGTTTTGCGCATGCCCCATCTCGGACAGGGTGGGAACCGCCGGAAAATCCGGAAAGCGGTTCGAAATGGCAATGCCCTTCGCAGCACCGCTCCTGAGATGGCCCGCGATTGCGCCGAGGGCCACTGCCACGCCTTCCACATGTCCGCCGAGCAAGGCGGCGATCCCTGGCGCCGCTCCCTTGAAAGGCACCATGGTGAAGTCGGCGCCGAGCGTATTGATCATCTGCACGGTGAAGTCGCCCACCGATCCGGCGCCGACTGTGCCCACGCGCAGCTTGCCCGGGTTGCTCTTCGAATAGGCGAGCGCTTCGCCGAACGTCTTGAACGGCGCATCGCCGCGCACGGCGACAACGCTGGGGATGCGGGTCGAAATCCCCAGCGGGGTCAGATCCTTGAGGGGATCGTAGCTGACGTTCTCCGGCTCGAGCACGCGCCGGTAGGTGAGCGAGGCGTTGTTCGCGAGTACGATCGTCTGGCCGTCCTTGGGCGCCTTGACCACGCTCTCGGTACCCAGCGCCCCGCCCGCTCCAGGGCGGTTTATCGGAACGACAGGCACCCTGAGAAGCTTCGAGAGTTCCTCCGCCATCGCGCGCCCGGCGATGTCGGTCGCATCCCCCGTGGCCAGAGGAATGACCAGTGTGATCGCGCCCTTGGGATAAGACTGCGCGTACACCGGCTGCAAGGCAGCGAGCAACAGACCGGCGAACAAGCCAATAATCGTTTTATAGAAAAACAGGATTGCAGGATTCATAAACGCCGCTCCAGGTCAGATTGATGCCAAGTATGAAGGCAAGTGCCCCGCTGCCGCAATGGGGGCGATCTTTCAAAGTCCGAGCTGGCGCGCCACGATCAGCCGCATGATGTCGCTGGTGCCCCCGCCTATCATCGGGAAATAAGAATCGCGCAGGTAGCGCTGCACCGGAAATTCGTTCATCAGCCCGTAACCGCCGAAGATATTGAGAGCCTTCTGGCAGATCTGGTTGCAGCCGTCGGCGGCGATGATCTTCGAAAGCGCCGCTTCGATGGTGATCGGCTGGCCGCGATCGGCGAGCGACGCGGCATGGTAGGTATAAAGCCGCGCCTGTTCAAGCTGGGCGAGCATGTCCACCAGCTTGAACTGCACCGCCTGGAATTTTGCTATGGGCTGGCCGAACTGCTCGCGCTCTTTGGCGTACTTGAGTGCCGCGTCGTAAGCGGCGCGGCCGGTGCCGATCGCCAGCGCCGCGGTGAAAATGCGGTCGATGGTCAGCGCCTTGTAGGCACTGAGGACGCTGCCTTCCTCCGCGCCCAGCCGGCATTCGTCCGGCACGAACACTTCGTCGAGCATGAGCTCGGCGGTGTCCGAGCAATGCGTGGTGAATTTCTCCAGGCGGCGGCTGGCGCGAAAACCGGGGGTCTTGGCATCCACCAGGAACAGGCCGATGCCGCGCGCCTTCTTTTGCGGATCGGTGGTGGCGGCGACGGTGATGAAATCGGCGATGGTGCCGTTGGAGGTGAAGATCTTGCTGCCGTTCAGGCGCCAGCCGCCCTCGACCTTGAGCGCGCGGGTGCGGATGGCTGCCGCATCCGACCCCGCGTTGGGCTCGGTAAGGGCAAAGGCCCCCACCATTTCTCCGCGGATCGCCGGCACCAGGTAGCGCTGGCGCAGCGACTCGCTGCCCCACGCGAAGATGGTGTGAGTGGCGGCCGAGGCATGCATGCCGACGATGGCGGCAAACCCCATCGAACCGCGCGCCAGCTCTTCGCACAGCACCGTATAGTGAAGGTAAGGCTTCTCCAGAGCGCTCCCGCCGTACTGCTCCGGGTACAGGATTCCATAGTAGCCAAGCTTGCCCAGTTCGCCGAACAGCTCGCGGGGAAACTCGCCGGCACGGTCCAGCGCATCGGCTTGCGGTACCAGCCGTTCATCCACCCAGCGCGCGATGTGGCTCTGAAATTCCCACAGGTCCTGGTCGAGAAGCAGATCCATTGGCGTTCTTTCTTATGCAGGCTTGTCCCCGAGCGCAGCAGATCGCCAAACGACTGGATTGCCGCCCAATCCGGCCGTGCGTCTGCCACCGGTGTCGGGCGCTTTGCAGATGGCATCGCGATCCGGTCAATCCCCGCGCTTGTAGGTCCCGAGCCCCGGCCGGTAGGTCTTGTCGTCGAGAAACTGGGTCATGCCCTTCTGGCGACCGCGCTCGGGATCGCTCGCGTAGGTGTCCCCGGCCTTGGCGTACAGGTAATCCTCGGATTGATCCCAGTCCATCTCCTTGACGCGCCGGTAGGCGATCTTGATGGCGGCAACCAGATGCGGGTTCTTCTTCATCAGAAGCTGCGCGATTTCGCGCACCCGCCCGCGCAGTTGCGCCCGCGGCACCGACTCCTTGACCAGGCCGGTCGCGCACGCCTTCTTGCCGTCGAAGCTTTCGCCGGTCATGAGGTAGTAAAGCGCGTCCCCGGTATTCATTTTTTCCGCCACGGCGCGCGTCACGTTGCCGGCGGGAATGATCCCCCAGTTGATCTCCGAAAGGCCGAAGGTCGCCTCGTCGGCGGCGATGGCGATGTCGCAGGCCACCATCGGCGTGAACGCGCCGCCGAAACACCAGCCGTTTACCATCGCGATAGTGGGCTTGGGAAAGAACATCAGCCGGCGCCACTGCCAGGCCATGGAATCGCGCTTCACGCGCATCGCTTCGATGGGCGTCGCATTGTCGGTCTCGCGGAAATATTCCTTGATGTCCATGCCGGCGGAAAACGACTCGCCCGCGCCGGTGAGGACCAATACCTTGCAGCGGTCATCGAGCTCCAGCGCATCCAGCACCCCGAGCATTTCGCGGTTCAGTTCCGGACTCATGGCATTGCGCTTTTCCGGCCGGTTCAGGATCACCCATGCGATGCCGTCCTCGAATTCGACCTTGATGTTTTTGGTGCCCGGTGCGGGACTCGGCGCTGTGGTTTTCTCTGACATATTCTGGGGTCCTTGTAATTGATGCACATCAAACGCGTGGGTCGCAATGGGAAGGGGTTTGCCAGTCTGAAACAACGCTTACTTTCGGGTGGCTTGCAGGTGTATTTTACGCTTTCGACGCGCAAAGTCCGGAGCCTGTCGCGCGGGCGAAAACTGTTAATTCAAGGACGGCGTACCGCAGGGGCCCGCCGCCCTGCACTCACGAACGAGGAGGAAATATGAGCTTGCGAATCAGCAGTGCCGCATTTTTGATCGCGGTAATTGCCGCGGCAAACGTGGCCGCGCAGGAGTTTCCCGCGCGTCCGCTCAAGATCGTCCAGGGATTTGCCGCGGGGGGCAACGCGGACACGGCTTCGCGAATTCTCGCCAACGAAATGACCAAGACGCTTGGCCAGCCCATCGTGGTCGAGACCAAGCCCGGCGCCGCCAGCACCATTGCCGCGGACTCGGTCGCCAAGGCGCCTGCCGATGGCCACACGCTGCTGCTGGTGACCGGAGGACATGCGGTCGCCGGCGCGCTCTACAAGTCCCTGCCCTACCAGACGGTCGACAGCTTCGAGATGATCTCGACCGCGACGTTCTTTCCGTTTCTGGTGATCGCGCGCAGCGATCTGCAGGCGCAGTCGCTGCGGGCCCTGCTCGATATGGCGCGCGCCAAACCGGGCGCCGTGGCCTATGGGTCCGCGGGCATCGGCGCGACCCAGCATCTGACCGGTGAATTGCTCAGCGGCATGTCAGGCGCGAAGTTTCTGCACGTGCCTTACAAGGGCGACACCGGGGCGCTCGCCGCCCTGCTGGGCGGAGAAATACAGTTCGTCATCGCTCCGGCAACCGCGGCATTGGGCCAGTTGCGCGCCGGAAAACTGCGCGCGCTGGCGGCGACCGGGTCGGTTCGCTGGCAGGGCATGCCCGAAGTGCCGACCGTGGCCGAATCGGGCGTCGCCGGATTCGACGTGCGCTCATGGATGGGCGTCGCGACCACGCGCGGCACGCCGCGCGCGGCGGTCGAGCGGCTCAACGCGGCGATGCTGCGCGCGCTGCAGGTGGCGGAAGTCCGCGCCAGGTTCGAGGAGATGGGCGGCGAAGTGCGCGGCAGCACGCCCGAGGAAATGCGCGCCCGAGTCGCAACCGAACTGCAGAAATGGAGCAAGGTGATCAGCGAGGCCCGCATCGAACGGCAGTAGGCCCAAGACCTGTCAGTCACTTACCAGTGTCGACAGGTAACGAGGCGGGTTTGTATACATCCCGTCAATTTGCAAAGTTGCACCTTCGCAACTTTGCAAATTGACGGGAAAAGCGGATGCCGGAACGACGCACCCTAATTGCTTCCGGCTGGTCAGTATTACGGCTTAAGCCCCGCCGCCTTGACGATCGGCGCCCACCTTACGATCTCCTCGCGGATGAAAGCGTCGAACTCTTCCGCGCTCGAGGCCGTGGGATCGATGCCGAATCCCACCAGCTTGGCGCGCGTGTCCTCGGCGCGCAGCACCCGGATCAAATCGCCGGAAAGTCTCGCGGCGGTATCGCGGGCAAGCGCCGCAGGCGCGACGAAGCCCATGAAACTCTCCACGCGATATCCCTTGACGGTTTCCGCGATGATCGGCAGCTCGGGATACTCGCGGCTGCGTTTCGCATTGAGAATGGCAAGGATTTTTAGCCGCCCCGCCTTGAAATGCGGCATCGACGATTGCAGCGTGACGTAACCCAGCTTCACCCGGCCCGCTAGCATGTCCTGGTAGGCGGGCGGACTGCCGTTGTAGGGTATATGCAGCATGCGCACCCCGGTCATGGTGTTGAACAGTTCGCCGGCCAGATGCGTGGTGTTGCCCACGCCCAGCGAGGCGAATTCCAGCCTGCCCTGCTGCGAATTTGCCAGCTCGATCAACTCCTTCACGCTGCTCACAGGCAGAGAGGGGTGAGCGACCAGCGCCAGGGTCGATGAGCCGAGCAGCGTCAGGGGCGTGAAGTCCTTCAGCGTGTCGTAGGGCAGATCGCTGCGCAGCGTCGGGTTGATCACATGGGCCGGCAGCACCATGCCGAAGGTGTAGCCGTCAGGCGCGGCGCGGGCAATCGCCTGGGTGCTGACCACGGTCCCGCCGCCCGGCCGGTTTTCCACCAGCACCGATTGTTTCAACAGGTCGGAGAGTTTCAACGCGAGCAGCCGCGATACGGTATCGACCGCGCCGCCCGGCGGCTGCGGCACGATCATGTGCAGCGCTCGCGCTGGATAGGGGGCCTGGGCAAAAGCAATCGGCGTGGCGCAGACCGACAGCAAAATCAGGAAAAACGCCTGGGCCCTGCGGCGAGCCATGCTCTGCTTCATGATCGTCCTTCCAAATAGATCCACGGTCGCCGTTCGCGATCGGCGGCCTGGAACGCCGCGATCCGATCCTCCAGTTTCAGGGTCATGCCGATATCATCCAGGCCTTCGAGCAAGGCCTGCTTGCGGTAGGGGTCGTAGTCGAACGGAATTTCCGTGCCCTCGGCAGTGATCACAATCTGGCGCGCGAGGTCCACGCTGAGCGTGGCGCTTACCGGGTCCGCAAGAATCGCCTGCCCCAGTTGTATCACGGTGTCGTGCGCGAGCTGAACCGCCAGCACGCCGTTCTGGAAGCAGTTGCCGTGGAAAATTCCGCCAAAGGAGGGAGCGATGACGCAGCGCACGCCCATGCCGGCGATCGCCCACACCGCCGATTCGCGCGAACTGCCGCAGCCGAAATTGTCCCCGCCGATGAGGATCTTCGGATGCCGGAAGGGCTCGCGGTTGAGCACGAACCCGGGATCCTCGCTGCCGTCGGCTTTGCAGCGCACTGCTTCGAATGCATAGCGGCCCAGGTCCTCCCGCGCGGTAAGCGCGCTGCGGCCGCCGCGGATGATGGTGTCGGTGTCGACATTGGCGCGCAGATAAGGGGCGGCGATGCCG
>MGYT01000081.1:7850-7951 GCA_001801865.1 Gammaproteobacteria bacterium RIFCSPLOWO2_02_FULL_61_13
CGGACAGGCGCGCGTTGGTGCAGGAGCCGATGAAGACGCGGTCGATTCTGGTTCCGGCGATCTTGCGGTTGGGCTCGAGGCCCATGTACGCAAGTGCATCG
>MGYT01000081.1:8107-8235 GCA_001801865.1 Gammaproteobacteria bacterium RIFCSPLOWO2_02_FULL_61_13
TCGGAAGGAAGCGCCTTCCAGTTCGCCAACGCCAGATCCCACAGCTCGCCCTTGGGCGCGTAGGGACGACCGTTGACATACTGGTAGATCACCTCGTCGGGTGCGACCATGCCGATCTTCGCGCCCAG
>MGYT01000082.1 GCA_001801865.1 Gammaproteobacteria bacterium RIFCSPLOWO2_02_FULL_61_13
ACGCGAAATTTACCGGCAGCAAGCGTGCGCAGGAAATTCTGGCGGCGTGGAACGAATACCGCGGTCGCTTCGTGAAGGTGTTCCCGAAGGAATACCGTCGCGCCCTGGGCGAAAACGTGGCAACAAATGGCAGGGATGCGGCTTGAATACAGTTATAAGTTATAAGTTACAAGTTACAAGGAAGAAAATGTCCCTTAACGGACCCTTGCCTTGTGACGAATGACTTGTGACTTCCCATCATTTTTTCCTTGTGACTTATAACTTATAACTTGTGACTATCTTTATGGGCAAAATCACCGGATTCATGGAATACGCGCGGCTGGAGGAACCGCACGAGTCGCCGGATAAGCGGCGCAGGCACTTCCGCGAATTCATTCAGCACATCAATGACGATGAGGCGCGCATCCAGGGCGCCCGTTGCATGGACTGCGGCATTCCGTTCTGCATGAGCGGTTGCCCGGTCAACAACATCATCCCGGACTTCAATGACCTCGTTTACGCCCAGGACTGGCAGGGCGCGCTGGCGACGCTGCATTCCACCAACAATTTCCCGGAGTTCACCGGGCGCGTGTGCCCGGCGCCGTGCGAAGAGGCGTGTGTGCTGCGCATCAACGCCGATGCGGTCGGCATCAAGTCCATTGAGCACGCCATCATCGACCGCGCCTGGGAAAATGACTGGGTCCACCCCGAACCGGCGGCGCACCCGTCCGGCAAACAGGTGGCCGTTGTCGGCTCCGGTCCGGCCGGCCTGGCGTGCGCCCAGCAATTGGCGCGCCGCGGCCATGCTGTGACCGTGTTTGAAAAGAACAATCGCATTGGCGGGTTGTTGCGCTATGGCATCCCCGACTTCAAGCTGGACAAGTCGGTGATCGATCGGCGCCTGGCCCAAATGAGCGCGGAAGGCGTCACCTTCCGCACCGGTGTCTATGTCGGCAAGTCCGGTCCGGGTATTGGCGTCACCAACGATGCCCGCAACACAGTGTCGCCGGAAGAACTGTTGACGCAATATGACGCCGTGGTGCTAGCGGGCGGCGCAGAGGTCCCGCGTGACCTGCCGGTACCCGGCCGCGACCTGGAAGGCGTGCACTTCGCCATGGAGTTCCTGCCGTTGCAGAACCGCCGCGTTGCCGGCGACAAGGCAGTGCCGGAACTTACTGCGGCCGGCAAGCATGTCATCGTCATCGGCGGCGGGGATACCGGCTCCGACTGTGTCGGCACGTCCAACCGCCATGGCGCCAAGTCCGTGACGCAACTGGAATTGCTGCCGATGCCGCCGGATGTGGAACGGAATCCGGTCTGGCCCTACTGGCCGACGCGCCTGCGCACATCGTCATCCCAGGAAGAGGGCTGTGAACGGGATTGGGCCGTGGCCACCAAGCGCTTCAATGGCAAGGACGGCAGGATCACCAGCCTGACCACCGTGCGCCTCGAATGGCAGAAGGATCCCGGCACCGGGCAGATGAAAATGGTCGAAGTGGCAGGCTCGGAAGAGGAGATGCCAGCGGATCTGGTCCTGCTGGCCATGGGATTCCTCGGCCCC
Organism: Gammaproteobacteria bacterium RIFCSPLOWO2_02_FULL_61_13; assembly: GCA_001801865.1. Taxonomy (GTDB): domain Bacteria; phylum Pseudomonadota; class Gammaproteobacteria; order Eutrophobiales; family Eutrophobiaceae; genus 2-02-FULL-61-13. The sequence goes on from MGYT01000082.1 coordinate 1,541, forward strand.
ACCGCCGACATCCTGGACAATCTCAAGGTGGACAAGGACACGCGCAGCAATGCGCGCGCGACAACGGATGGCGCCGGATGCTATGCCACGTCCGTGAACAAGGTGTTTGCCGCCGGCGACATGCGCCGCGGCCAGTCACTGGTGGTGTGGGCCATCCGCGAAGGCCGCCAGTGCGCGCGGTCCGTGGATGAATTCCTGATGGGTTACTCGGACCTTCCCAGGTAGTCCTGTGGGGCCGGCTTTACGCCGGCCCTCATCATTGGCCGGGATAAACCCGGCCCCACAGGGGACACTGTAGGGCCGGCTTTATGCCGGCCTTTCAGGAATTAGTCTTTTCGCAGCAACTCCAGTGCCGCCAGCGTCATCGCCTCGACGCCGGCCTTGATGGATACCTCCGGCTCGATACGGAACAGGGGCGAGTGGTGGTCCGCCCATTCCCCTGACGCCAGCTGTTCCGGCGCGGTTCCCCCCACTTCGAAGTAGACGCTGGGGATTGGCGGCGTCACATTCACCATGTCCGGGAAGTCCTCGGCGCCCATGTCGGTCTGGTGCCAATCCACGAATGCGTCCGCGCCCATGCCGCGCTCCATGGCGCCACGCACACGCCGGGCCAGTTCCGCATCGTTGGTGGTCGTCGGGGCTCCATCGGGCGACACGATGACTTCCGGCAACATGTCCTCCGGAATTCCGGCGGCGCGCGCCGTGTTGGTGGCGACGCGATCGATGCTCTTCAGCAACTGCGCCCGTGTGGCCTCTGAATTGGCCCGTACCGTGATGTCGAGCCGCGCCAGGTCGGTGATGACATTGGGCGCGGTGCCGGCGTTGAACGCGCCAACCGTGATCAGCGCCGGTTCGATGGGATTGATCTCGCGCGTGACGATGTTCTGCAGCGCCAGCACGATCTGGCTGCCGATCACCACCGGGTCGTGACCCCGGTGGGGCGAAGCGCCGTGCGTTGCCCTGGTCCTGACATTGATGCGCACCGTGTCCGCGCTGGAGTACATGAGCCCATCACTGAACGCGATCTTCCCGGCGGGATGCTTGGCGATTACGTGCAAGGCGAGTGCGAAATCGGGGTGACCGACGCGCTCGTAGAGTCCGTCGGTCACCATCGCCTTCGCGCCGCCAAGTGCTTCTTCGCCCGGCTGGCCCACGAGCATCAATGTGCCGCTCCACTGATCCTTGAGTTCCACCATGCGCCGCGCCACGCCCACCAGGGAAGTGACATGCATGTCGTGGCCGCAGGCGTGCATGACCGGCATGTCCTTGCCTTCCAGGTTTACCTGGCGTTGCGTGGAGGCATAGTCGAGCCCGGGCTTCTCCTGCACCGGCAGCCCGTCCATATCGGCACGGATAAGGAGCATGGGTCCGTCGCCGTTGTGCAGCGTCGCGGCCAGGCCGGTCTTGCCGATTTCACGGGCCACCTTGAAGCCGAGCTGTTGCAGTTCCTTTGCCAGCCGATCCGAGGTTTTGAACTCCTGCATGGATAACTCGGGATTCGCATGCAGGTGCTTGAACAGGGATTCCAGGTACGGGTAGTCGTCGGCGATGGCTTCGCCGAGTGAATCGGCGCGTGCCAGGCTGGTGTGGATCGCGATGGCGACCAGTGCGATCGCCAGGATCGGGTGCCGCGTCATGATTTTTCTCCTCATGGTCATTGCAGTGCGGGCGAATGACGTAATCGTAGCGTACCGACCGCGCCCAGTAACAGCAGTCCCGCCAGGAACATCAGCCCGCCGGTAAAGCTGCCGGTAGCGTCTTTCACCACCCCGACCGCATAGGGCCCGACGAATCCCCCCAGGGAGCCCACGGTATTGATTAGTGCGATGGCGCCGGCGGCCGCGCTGCCGGTGAGAAACCGTCCGGGCAGTGCCCAGAACGGGCCGCGGCTGCCCAGGTCGCCGACGGCGGCAACGGTGAGCGCGATCATGGCCGGGATCGGCGTGGTCAGCCACGCGCTGGCGGTGAAGCCCAGCACCGCGACCAGGCTTGGCACGGCAATGTGATAAAAGCGTTCGCCGGTCCGGTCGGAACTGGCGCCGATGAGGATCATGCCGATGGCCGCCGCAATATACGGAAGCGCGGAGATCATTCCCACCAGCAGATCGCTGAGGCCGGAGAGGCCTTTCAGGATTTGCGGCATCCACAACGTCAGGCCATAACTGCCAGACTGGCAGGTGAACATGATCAACGCCAGTTTCCAGACGGTGGGATGCAGCATCGCCCGGCCCAGTCCGATCCCATGCCGATCCTGCGCCTCGCGTTGTTCGGCGCGAATTCGACCATCCAGCCAGGCGCGCTCTGCATCGTTGAGCCAGTGCACCTGGGACGGGTTGTCCGGCAGCCACGCCAGCACCACGAAACCCAGTAAAAATGCCGGAGCGCCCTCGAGCAGGTACAACCACTGCCAGCCGCGCAGCCCGAGCAGGCCGTCCATGTCCAGCAGAATGCCGGCCACCGGCCCGCCAACGACAATGGATAGCGGGATCGCGGCCATGAACCAGCCCACGGCCTTGGCGCGCTGCGCACCGGGATACCAGTCACCCAGGTAATAAAGAATGCCGGGGAGAAAACCTGCCTCGGCCACGCCGAGGAGGAAGCGCAGGAGGTAAAAGGTCGCGGTGTCATGCACGAACATCATGCAGGTGGAGATCAGTCCCCAGGTGACCATGATGCGCGCGATCCAGCGCCGCGCGCCGACACGCGCCAGGATCAGGTTGCTGGGGATCTCGAACAGCGCGTAGCCGGCGAAGAACACGCCGGCGCCGAAGCCGTACACCGAGGCGCTGAAGCCGAGGTCCTGGTTCATCTGCAACGCGGCGAAGCCGACGTTGACCCGATCCAGCCAGCAGATGATGTACAGCAGCAGCAGGAATGGCAGCAGGTGCCACGTCACCTTGCGCAGGGTGGCGGCTTCGATGGTCAATGGGAATGGAATCTCCGGTGCGGGCGGGGCCGCACCGGAGTCCGGATGGCTGTGATTCACACCGATCCCTGGTCCGCGAACAGAATTATTTGATCAGCCGCAGCGCAATGGGGTAGCGGTAACTGAGATCGCCGTTGGATACCTTGATCGCCGCCATGATGGTCAGTACCAGCGCCGCAATTCCCACCACCGGCAGCAGCAGGAATCCGATTAGTACGACGCTCAGCACCAGGCAGGCAATTACCGCCAACAGTACCGTGATCTGAAAATTCATGGCCTCCTTGCCGTGAATCTCCACCTGCGGCATGGTGTCCTTCTTCATCAGCCAGATCACCAGCGGCCCCAGTACATTTCCCAGCGGAATGATGAAGCCCACCAGTGCCGACAAGTGACAATACATGGCCCAGTTCTGTTCTTCTTTTCCGGTTTGCACTACTTCATTCATACCTCCTCCTTTCCCTTTCAGGATTCAAAAGGCCTGCCCTGATGGACCGCAACAGGGGTCAGAGCTTAGGCTCTGACCCCTTGAACGACTTTCACGCCGCCGAGCGTCGTGCCTGTTCCAGCCGCGTGCTTATCTCCGCGGTCTCGCGCTGCAAGGCCTCCGGCACGCGCTCGCTGAAACCGCGATAGTACTCCTGGATCAGCGGCATCTCCTGGCGCCAGCCATCCAGGTCCACGCGCAGCAACTCATGCACGTCATTATTTTCCAGTTGCAGGCCGTGCAGGTTGAGTGACTCCACCACCGGCAGGCGGCCGATGGGTGTCTCCAGGGCCGGGGCGGCATCGTCGCAGCGTTCAAATATCCATTTCAGCACGCGGGAATTTTCGCCAAATCCGGGCCACAGGAACCCGCCCCGATCATCACGCCGGAACCAGTTGACGTAGAAGATGCGCGGCAGATGGGCGCCGCCATGCTTGCCGATGTTCAGCCAGTGGGACCAGTAGTCGGCCATGTTATAGCCGCAGAATGGGAGCATGGCCATTGGGTCGCGGCGCAATTCTCCGATGCGGCCGGCTGCCGCCGCGGTTTTTTCCGAGGCGATGATGGAGCCGAAGAATACGCCCTGGGTCCAGTCGCGGG
>MGYT01000083.1:0-3965 GCA_001801865.1 Gammaproteobacteria bacterium RIFCSPLOWO2_02_FULL_61_13
GGAAGAACCGGCGGGATCGGTCAGGCCCGTGATCGTGTCCTTCATCTTGGTCACGTCACGCCAGAAGCAGTAGGTGTAGGTGCCATTCTTGTTGTCCGTCAGCGTGCCGGTATTGTCGGTGCTGGGACGCGAGGGAACGGCGGCGGCAACCACCCCGGTCGTGGCGTTTTTCGCTGGCACATTATGGACGATGTAGCTGACCCACTTGCTCGGGCCGGTGCCGGCGCCGGTGACGCTTTGGCCGGGCACCAGCTTGGCCAGGGAAAAGGCCAGGTTGGGATAGCTGGCGACGGACGCGGTAGCGCTTTGCGATTTGCTGCCGAAGCCTATGATGCCGTTTCCGCTCGAGTCCGCCATGGAGAAACTCACGCAGGGCGGGCTGCTGATGGTCACGCCGCCGACCACGACCACTGGCGCGAGTGCCGCGAAAGTGGCGGCCGGTGTCGCTGCCGTTAATGTTACCGGCGCGGCGCCGGCGGGAACAGCCGCGGCCGCTGGTGCACCACCACCACCAGCACCGCCAGCCGGCGCAGCGGCACCACCACCTCCTCCTCCTCCGTCGCCGCCACCACCGCAACTTGCCAGTGAACCGACCATCAGGACGAGCGCGCCCCATCTAAACCATGCGGATTTCATTTTTGCTCCCAAGATTTATTAAAAACCACTGTCGCGGCCTCGAAAGAACCATGCCTTGAAATTTCGCAAATTGCTGGATAAGCTCCGGCCGGAAAAAACGTCGCGGACCTATACCCGTGTAGCAATGCTTTGTTCGCATCCAGTGCCATTGGCAAATCCTTACTAGGGACTAACCGCAATTAGCCGGCAGAATACCGGCGGCACTCGGTGCGGCGTTTGACTTGGATCAAACCGCTCGCAATTGGGGGGGGCGCGCAATTCCTGGGTGTTCAGGCGACTATTCGATTAGTGCACGCTGACCTGTAATCCATTGTAAGTAAATGGTTGTCGGACTAGTGCACGCCGCGGCGGAAACTATATTCCTTATAGCTCAGTATCATGCCGTCGGGGGTGATCTGCTCCAGCCGGAGGCCGGGCGCCACGAATTCGCCTTCGTGCAACAGCCGGCTGTTGATGCCGACCAGCCGTTCCGCGGCTTTGCCAGAATAGGCGTGAACCGAAATCGACATGGTCGGAAGCTCCTGCTGAATTGCGACCGGCAATTCAGCCATCGCCATCACGGTTGCCACCGGCGTGGTAGCGGCAGCCACGCTAGCGGCGCTCGGGGTCTGGTCCGGCACCGGCTTCGCCGCCTGCGTTGACGACGCGGCAGCGGCCTTGGGCGGCGCGCTCTGCTTCGCGATTGCGACGCCCGCGGCTTTAGGCGGCGGCGCTGGCGCAAGTGTTGCCGCAACAAGCGCCTGCGTGGCCAGCGCGGGATTGCGCGCCTGCGGTTCCGGCTTCGGCTGCAGGTCAGGCGCTACCGCCGGCAGTTTGCTCAGGTCTGCCGCGGACGGATTCGCGGCGATCGCCACTGGCGGCGGCACCGCCGGCTCAGGCTGCCACGGACGCAGCCAGCCGATCGCAATGCCAGCGCCCAGCAGGACCAGCGCAAGCATGCCGTAGTAGATTCGCGCCGGCTGTCTGGGCGCAGCCGCCGTCGCTTGTCCCACAAATAACGTAGGCGCCACGCCGCGCTGGCGTAGTTGATCGGATTTTCGCAAAGCATCAAGAATATACGACACGCTTATTTGTCCCCCGGCTTGCGAGTCAGTTTCGGCGCCGCCTTATCTGCCATGGCGGCAAGGCGTATCAGTGTCCGGGGTCCGACAAAGCCGTCGGGTATCAGCCCCTCAGCGAGTTGAAACTGTTTCACCTGGCGCATCAGTGCCTGATCAAACAGCAGATTCTCGCCGGGTTCAGCCGCGCGACCCTGCATTTGCGAAAGTTGCCGGTTCAGCCATGCCACCGCTGGTCCGCGCTCACCGGGGCGGATGTCTTGGTGCGCTTCCGGCGGCATGCGCCAGAACAAGGTGTACTGTCCCGACCATTGCTCCGCAAGCGCGCCAATCGCAACCGCTTTGACCTGCGCGCCCAGCGCGAAGACCGCTGTCTTGTCGTCAAGAGTGTTCAGCATCGCGTGGAATTCACGGTTTTGCCCATTGCGCAGCAGCAGCACTGCGGGGCGATTCAATTCACGCAGGTCATCCAGTCCGCCACGCGCGCTGCGGCAGCGCAAACCCAGGCTTTCGGCCTGCCTGCAAGCATCTCCGCCTTGATACTGCGCGCCCCAGGCGTGGAACAATGCTGAGTATGCGAGCGAGCGGCTGTCGCCGAGCGGTTTATCCGCCGGCCATTCCAGCGCGTCAAGCGATGCCGCTTTCAGCTTGGCATCGGAGAGCAAGGGCTGCGCCGGCGTGCCTGCCGCCGCGGGCGCCGCGATGCCAGGCTGTAGCGCAGCCAGCGCGGGTTTCGATGGTTCCTTCCAATACACCGCGAGCGCCAGCGCCGCGCCCGCGAGCACAATCACACCGGCGGTGAGGGCGCGAAGCCAGCCGCGCCAAGCGGACGGCTGGTGAAACACCTCGTGCGCGGCTTGCGCCAGCGTGGCGCCATCGATCCGCTCCTTACCCTGCACGTAGGCGCCCAGCAACGCGCGGTCACACAGCACGTTGATGATGCGGGGAACGCCGCCGCTCAAGCGGTACAAGCGCCCCAGCAGCCGCGCGGGAAACAGCTGCCGCTGCGCCCCCGACACCTCGAGGCGATGGTGCACATAGGCGGCGACTTCTGCCCGGGTCAACGGGCCTAGGTGATAGCGCGCGACAATGCGCTGCCGCAACTGCCGCAGTTCCGGTTGCTCCAGCATCAGCCCCAACTCGGGCTGACCGATCAGGATGATCTGGAGCAGCTTGCGCTCGTCGGTTTCCAGATTGGTGAGCAGCCGCATCTGCTCGAGCAACTCGGCCGAGAGGTTCTGTGCTTCGTCGATGATTAGCACCGTGTGCCGGCCCTTGGCATGTGCTTCGAGCAGGTAGCCGTTGATGCAGTCGACGAACACCTTGATGCTGGTATTGCCAGGCGCACAGGCGATGCCGAATTCGACGCAGATGGTCGAAAGCAACTCCTCCACTGTCAGCTTGGGATTGAAGATGTAGGCGACATCGCAGGACTCTGGAACCTGCCGCAGCAGGCACCGGCATACCGTAGTCTTGCCCGCCCCAATCTCGCCCGTGAGCAACACGAAACCGCCATCGCCGTTCACGCCATAAAGCAAATGCGCGAGCGCCTCCTGGTGGCGCTGGCTTAGGTAGAGATAGCGCGGGTCCGGCGCGATGGAAAACGGCGCTTCAGCAAGGCCAAAGTAGTGTCGATACATGGGGCCGGCGGAGATGGTGTCGCGCTATTATAGCTGCGAGCGCGGTGCACCAAGCGGCGCACCGGTGCTTTTCACGAGATGCATTAGTGCGGCAAGCGAGTCCACGCCCATTTCCCGCTTGCGCACCCGACACTGTCGCCGGGCGGACACTCGACCCCTTGGTCACGACCTGTCGCGTAGTTGCGCCCGGCAGATGCTTGACGCTGTCGCGCTCTTCCATCAGTTCCTTCAAGGTGGCGTCCACTTTGCCGCGACTGAAGGCGTCGATCTCCAAGCCCTCCACCATCTGGTACTTGCCGCCTGCGCCTTGTCGTCTGGAATTTCGAGCAGTTGCAGGATCACCGGCTGGCCTCGTCCGAGCATTTCGCCGCTGGCGGTTCTGAACAGGATGCTGTACCCGATTTGCCCGGCGGCACCGGTAACTGCGACACGAACCGCTGGTTTGAACATGAGGGACTCAGTGGGATTGATCAGTCGAAAAACCGTGGAAACGTTGCGGTGCCCGGAACGCGGTCGTAGTGTCTACACTCGGGATCATACCGGCGCATGGTGCAGTGCACATACTGCAAAACATATTGACATAGGTCAAACCGAAGTGATTTTTGTGCGGTACAACATAAAAATCGCTACT
>MGYT01000083.1:4019-4146 GCA_001801865.1 Gammaproteobacteria bacterium RIFCSPLOWO2_02_FULL_61_13
GACGTGATGGACGAACTGCTGTGTGACTGTTGGCGCGGCGAACAGGAACGTCGTAGATAGGAGAAAAACATGAGCTCCAGCACCAAGGCTGTCCTGAACTACGGCGACGGCAAGTCGGTCGAGTTTC
>MGYT01000083.1:4248-4699 GCA_001801865.1 Gammaproteobacteria bacterium RIFCSPLOWO2_02_FULL_61_13
GCTGCGAGTCGCACATCACCTATATCGATGGTGACAAGGGCGAACTCCTGTATCGCGGCTACCCCATCGAGCAACTCGCGGCGCATTGCGATTTCCTTGAAACCTGCTACCTGCTGCTGTACGGCGAGTTGCCCAACCTGACGCAGAAAAGGGATTTCGTCAACCTGGTAACGCACCACACCATGGTGAACGAACAGATGCAGTTCTTCATGCGCGGCTTTCGCAGGGATGCGCACCCGATGGCGGTGCTGACCGGACTGGTGGGGGCCATGTCGGCCTTCTATCACGACTCGCTGGATATCAACAATCCGCACGACCGGAACATCTCCGCGCTGCGCCTGATCGCAAAAATGCCAACGCTGGTGGCGATGTCCTACAAGTATTCGCTCGGCCAGCCCTATGTGTATCCGCGCAACGATCTGTCCTACACGGCCAACTTCATGCGCATGAT
>MGYT01000083.1:4815-5475 GCA_001801865.1 Gammaproteobacteria bacterium RIFCSPLOWO2_02_FULL_61_13
TGTGCGGCTCGTCGGGAACGAATCCGTTCGCCGCCATTGCGGCGGGCGTCGCCTGCCTGTGGGGCCCGGCGCACGGAGGTGCGAACGAAGCCTGCCTGAACATGTTGACGCAGATCCAGGCGCAAGGCGGCGTGGCGAAACTCGGGGAGTTCGTCACCAAGGTGAAGGACCCCAACTCCGGCGCGCGCCTGATGGGATTCGGCCACCGGGTGTACAAGAACTACGACCCGCGCGCAAAGCTGATGCGCGAGACCTGCTACGAGGTGCTGGGCGAACTGGGCTTGGAGAACGACCCGCTGTTCAAGCTGGCGATGGCGCTGGAGAAGGTCGCGCTCGAGGACGAATATTTCGTCAAGCGCAAGCTCTATCCGAACGTCGACTACTATTCAGGCATTGTGCAGAAAGCATTGGGCGTGCCGGTGGCTATGTTCACGGGCATATTCTCGCTCGCGCGAACCGTCGGATGGATTGCGCAGTGGCAGGAAATGATTACCGATCCGGAATACAAGATCGGCCGGCCACGGCAGCTGTTCTCGGGCGCGATCCGCCGGGACGTGAACCCCATCGGGCAGAGATAACAGGGCAGAAACCGGGCCCCGCGCCCGGGATTCTGCGCGGTGTTCAGTGTTTTCCTAGACGTAACTCTCGTAACGCGGGTCA
>MGYT01000084.1:0-21510 GCA_001801865.1 Gammaproteobacteria bacterium RIFCSPLOWO2_02_FULL_61_13
AAAGTACGACCACGCCCTCTGCCGCGGCGGCGAGGCCTTGTAATAAACGACCGGCAATCAACTGGCCGATGGTGGTGGCCGCTCCGCACAGCAGGCTGGTGACGAAAAATGCCCCCATGCCCCACAACAATATCGGCCGGCGGCCGAACCGATCCGATAGCGGCCCGTGGATCAGGGTGCCGATGGCATAGGCCAGCAGGTGCAGACTCAGGGTCAGTTGCGCGGCTTCGGGGGAGGTAGCCAGCAGCCGGGGAAGAAACGGCAGGCTGGGGGAATACAGATCCGTCGCCATCATGGCGGCGGCGCTGGCCAGCATCAGGATCCAGAGCAGCGCCCAACGGGAGAAAACGGGCGCCGTCATTCAGCCATGTCTGCGCGGTCCACGCTGTCCACCAGCAGCGCTGCCTTGAATTGCGACTCGCGCAATCCCTTCGCGGCCGCGTCCGCCAGCAACGTGTCGTACCACCCCTTGCGCATGAAGCGCACGATGCTGGACTCCAATGCGGATTCCTCCCGGAAGCCGAGGTACATCTCGCTGGCCTTGCCCAGTTCACGCTCGATTGCCGCCCCCAACCGCTCCGGCGTGCACGCCTCGCTCTTTTGCAATGGCTCGAAGTGAAATACATAGCGATTCAGGGCGAGGTCTGCCTGCACCTGCAAGTGCCGGTAGGTGAATGCCAGTTCCTTCGACGCGTTGGCCACGGCGCTCAGCACCTGGTCCGCGTTCAACATCTCACCGGCGATGTTCTTGACGTTTTCGCCCTTGTGCAGGAACTGGATCAGCGGCGTGTTCCCCTGCCAGCCCACCACCCGCACGATGTCGTTGATGGCATAGCGATACAGGCCGCCGGTGGTGGTGAGAATGATTTGGTATTCCCCGCCCTCTTCCACTTCATGGGCCAGCAATATGGGTGCGCCCGGCTTGCCGTATTCGCGCGCCGGGATGAACTCGTAGAACGCCGCGTGCAACGCCAGCAGGCCGGCGGGATTGTTGTTCTCCATCGGAATGGAAAAGGTGCCTTCACTGGACATGTAACCCACATCGCGCAATGGCACCCGATCACCCAGCCACTGCGGCAACTGCCCGGAGAAACGGCCCACCGTGCCGGCCAGCCAGCAGGCCACCAGTGACAACCCCGGCCAGTAATCCACGGGGCGCAGCCTGCCGGCACTGTTGCGCAGGGAGGAAAGTTCCTGCGCCCGCGCCGGATCCGGCAACATCTGCGACCGCAGCCGCGCCAGCATGTCCGCCGGCACCTGGTCGGCAAACGATAACGTGCCATGGCGGATATCGTCGATGATGGGTTCGCTCCATTTGTCTGCCAGCTCAAACAGCAACAGCAGCGCACCCGGATTGCCGGTAAAGACAAAGCTGCAATCCTGTTGCAGCGCGAGGCGCATCAGCGTGTAGCGCCGGGCCTCCGGATCTGGAATGGTCAATACTTCGTACGGAAACGCATAACGTTGGCGCACCATGACTGGCATGCGGCGCGTGAAGACATTGCCGGAGACGTAGCCGAAGGGGATGCCGCACTCCACGTTGCCGGCATGTTCCCAACTGACGATGCCGACGACTTCTTTTTGCAGCATCGCGGGATTATCACGCAAGGCTTGGCTCACCCATATGTGATAACCCATTGACTGCTCCCGCTCGCAGCGCGCCGTGACCGGGATCAACTTGTTCTTGCCCGTGGTGCCGTTGGTCTGGTGGAACCGCTCCACTGGATCGGCGGTCAGCACCTTCTGCTCGCCCCGGCAGATCCGATCCACGAGAGGTTCCAGGTTTGCCCACTTCTGGATGGGTACCCGCTGTTGGTAGTCCCGGGGATTCTTGATGGAGGCGAAACCGTGGTGCTGCGCGAAATAGGTATCGGCGTTGTACTTCAACAGGCCGGAAAGCAATGTCGCCTGCTGCTCCGCGCAATCGGGATAATGCTGAGTGTTTGTCTTCACTCCCTGCGTTCTCCCCGGTGGCCGGCGTGCGTAGATTCCATGGCGAAGAGTAATCCGCGCCTGTCAACAGCTTGTGCCCCCACCAGAGGGATTTGCAATACCCCATTTGAAGTATTGCCAGCAGGGGTGTGCAAAGGGAATGCTTTGGCCCTCAATCTCACGGGGAATTCAGCGCATGAAACATCAAAAGGCGGCCATTTTGCTGTTGGCTTTTTCGTTTCTCATGCTGGGCGGATGCCTGGCTTCGCTTACCGCCTATCCGGACCTGTCCTACGATGCCGGGGCGGAACTCAAGTCAATAGAGTCTTATCTTTCGGCCGAGGCGATTACAAGATACGACGCTGCTGAGGACGTCCAGCGTAACGGCATGGACAAAAAGCAATGGCGCAACGCCGTGGTGAACGCGCGCATCCGGGCCATGGATGTGCTGTTCAATGACTTTCAGCAGGATCTGTACCAGGAAGGCGTGGGATTCGGGATCAGCACGGATTGGATCGTACTGGCCCTGAGCGGGGCCGGGGCGCTGATAAGCAGTGCCTCCACCGCCTTGTCCGCCGCCTCGTCCGGGGTGGTGGGCGCCAAGGCGGCCTTTGACCGCAATGCCTTCCTTGACAAGACCATGCCCACGCTGCTGGCCACCATGGTCGCGCAACGCAAGGATGTGCTGGCGACCATCCGCGCGAGCCTGGCGCTCGACATTGATGAATATCCACTGACGCTGGCGCTGACTGACCTGGACCACTACTACCAGGCCGGGACCCTGCCCGGTGCGCTGACCGCGGTGGCGGAAAATGCAGGCAGCGTGGCGGAGGAGGCCGATGATCGCCTGAAAAGCCTGCTGGTGGTGTCCGCGGTGTCTCCCGGCCTGCAGGCACGCCGGGAGCAGGCGGCGGACTTCGTCAAAACCCTGAACGACGTTGAGTTACGCGCCCTGGCCGGGACGCTGAAGGTGCCGGCAGACGAGGCGATGCTTGGCAACCTGCTGTTCGCCATCTCCAGCGCACAGAGCGAGGCGGCGTTTGATGTCATTGCCCAGAAAATAAGAATCCACTTCGGCGAGGAGTTCTGACATGTCCACCGCAACGGTCGCCACGCAACCGGATCTTTCCCTGAGAAAACTGCAACTGATTGTGCAACAACAGGAGGGGATATTCGGGCCGCTGACGCAAATCAGCACCGGTAACGGCAAGAACGTACTTGAATTTGAGGTTCGCGCCAGGCCCAAGGTACGTGCCGTTCTCAAGGTATCGGACCAGGGTCAACCGGCCCCAAGGAAAGGCTTTGACCTCGTGTGCCACGGCGATTGTTTCATCGCCGGCAAGCAGACCCGCGTGGCGGCATACCGGGCCGTAGAAAAATGATCCGGGAACACAGGCTGGCGGTGGACCAGGGCCTCGCACCTGAATTTTTTGCGAGCCAGAATTTTGGCGGATCGCTGAAGCCGGAATTCCTGGTCATGCATTACACCGCCGGCGGCAGCGCACAGGGCGCCATTGCCTGGCTCTGCAACCCGGCCTCCAAGGCTTCCGCGCATGTTGTCATCGGCCGCGACGGATCGGTGACGCAACTGGTGCCGTTCAACCGGCAGGCGTGGCACGCGGGCCGCAGCCGGTGGCAGGGGCGTAACGGACTGAATAAATGTTCCATCGGCATCGAGCTGGACAATGCCGGCCTGCTCAACGGCGGGCCCGGCAAGTGGCGCACCGACTGGGACACAGTCGTCAGGGACGAGGACGTCGCGGAACTGCCGCACAAGTTCGACGGGATTGTGCGCGGCTGGCATGCCTATACGCCCGGGCAACTGGCAGCAGCGCAGGCGGTGGCTGCGGTGATCGTGGCTGAATACGGGATCGTGGATGTCATCGGCCACGACGACATCGCCCCCGGCCGCAAGACCGATCCGGGTCCCGCGTTCCCCATGGCAGTGTTTCGAGCAGCGGTGCTGGAACGGGCAGAGGCTGCCCGATCCCTGGCCCCTGGCTGAAGACAAACAATACCCTTCAATCGCCTCTCCGCAACGAATAACCCATCCACTGCGAGGGTCCGCAATCGCGGGTTATACCGGTAATGGTAAACTCCGGCCCCGACCCCCAATGCGAGGCCGTGTCATGCTTAAGTTCCAATTCTCCCCTGCCCTGTTTCTGATCGCCTTGTCGCTGCTTGCCGATTCACCGGCGTCACGCGCGGCCGCGCAGCTCACTGGCGACCTGCCCCGGCGGGCCGAACCGGGCTTTGTTCCCGCACCGGAGGGTGATGGACTCAAGGTAACGGAGTTGGTCGCCGGCAGCCCGGCAGCCAAGGCGGGGCTCAAGGAAGGCGACATGGTCCTCCTCGTCAACGGCCGACCGGTCAGCAAGCCACTCACCGGGCTCGATCTGCTACGCAAGACGGAGGGCGGCAGGGAATTGGTATTGGAAACCGTCCGTGGCGGCAAGGCACGGACGGTTTCCTACACACCGGCGCCGCTGCCCCTGGAAAATGTGCCGGGCCTGGAAAGCGTTTACGGATCCATAAAGACACCGGACGGCGCCATGCTGCGCGCCATCATCACCTGGCCGGAAGGCGCGACCGGACCGTTACCGGCAATCTTTTTCACCCAGTGGGTCTCCTGCGGCACCATCGAATTCATGCGCGGCGGATTGTCACGGGAAATACTGAAACAACTGGCGCTCAAATCCGGCGCCGCGCTTATTCGTGTCGAACGCGCCGGCACCGGCGACAGTGAAGGCCCGGCCTGCCATAAGCTGGATTACGACACCGAAGTCGCCCACTACCGGGCCGCATTCAAAATCATCATCACGGATAACCCGTTGATTGACCCGGATCGGGTCGTGATTTACGGCTCCAGCCTGGGCAGCACGGTGGCGCCGCTGGTGGCCGAGGGCAATAACGTCGCCGGTGTCATGGTGCAGGGCGGCGGCGCGGTGACGTACCTCGAGCGCATGATCAATTTCGATCGCCAGAACCTGGAACGCACCGGTGTGGCGCCGGAGGAAATCCACGCGCGCATGCTGCGGCAAATCCAGTTCAATGTGGAATACCTGGTGAAGGGCCGCAGTCCTGAAAAGATCGCGGCCGAGAGCCCGGAGATGGCGGCGGCGAAGGCCGGGATCCTCGGCATTGAAGACGGCATGCACTATGGGCGGCCGTATGCCTGGCATCAACAGGCGGCAAAGCGGAATTTTCTGGCCGCGTGGTCGTCACTCAACGCGCCGGTGCTGGTGATATTCGGGGAATTCGACCAGTGGGAAGGCCGGCATGGTCATGAACTTATCGCCAATGTCATCAACCGCCAGCGCCCCGGCACGGCGACCTTCCTGCCCATCCCGCACATGGATCACGACGGTGACGTGTATGACACCATCGAAGATGCCTATCTCTGGCGCAACCAGATTTCCGGCGATCCGGATCGCGCGCATTTCCTCCAGACCGGACCCATGCTGCGCTGGCTCAAGGACGTGGCCTTACAGAACTGAAACGGACCAGCTGGACCCTTTAGCAGTGCGCGCCCTAACTATTCCTCCATCGCATTGACCAACTGGATGCCATCGCGGCGGGCGGTGAACTGCCAGTAATAAAAGATGGGAACGCCAGTGAGGATGATGATGAGACCGGGCCAGGTGATGGCCGGCTGATACACGAACAGCACGATCAGGATGATCGTGGCGAGAACGATATATGAAGCCGGCACCCAGGGATAACCCCAAGCCTTGTAGGGGCGTGGGATGTCCGGACGGCGGCGGCGCAATACGAATACGCCGAAGATGGTCAGGATATAAAAGATGATCGCTGCGGACATCGTATAGGTCAGCAGGTCGCCATAAAGATTTCCATAACTTATCGTGCCGTCGGCGCCGGTCTTCACGGTGCGCGGGAAGACGAAAAAGATCGACCAGGCCCCCTGGATGATCAAACCCCAGGCCGGGGCGCAGTGGCGATTCAATTTGCCGGCAGCGCGGAAGAACAATCCGTCCTGGGCCATCGCGTAATAGGCCCGCGCCCCGGACAGTATCAACCCGTTATTGCAGCCGAAGGTGGCGATCAGAATCACGATCGCCATCAGCACGGCGCCATAACCGGGGAATGCCACCTCCGCGGTGGCGGACGCCACGAGATCACTGGGCACCTGTTGCATGGTCTCCAGCGGCAGGGTGATCAGGTACGCCACGTTGACCAGCAGGTACAGGCCGATCACGATGATGGTGCCGAAGGCCAGCGACAGTGGCACGTTGCGTCGCGGTTCCTTCACTTCGCCGGCCGTGAACGTGATCATGTTCCAGGCGTCCGCCGCAAACAGCGAGTTGGTCTGTGACACGCACAGGGCGATGAACAGTCCGAAGGGCACGGTGAGCGCAGTAATCGCCGGGCCGACCTCCTGCAGGGTGCCGCGCACTGTCCAAAGATCGGAGAAATTTGCGGCGACCACGTCCGCCTGCCATCCCAACACGATTCCAAACAGGGCCAGTGCCAACAGCGCTCCAATCTTCGCGAAGGTAAACAGGTTCTGCACCAGCTTGCCCCAGTGCAGGCCATAGATGCTGATCCAGGTGAGCACGATGATCATTGCCACCGCCACCAGTTGCACCACGGAAACGGAGATGGCATAGGTCGAGCCGAGATGGATGGGGGCAACTAGGTAAGTGGTTTCGGATACGGACGGGATCAGCACGCCCAGGTAACGGGCGAAGCCGATGGCCACCGCGGCGATGGTGCCGGCCTGGATCACCGCGAACAGCGTCCAGCCGTACAGAAATCCCCACAGCGGCGACAGGGCCTCGCGTAAATAAATGTACTGGCCACCGGCCTTGGGCATCATCGTCGCCAGTTCGCCGTAACTCAGGGCCGCGGTGATGGTGAGCAGTCCGGTAATAATCCAGGCCACCAGCAACCACCCGGGGGCGCCCACCTGCCGCGCCATGTCGGCGGACACCAGGAAGATGCCCGAACCAATCATGGATCCGGCCACGATCATGGTGGAATCCAGCAGACCGAGGCCGCGGACGAGTTTGGGTTCAGTGCTCATGGTTCTCACCCGCATCATGGCCAGATGCCACAGCGTCGTCAAACGTAGCCACGCTTACTCCATCTGACCGCAGCGCTGCAAACAAAAGACCCGGGATATTGGCCCGCGCCACCAATGCGCCGGCCGGATCCAGCGCAATCATGCCGCCCTTTCCTCCCACCGCGGACAGCCGCTGCCGAATTACCTGCTCCATGGCGGTGTCCAGGTCCAGCCCCTTCATTTCCATCAGGGCACACAACGTATGGGTGGCTGCAATGCGGATGAAGTATTCACCCTGGCCCGTGGCCGACGCGCCGCATACGCGGCTGTCGGCGTAGGTGCCCGCACCGATCAGGGGCGAATCCCCCACACGGCCGGGCAGCTTGTTGGTGATGCCACCGGTGGAGGTGCCGGCCGTGATCTGGCCGCCGGCATCCCGGACCACGCAACCCACGGTGCCCAGGTCATTATTTGCCGGGACGGCCTGCTGCTGGAGAGCGCGCAAATGATCGCGCATGCGATCCGTCACGAAATAGGACAGCTCTGCCTGCTCCAGCCCCTGTTGTGCGGCGAACTGGTCCGCTCCCGTTCCTTGCAGCAGCACATGGGATGAACGCTCCAGCACGGCGCGCGCGGCGCGAATCGGATTGCGTACGCGGGTCAGCCCAGCCACGGCGCCGGCCGCCAGATCCTGGCCGCGCATGATCGCGGCATCCATCTCCACCTGCCCATCCGCGGTCAATGCCGAGCCACGGCCGGCGTCGAACTGGGGGCAATCTTCCAGGATCATTATGGCCGCCTCGACTGCATCCATGCCCGACCCATCGCGATCCAGGATTGCCCCGGCGGCGCGCGCCGCTTCGGCCAGCGCAGCCCGGGCCTCTTGTACCACGGCCACCTGTTGCGCGCGCTGGGGCGACAAAAAGCCGCCATGCACGATCACGGCCCAGCGCGGGGACACTCCTTTAATAGTGCAGCCGGGGAGCATCAACGAATGCGAAAGTCCGGTTCCGGCATGCCGCTGGTTATGGCCTCGTTGCGGCGCGCAATCTCACGCCGCATTTCGCGCCGCATCTGGGCGGCTTCGTTCAGCTTGCGCTCGAACTCGGTATTGATTTCCAGAGGCGGCGCAGGGATCGATTTGCCATCCTCGCCGATGGCGACCATGGTGAAGTAGCAGGAATTGGTATGGCGCTTGGACTTGGTGCGCAGATCTTCGGCGATGACCTTGACCCCGACTTCCATGGAGGTCTTGCCGACATAATTCACATTGGCGAGAAAGGACACCAGCTCGCCGACGCGAATGGACTCCTTGAACGTGACCTGGTCCAGCAACAGGGTGACCACGTAACTCTTGCAGTAGCGCGCCGCACACGCGTAGGCCACCTGGTCCAGCAGCTTGAGCAGGGCGCCGCCGTGCACGTTGCCGGCGAAGTTCGCCATGTCCGGCGTCATCAACACCGTCATGTAAAGGGACTTTTCCTGCTCGGCCATCGATTCAGCTCCCGTTGGATTCAGGTCCTCATTACCCGGGTGGCCAAGACGCCGCCCGGCAACAGCTCGAAGGTTCGAAATCCGGGGGCACGGTCGTCCACCTTGTACTCGCCGGCGCCCGGCAGGAATTGCACGCAGGTGGAAGGCGTGCCCCATAGCGGAATCCCGCGGCGCTCCGCGCTGAACTCCTGGTGGATATGCCCCCATGTCATGCCGCGCACTATATTAAAGGAGTCGGTCACGGCAAAAAGTTCGTCGGCATGGTCCAGACCCATGGCATCCATCCAGGGGCTGCCGATGGGGACGGGTTGGTGATGCAGGCAGATCAGGACCGGTATCTCCCCTGCCGCGGTCAATTCCCGGCGCAGGAAGTCGAGTTCCGCACGCGGGAAACGGCCCCCATCGCTGCCAGCCTCCCAATCATTCAACATCAGGACGCGCCAGCCGCCGAAATCGATGGCGCGGTGGGTGCTGAGCGCGCCGGCATTCAAATGGGCGCGCATCATGTCCGGGTCGTCGTGGTTTCCCGGCAGGCACACCACCGGATATCGGCGATCGCGCAGTAACGCCCGCAGCCTGCCATAGGCCTCCGGCGAGGGAATATCGACCAGGTCCCCGGTCAACACCATGCAGTCCGGCAGTTCAGGCAACGCATCCACCGCCGCCAGTACCACGGCCAGCGTCGCAGCGGTGTCCACGCCTTCGAAATCCGTCGGACCCGGATCGCGGGCGATGTGGGTATCGGTGATCTGGACCAGGCGGATACAGGCTGATTTGCGTGGTGTTACACGGAGGGTATGGGACATGGTGCAGAAATTATAGAATAGCCGCCCCCCGTCAGGTTGAGGCAAACCTATCGTGCCTGAAAGCGTTCACTCATTGTTGCACTCCGAATCCGTCCGGGACGCCGTCACGGTGGCCGGCTGGGTGCGCACACGGCGTGATTCCAAGGAATTTTCCTTCATCGAGGTGAATGACGGCTCCTGTCTCGCCAACCTTCAGATCCTCGTGGAGGCCGCCTGTCAGGACTACGGCATCGTCGGCACCGTGCACACGGGCGCTGCCATCCGGGTGGAGGGAGAACTGGTCGCCTCGCCGGGCAAAGGGCAACGCTGGGAGGTGCGCGCGCGGCGCCTGCAACTGGTCGGGCCGGCGCCGGAGGATTTCCCACTGCAGAAAAAACGCCATACCGATGAATTCCTGCGCACCATCGCCCACCTGCGGCCACGCACCAACAAATATGGCGCCATGTTCCGCATCCGCGCCCGCCTCGCCCATGCGGTGCACGAATTCTTCCACCAGCGCGGCTTCTACTGGATCCACACGCCGATCATCACCGGCGCCGACTGCGAGGGGGCCGGCGAGATGTTCCGCGTCACCACCCTGGACCTGGACAATATCCCGAAGGTCAATGGCGCGGTGGATTTCAGCCAGGATTTTTTCGGCAAGGAAGCAAACCTGACGGTCTCCGGCCAGCTCTCGGTGGAAACCTGTTGCCTGGCGCTGGGCAAGGTTTACACCTTCGGCCCGACGTTCCGTTCGGAAAACTCAAATACCAGCCGGCACATGGCCGAGTTCTGGATGATTGAACCGGAGATCGCATTTGCCGATCTGCGCGACGACATGGCACTGGGCGAGGAGTTGGTCCGGCACCTGGTTCGGTTCGTGCAGCAGGAGTGCGCCGAGGACCTGGACCTGTTCGCCAGGTTCGTGGACAAAGACCTGCCGGCGCGGCTGGAGAATATTGCCAGCCATGAGTTCATCCGCCTGTCCTACACCGAAACGGTGGAGTTACTGCAAAAGTCGGGCCGGAAGTTTGAATTTCCACCGGCCTGGGGCCACGATCTGCAATCTGAGCATGAAAGATTTCTGACCGAGGATCATTTCAAACAGCCGGTAATCGTCTACGATTACCCACGGGAGATGAAGGCCTTTTACATGCGCCAGAACGATGACGGCCGTACCGTGGCGGCCATGGATATACTGGTTCCTGCCATCGGCGAACTGATTGGCGGCAGCCAGCGCGAGGAACGCTACGACCACCTGGAGCGGCGCATTGCCGAACTGGGATTTGACCTGGCCGATTACTGGTGGTATCTGGACACGCGCAAGTACGGTACCGTGCCGCACGCCGGTTTCGGACTCGGATTCGAGCGACTGCTGATGCTGGTGACCGGCGTCGGCAATATTCGCGACGTGATACCGTTCCCGCGTACGCCCAAGCACCTTGAGTTTTAGGTTACCCAGGGGACGGAATTGGCTTCCGCCCCTTTCACGATCAGCGGCACGGAAAGGAGACAACCATGATTGAAGGCGGCTGCCACTGCGGCGCAATTCGCTACCGCGTCGATGGGGATCTCATCGACGCCGGTTATTGCCATTGCGACATCTGCCAACAGACCACCGGCGCACCCGTGCTGGCCTGGTCGCGCTTTCCGTTCGAGGCGTTCTCCTATACCGAAGGCCATCCCGTGGTATACGAGTCCTCCGAATGGGGACAGCGGGAATTCTGCGGCGCCTGTGGCGCGCAGATTTGCTATCACGACATCGACGACGCGGAGACCGTGGAGGTGAATACCGCCACGCTGGACGAGCCGGAAACCTTCGAACCCGAGTATCACATTTATACCGTGGATCAACTCAGCTGGTTCGAGATTGACGATGACCTGCCGCGCTACGAACGCGAACGTCCCGAAGGTAGCGGCACGGACAGCGATGCGGACGATGATGATGATGACGACGACGATGATGACGATGATGATGATCAGAAACCGGATGATTTTGACGACTACGATGACGAAGACGGAGATGGTCGTTAAGACCATTCAGGATCCAACAGCATGGGCCAGCGGGAAGATATCGATCGGCACCTGAACGTCTTTGGCGAGCCCCTGCTGCCTTGCAGTCTCAAGCCGGTGACCGGCTTTTACCGCGACGGTTGCTGCCGCACCGGGGTGGACGATGTCGGCCGGCACGTGGTGTGCGTGGAGGTCACCCGCGAATTCCTGGAGTTCTCCCGCGCCCACGGTAACGATCTGTCCACGCCGGCGAAGGGCTTCGGTTTTCCCGGCCTGCGCCCGGGCGACCGCTGGTGCCTGTGCGGGCTACGCTGGAAGGAGGCATACGAGGCCGGCATGGCGCCGCGCGTGGTGCTCGCGGCAACACATCTCTCCATGCTGCAGATCGTGGACATTTCCATTCTCAAGGGCTTCGCGGTCGACGTGAATTGAAGACGCCGACGCGTTGTAGGGCCGGCCGCTCCGGACATCCTGTCCTCTCGCGGCATTTCCCACATCCTGTGGGTCGCTTCAGCCGGCCGCAACTCCCGCCGGCGCGCTAAAGCGCGCCCTACATACCATGGAACCCACACTGCAGCACATCCGGGACGCTGCGGTGCGCATTGCGCCATTTGTGCATCGCACACCCGTGCTCACCTGCGCCACGCTGAATCGCATGACCGGAGCGCAACTGTTCTTCAAATGCGAGAATCTGCAAAAAGTGGGCGCTTTCAAGATGCGCGGCGCCTCCAACGCCATCGCCCAGCTGGATCCGAAAGCGGCGGTCCATGGCGTGGCCACCCATTCCTCCGGCAACCATGGCGCCGCAGTGGCGCTGGCTGCGCGCCTGATGGGAATAAAAGCCCATGTAGTCATGCCCGACAACGCTGCCGCGATCAAGAAGCTGGCCGTGGCCGGGTATGGCGCGAACATAACCTGGTGCGAACCGACTATCGCTTCGCGGGATGAATACCTTGCTGCCGTGGTGCAACGCACCGGCGCCACCGTCATCCACCCTTACAACAATGAACGCATCATCGCCGGACAGGGCACCGCCGGACTCGAATTGATTGAGGAGATTGAGCATCTGGATCTGCTGCTGGTCCCCGTGGGAGGTGGCGGACTCATCAGTGGTTGCGCCCTTGCCGCAAAGTCGCTGAATCCAAAGATCCGCGTCATCGGCGTGGAGCCGGAAGGTGCCGATGACGCACGCCGTTCATTGGCCGCCGGGACCCTGGTCCCGCCCATGTCACCGGTCAGTATTGCCGACGGCCTGCTGGCGCCCCTCGGGGAGAAAACATTCGCCATAATCCGCCGGTACGTGGACGATATCGCCGCGGTCAGCGAGACTGCCATCGCGCACGCCATGCGCACGGTATGGGAGAGAATGAAAATCATCATCGAGCCCTCCTCCGCGGTCACCGTGGCCGCCATCCTGGAAGGGAAAGTGGACATCCCGGGCCGGCGCTGCGGCATTATTTTGTCCGGCGGCAATGTGGATCTTGACCGATTACCTTGGAAACAGTGAAACATGTTCACTGCCATACACACACATTTCGACCTCAAGCTTCCTCTTTCTCACTTTTCACTTTTAACCTTCCACTTCGGAGTAATTCATGAACGACGATAATGGCCTCGTGATCAAGTTGCTCGAGGAGATCAGAGACAACCAGCACCGGCAGATCGCCCGCCAGGAAGAAGCCATGCGCGTGCAGATTCAACAATTTGAAATGGCCAGGGAACAGTTTGAGAAGGCGCGCCTGCTTCAGGATCGCGCGCAGCAGTTGCAGGAAAAGAGCGGCCGGATAATGGAGAAGGGGCGGAAGATCATGGCAGTGGTGCTGCCAATCATCATCGTACTGATAGCCTACCTGTCCTACCTGATATTCCGTTGATACCGCGGCGCGCTGTAGGGCGGGCTTCAGCCCGCCATCCGCGTTTCGCGGCCGGCTAAAGCTGGCCCTACAGCAAACCAGAAATTAATCCACTCTGCATACCAGCCCCTTCAAATACCTCCCTTCAGGGAACGCCGTCGCCACCGGATGGTCCGCGGACTGTGACAACCAGCGCACAATCTGCACCTGCCGTCCTGAATCCAGCGCGGCATCGGCGATGATCTTCTGGAATAAATCGGGGGTGACGTGCCCCGAGCAGGAAAACGTTATCAGCACGCCACCCGGTCGCAGCAGCTTGAACGCCAACAGGTTGATGTCCTTGTAGCCGCGGCCGCCCTTGATCAACTGCCCGGCGTTGACCACGAATTTGGGCGGATCCAGCGCCACCAGGTCAAACGCCCGGCGGCTGTCGCGAAACGTGCGCAACAGTTTGAACACGTCGCCGCAAAGCGGCTCGGTCAGGGACGGGTCAAACCCGTTGAGTTGAACATGCCGGCCCATCTGCTCCACAGCCGACGCGGATGATTCGATGCTGGTTACCTTCGCCGCCCCACCCCGCAACGCCGCCAGCACAAAGGCGCCGGTGTAGGCGAATCCGTTCAATACCTCGCGCCCGCGGCTGAATTCGCTGATGACGGTCAGATTCTCGGCCTGATCCAGATAAAGTCCGGTCTTGTGCCCGCTGCGCAGATCCGCGGCAAAACGCAGGCCGGAGACCAGCACTGAAACCTGCTCCGGCGGTTCCTCGCCCCACAACAATCCCGCTCTTGGCGTCAGTCCCTCTTTTTCCCGCACATCCACATCGGATCGCTCCCAGATCCCGGCCGGCGCGCAATGCTGCACCAGCGCCGCGACGATCTCCTCGCGCCAGCGCTCGACACCCGCGGACAGAAACTGGCACACGAGAAACGCGCCATACTGATCCACGATCAACCCGGGTACCTGATCCGATTCCCCGTTCACCAGGCGGCGCGCGCAGTCCACCGACAGACGTGTCCCGCGCCGCGCCACCGCCGCGCCGATGCGGTCCTGGAAAAATTTTGCATCGATGATCGTGTCCGGGGAAAAACTCCAGACCCGAACCGTGATCTGGGAACTCGGGGAAACGGCGCCCACCGCCAGTCCCGTGCCGGAGGAATTGGCCAGGATGATGGTTTCGCCGGACTCACATTTCGTTGGGGCCTCCTGCAATGCGCCGGAGAAGACCCAGGGGTGATGCGATCTGATCGAACTGTCCCGATCGGGTTTCAAGCGCAGAATATTCATGGTGATGCCACTCCTTACGATGTGCGAGTTCATACCTGTACACGCCAGGATGCCGACCGCGCTACCGAGACTTGCATTAATGAAGAACAATCGTAGGGTGGGTTAGCGCGCCGCTCCGGACATCCTGTCCTCGGCTTTGGCTCCTGCGTCGCTCTACCGCCTACATCCCTGTAGGCGTCGCGCGGCATACCCCACGTCCATGTGGGTAAGCGTTGAAACCCACCTTGGAACCGCAGCATTTTCGGTGGGTTACGGCGCTACGCGCCTAACCCACCCTACGAAGTCTTTGTTCAGCAATTACGCAAAGCTCAATTGGGACTTTCCCGGCTCACCTTTGAGACTCATGCGCGGCGAGGAATTCCTGCACCGGTTCCAATTCACGCACCCGTTCCATGTCCGGCAGGCTGCGCAGAAAAACCTTGCCATAGGGTTTTGACAACAGCCGTGGATCGCAAATCATCAACACCCCGTAATCCTGTTCATCGCGGATCAGGCGGCCAATCCCCTGGCGCAGGCTGATGACAGCTTCGGGCACCTGGTAATCCATGAACGGATTGCCGCCTTCTTCTTCCAGTTTGCGCAGGCGCGCCTGCAATACCGGGTCATCCGGGGCCGCAAACGGAAGCTTGTCAATGATGACACAGGACAGGGACTGCCCGCGCACATCCACGCCCTCCCAGAAACTGCTGGTCCCCAGCAATACGGCATTGGCGGTGGTGCGAAAGCGTTCGAGCAATTCTGTCCGCGGCGCGTCCCCCTGCACCAGGACCGGGTAAGACAGCGCCGCGCGCACCATGGGCGCGGCCAGATGCAGGGCACGATAACTGGTAAAGAGCAGAAAGGCGCGGCCGCGGGTGATCTGCAAAAGCGGAATGGCCGCCGCCACCACACGTTCGGTATAGCCTTCAGCGCGGGGATCGGGCAGGCCGGGGGGAAGATACAACATCGACTGATGCCTGAAATCGAACGGGCTGGGCCAAGTCCGCGCGGGAACCTCCTGCAGCCCGAGGCGCGCGGCAAAATGGGAAAAGTCCCCGTTCACGCTCAGCGTTGCCGACGTAAAGATACATGGATGCACCTCCGGATTCAGACCGTCCCGGAACAGGCTGGCGACTTCCAGTGGCGTCTGGTGCAACAGGAAGCCACGGCCGCGGAGTTCCAGCCACTGCACGGCGGCAGGATCGGCGCTGTCACGGAACGCCGCAGTCAATTGCAACAACTCCGTCAATCTGCGGAAGCAATTGTCCAGCAGCTTGCCGCGCGCGGCGAAATTCTCGAGTACTTCGCGTACGTTATCCGCTGCGGCCAGCAGCGCCGCCAGCGCGCTTTGCACCGGCGTCTGATCCCGCACGTCGCGCCACGCCCGGGTGCCATCTTCGCTGCCGAAGGTCAGGCGCATTGCGCGCAGGCCGGTCTCCACCGCGTCCAGCCGGTTGATGAACTCCGGCAAATCGGCCGCCTCCTTCAGGTAAGCCGCGTGCGCATCCTGCAGAAAATCAAACCACTGGTGACTGGTGACGGTGCGGGTGAAGAACTGGGAGGCCAGTTCCGGCAATTGATGCGCCTCGTCAAAGATGGCCACGTCGAAACCGGGCAGCAACTCGCCGTAGCCCCGGCCGCGCAGTCCCAGATCGGACAGGAACAGGTGATGATTGACAACGGTGACGTCCGCCTCCTGGGCCCGCTTTCGCGCCTGGAATACAAAACAACGATCGAAATGGGCGCAGCCCTGACCCAGGCAATTCTCGGCGGTGGAAGTCACCAGTCCGCGCAACCGGCTCTCCTCCGGCAGTTCGGGCAGGCCGGCCAGGTCGCCGTCCACGGTCTGGTTGCTCCAGCCGCGGATCCCGGTCAGCAGCGCCAGCGAAGCGCGGTCCAGGCCGGCGCCCTGCTCCTCCGCCAAGTGCATGCGCTGCAGGCAAAGATAATTGGCGCGGCCCTTCAACAAAGCGGTTGCCTGCGTCGTGCCCAGCGCCTTCAGCACCAACGGCAGATCCCGGTCAAACAGCTGGTCCTGCAGATTGCGTGTGCCGGTGGAGATGATCACCTTCTGTCCGGCCAGCAGGGCCGGGATCAGGTAGGCCAGCGTCTTGCCGGTGCCGGTGCCGGCCTCGCAGATCAGCGACTCACCTTTTTCTATGGCGCCGGCGATGGCCTCGGCCATTTCCAGTTGCTGCGGCCGAGCCGCATACCCGTCCACCCGCTCCGCCAGCGGCCCGTTCGCCGCCAGTGCCCGCCCGATTTTCATCAGGCACGGTCAAACGGGAATGCCAGCACCTGTTCCAGTCGCGCGGCGCCGCACAACACCATGAGCAGGCGATCCACACCCAGGGCAACGCCGGCACAAGCCGGGAGCCCATGCGCCAACGCCTGCAACAGGTGCTCATCCGCCGGCATGGCCCCAAGGCCGGCGGCGCGGCGCCGCTGGTTGTCGCGTTCGAAACGCCGGCGCTGTTCGGCGGCGTCGGTCAATTCGTGGAAGCCGTTGGCGATCTCCATCCCGTTGATGAACAATTCAAATCGCTCGGCCACCGGTGGCCGGCCCGGCCGGACGCGCGCCAGCGCCGACTGATGAACTGGATAATCGTGCACAAACACCGCGCCGTCCTTTCCCAGGGAGGGCGCCACCAGTTCACTGAAGAGGAAATCCAGCAAGGCCGCGTCCTCGGCCGGCTCGGAAATAAACCCCAATGCCGCGGCGCGGCGCACCAGGCATTCGGTATCCACGTCATGGGGATCCAAGCCGACCCTGTCTGTAAACGCCTGGCCGTAGGTGGTGCGCCCGGCGGCTTTTATGCCGAGGCCCTGCAACAATTCCGCGACTTCATCCATGAGGCGGAGGTGATCGAACCCCGGCCGGTACCACTCCAGCAGGCTGAACTCCGGATTGTGGATGCGTCCGGATTCCTCGCCGCGGTAAACGCGGCAGATTTGGTAAATGGCTCCGCTGCCCGCGGCCAGCAGCCGCTTCATGGGGAATTCCGGTGACGTATGCAGGTAACAACGCAAGGTGACATCCGCCTCGGGACGACGCAGGGCCAGTGTCAGGCTGTGAATGTTTGGGTCGGTCACCGCCGACTGGCTCAGGTGCGGCGTCTCCACCTCCAGCACGCCGCGCTCCGCCATGAAGGAACGGATGTCGTGCAGCAACCGCGCACGCCGCTCCAGCACCTCCCGCGCTGCGAGGGGTTGCCAGTTATCAGAGGTCATCTCAAATCTCCCGCGCGGCGGGACGGCAGGTCAACAGGCTGATGCAAAACGTCGCGAGTCGGTGCGCGTCGCGTTTCGCATCAACCGGTCAATCCTTGGCGCGGCTGAGGTACTCATTGGTGCGTGTGTCCACGCGAATGCGCTCGCCTTCAGACACAAACAGCGGCACCTTCACCACTGCACCGGTTTCCAGTGTCGCCGGCTTGGTGCCACCGGTCGCCGTATCACCGCGCACGCCCGGATCCGTCTGCTTGATGGTCAGCGTCACGACATTCGGCGCCGCCACCAGTAACGGCACGCCATTCCACAACGTCACCATGCAGGACTCCTCGCCCTTCAACCATTTTGCCGCATCGCCCATGGCCTTGGCGTCCGCTGCCAACTGTTCATAGCTGGTGGTATTCATGAAATGCCACAGATCGCCATCGTTGTAGAGGTACTGGAGATCCATATCCACCACGTCCGCGCTTTCAAAGGTGTCGCCGGACTTGAATGTGCGTTCGAGTACGCGGCCGGTTTTCAGGTTGCGCAGTTTGACGCGATTGAACGCCTGGCCCTTGCCGGGTTTGACGAACTCGTTCTCGATGATGGAAAAGGGATCCTTATCGAGCATGATCTTGAGCCCGCTCTTGAATTCATTGGTGCTGTAAACTGACATGATGCGTTCCGTGGGTGGCTGAAAGGCGCGTTATCATACCGGCAAAGCACTGCATTTAGCCACTTGCCGGAGCCTGCGCAAGGCTCCGGGCTGAGGTTGGCGTCGTTACCCCTGTTGGCGTAAATTGCCCCACACGGCATCACCCAGACTCCATATTCATGGCTACCCCCACGGCCAATCTCGTTCCCACCGAAGTCGTCGGCTTTCCCGCGGACACCTTTACCGCCTCGCTGATCTTCGGGACCAAGTGGGGCAATGGCGGTCTGGGCACCGGCGTGGTGCTGACGTACAGCGTTCCGGAAGGCCCGGATACGGCTTACGACCCGAATTCCTACTCGCCGACCGATCCGACCCGAAATGAATGGGAGTACGGCAACGGCTTTACCGCGCTGGATGCCACCCAGCAGTTGAATTTCGAGGATGCGCTCGCGTCCTGGTCCAACGTCGCCGACATCCAGTTCAACGAGGTCGGGGACGATGGATCGGTGGTGGGCGAGATCCGCGTCGCCTTCAGTGAACTGGTGGATTTCTACGGCGCGGGCGCCTGGGCCTACCTGCCGGAAAACGCCCCCTACGCAGGCGACGTGTTCATCAATCATCTTTATATCCCGGAGGATTTTGACGAGGGCACTTGGTATTTCAATACCCTCATCCACGAACTGGGGCATACGCTCGGATTGAAGCACCCGTTTGATGAGGATGGCTCCGAGGTGGTGCTGTCCACGGAGTTCGACAATATCTTCTACACGGTCATGACCTACACGGACGATCCGTCCGGCAACAATTTCTTCATTGATCGCTACCCCGATACACCGATGGTCATTGACATCCTGGCCATCCAGTACCTGTACGGTCCGAACACTACCTTCCAGGCCGGCGACAATGATTACGTGTTCGATGAATCGGCGCTCTATTTTGAAACCATCTGGGACGCGGGCGGCGACGACACCATTGAACACAACGGCTCCACCGGCGTCACCATTGACCTGCGCCCCGGGAAGTACTCCACGCTGGGCCAGCCCATCGTCTTCACCGACGGTTACGGTGGACCCATTGCGTATACCGATCCCCGCACCGTGTGGATCGCCTACGGCACGGATATCGAAAACGCCGTCGGCGGCGCCGGCAACGATCAACTCATCGGCAACGATCTCAATAATGACTTGTACGGCGGCGATGGCGCCGACCTTATCTATGGCACTGCTGGCGATGACCATATCTGGGGCGAACTCGGCGACGACATGTTTTTCGGCGGCGCCGGCAACGATGTGCTGGACGGCGGCGACGGCACCGACACGGCGGCATTCTGGGACGCGGCAAGCGGCGTCACAGTCAACCTTGCAGTCTCAGGTGTGCAGGACACCGGCGGCGCCGATACGGACACGCTGTCGGATGTGGAGAACCTCGTCGGCACCGATTTCGATGACCTGCTCATCGGCGATGGTGGCAACAACATACTCGCCGGCCGCGCGGGTAATGACGAACTATATGGTGGGTCCGGCAATGATGTTCTGGATGGGGGTGCCGGGAATGACCAGGTAATCGGCGGTGCGGGAAACGACCTGGTTTATGGCGAGGCTGGCAATGACACCTTTTATGGAGACGCCGGGGACGATTCCCTCTGGGGCGGTGCCGGTAACGATTATTTTTACAACTCATCCGCCTCTCCTGGAACGGACACTTTGGAAGGAGGGACTGGTAACGACGTTTATATCCTGCAACCCGGAGATACCGTTATAGAAAATGTGAACGGGGGGATACACGATCATGTTGGCGCCGACTTCAGTCTGACTCTATTCACCAACGTGGAATGGCTCACTTTTTTGGGGTCCGACAACCTGAATGGAGTTGGCAATTCCAGCGACAACATCCTGTTTGGCAATGATGGTGACAACCTGTTTCTCGGGTTGGGCGGCATCGATGTACTTTGGGGAGGTGAAGGAAATGACACCCTGTATGGAGGGAATGGAAATGACCAAGTGGAAGGTAGAGAAGGCAACAACTTCCTTTGGGGTGGGGATGGTAGTGATTTATTGAACAGCATGCCTGGAAGCGCGGACATCATGCGCGGCGATTCAGGCGACGACGTTTATGTATTCCAGCTGGAAGACACAATTATTGAAGCGTCGGACGGCGGCCGGGATGAAATTATAGTCGAACTCAGCATGACACTATCCGGCAACATAGAAGACCTCACTCTCATGGGATCCGACAATCTCAATGGCACTGGTAATTCAGTCAACAACAGCTTGACTGGAAACAATGGGAATAACGTACTTCTAGGTTTGCAGGGCCATGATGGGCTCATCGGTAATGGTGGAAACGACTCGCTGTATGGCGCTGAAGGAAATGACGGGTTAGTCGGAGGGGCCGGTAACGACGTCCTGTATGGCGGTGACGGGAACGATGCACTGGACGGGGGCAGCGGTAGCGATTTCCTTTGGGGAGGGGAAGGCAACGATTTTCTGAGTAACGAACTCGGCAGCGTGGACGTTATGCGCGGTGGCGCGGGAGATGACAGATATTCAATTCAATTTGGAGACAGCGTTTTGGAAGCTGTTGATGGTGGCGTGGACCTGGTTAATGCCACCTTTAGCCTGACACTGTTCGACAATGTTGAAACCCTTGGCCTCGGCGGGTCAGAAAATCTGACCGGGACTGGAAATGCCCTTGACAACTCGCTGTCTGGTAACCAGGGCAATAACCTGCTTTCTGGACTGGCAGGCAACGATAGAATTTCGGGTAACGAAGGGAACGACACGCTGTACGGCGGCAGCGGGAACGACCAGCTGATCGGTGAGGACGGCGACGATTACTTGTGGGGAGGGGACGGCGACAATTCTTTACTCGGCGAATCTGGCGCAGACATTTTGTTCGGCGGTACCGGGTCGGACCAGATGAGTGGTGGCGAGGGAAATGACTTTCTTGATGGCGGCGGTGGAAATGACATTGCAACGGCCGAGGATGGCAACGATATTCTGGTCTATCATTCGTCAGATATTTTTACCATTCATGGCGGCTTGGGCACGGACACGCTACGCCTCTCCAGTGGTGTATCGACAATTGACCTCAATGGTCTCGCCGGAACCATGATTTTTGGCATCGAGATCATCGACCTCGCCGGAACCAATTCATTAGTACTCACCAGTGCGCAACTGGGCGACCTGAGCACCGAAACCGATACGCTGCGCATTTCCGGCGGCGCCGACGACGAGGTGATTGCGGCAGGAACGTGGCTGATCGGCGCCACCGTCA
>MGYT01000084.1:21526-30020 GCA_001801865.1 Gammaproteobacteria bacterium RIFCSPLOWO2_02_FULL_61_13
GGCACCACGGCGCTGATCCAGACCGGCATCCTGTTCACGGCGGAACTGGATGATTGGAACCTGGACGACCCCGGCGATCCAGATGCGGGGCCGGTGGATGAAGACGGCGGAATGGGGGACGATGACCTGGATGGATCTGCCTTCGACGATCGGATTGCGGGCCTTGGCGGCGATGACCATGTCAACGGCGGAGCGGGCAATGACACCCTGATCGGTAATGGCGGCGCCGATATGCTGAATGGCGGTGCCGGCTACGACACGCTGAGAGGCGGCGGTGGGAATGACGTTCTCCAGGGCGGCGCGGACGACGATATCCTCAAGGGTGGCGGCGGTGTTGACGTGTTGGATGGCGGAGAAGGCAGCGATACATACGTCCTCGCCACCGGCGATGTCTCTACGGACACATACCAAGATTCCGGCACGGGCGTGGATAACTTGGATCGGATCAATGCCTCCGCCTTGAGCGTATTGCACCTGACCGACCAGTTCAGCCACGCGGGAAGCGGCATCGAGATCATTATCGGCGCCAATACCGGTACGCAGATTGCCGGCGGCAATGGTCCCGTGAACTGGGACTTTACCGATATCACGCTGGAACACATTTCCGTCTTGATGGGCACCGGCGGCGGTGATGTGATGATCGGTTCCGCCGGCGACGACCACATTCTGGGGCGCGACGAACATGACCAGCTCCACGGTGGGGTCGGCAATGACGTGCTCACGGGTGGGAAAGGTCACGACACGCTTGACGGCGACGCCGGCAACGACGTGCTCAAGGGCGGGCAAGGCGCCGACTCGCTGCGCGGTGGCGCCGGCAGGGACATTCTGACCGGGGGCAGTTCCACGGATATATTCTGGTTCGATACCGCACTTGGTGCCGCCAAGGCAGACGTGGTCACAGACTTCGAAGAATCGGATTACCTCATCCTTACGATGAGCATATTTCCGGCGCTGACCATCGGTGCCGACGACATTCTGGATGCGGCGCAGTTCCGGGCCAATCGCAATGGGATTGCCAAGGACGCCGATGACCGCATCCTCTACAACACCGAAACCGGGGCACTGTATTACGACGCTGACGGCAACGGCGACGGTGTCGCCATCAAGTTCGCCGTGCTCGAAGGGGCCCCTGAATTGACGGTCGGCCAGATTGACCTTTTACCCGGGTAACGTCCATCGCATCATCTACAATACGACCATGGGCGCGCTGTACTATGATGCCGATGGCAGCGGCGCAGGCGCGGCGGTCAAGATTGCCGTGCTCACCGGCGCCCCCACCCTGACCGAGGATGACTTCCTGATCTCGTCCTGACCATGAAAACCCTGCTCAGAATCGCGGGCGTGGCGGCCATTATCTTTGGCAGCATCATGACGTTGGGCTATGCGCTCCAGTTCCTTGCACAGCCGCCAAAGCCATTCGGGTTCGCGCAGTTCGTCGGTATTCTGCTCTTTGGCGTCGGCCCGATTGCCCTGGGCAGGTACATGATTAAAAAAACCAGGCCGAGAGCCGGCCTGACACTGGTGGGCGCGCCCCCAGGAACCGGCGCCCGCTTCCGCGCCTACATTTATCAAGTCCTGAACAGTATGCACACACGCTTCTTCCAATCCTTGCACAACCTGCAGCAGCAGCCGGGAGGCTATATGAATGTATTCAGACCAACACTGATCATGGGACTGGTGGCGGGCGCGGTGTTCTACGTCATCGCCGGCATCATCAACATCGCACCCGGCGAGGTGGGCATCATCGTCAAGATGCTCGGCGCCAATCGCGGCATGCAAAAGGAAACGCTGCCCACCGGAACACGGTGGATCGATCCGCTCATCTACGATGTCGAGATTTACGACACCCGGGCCACGCAGCAACAGCAACAGGAGGAAATGCCGTCGAACACCGCGGACGGCCAACCCATCAGTGTGGACCTGTCGCTGGAAGTCTCACTGAACCCGGCGCTGGTCCCGGATCTGCACCAAAAGGTCGGCCGTGACTACATGGAACGCGTGGTGTTCCCGGCGCTGCGCTCCAATATCAGGAATCACACCTCGCAGAAGACCAGCGATGAAATCTATACCGGCGCCGGACGCCGGTTTGTGCAGGACATAATCCAGGCGGAGATGCGCGAGAAACTGGAACCGCTTGGCATCCTGATTTCCGTCAATCTGCGTGACATTCATTTCCTGAACCAGGACTTCATCAAGGTGCTGGAAGACAAGGCCGAGGCGCAGCAACGGGTCACCATTGCGGAACGGCAGGCAGCACAGGCGGCAAATGATGCCATTCGTGTCGGCAATACCGCCGAGGGTGAGAAGCAGAAATCCATCAAGGTCGCCGAGGCCACCCGCGAGACGCGGCGCCTGGAGGGTGAGGGCTACCGGCTGCAGAAGGAGGAAGAGGCGAAGGGAATCCTGGCGGTTGCCACCGCGGAAGCGGAGGGCACGCGGCTGAAAGCGCTGGCCCTGTCGGGCGCCGGCTCCAGTGCCCTGGTCAGCATGGAATGGGCGAAGCAGATGGGACCGAATGTCAAGGTGTACGGCTATCCGCTGGGTGCGCCGGGGACCACCGGCATCTTCAACGTGGATGGGATCCTGGGCGACGCGCTTAAAATAAAGGGAGACAAGCCATGATCCGCGACATCGTCATCATCCTGGTATTGGTCATCTGCGCCATTATTCTGATTCCCGGCATCACGCGCGTGGCGCGATCGTTCTGGGATTGGGTGCTGGGGAAACCGGGGGGAAAAGAAGCAGACAAGCCGGACGGGAACGAACCTCCCGCGACGTGAAACCGCCGATCCCGGCGGGCTAAAGCCCGCCCTACGCCGGCTGCACATTCTCTATCTTTCGCAAGGCCGCAATGCGGTCATCCAGCGACGGGTGCGTCATGAACAGGCTGCGCAACCCGCCTGCCCTGCCACCGGAGATCCCGAACGCCGCCAGTTGCTCCGGCAACGGCGCCGGGTTGGTCGCGCGCTGCAATTGCGCCAACGCAGAGATCATTTTCTCGCGGCCCGCCAGCGTTGCGCCGCCCCGATCAGCACGGAACTCGCGCTGCCGGCTGAACCACATGACGATGATGCTGGCGAGGATGCCGAGCACCATTTGTGCGACCAGGACCGTGATCCAGTAGCCCGGCCCATGGCCGCGCTCCACCTTGAACACGGCCCGGTCCACAAGCACGCCGACGACGCGGGACAGGAAAAATACAAAAGTGTTCACGACGCCCTGGATCAATGTCAGCGTCACCATGTCGCCGTTAGCCACATGGGACACCTCGTGCCCGAGCACGGCTTCCGCCTGGTCCCGGTCCATCTGCCCGAGCAGACCTGTGCTGACCGCTACCAATGCATGGTTGCGATCCATGCCGGTGGCGAAGGCATTCACATCGGGGGAGTTGAATATGGCCACGTCCGGCATGCCGATACCGGCGGCATTGGCCTGGGCCCGCACGGTCTCCACCAGCCACGCCTCGGCCTGGTTCGCGGGTTGGTCGATGATGCGGGCGCCAGTGGACATGAGCGCCATGCGCTTGGAAATTGCCAGTGAGATGAACGAGCCGGTCATGCCGACCACCGCGGACATGATCAGCAGTCCGTTGTAATCAATCCCCTGCCCCTGCGCATCCAGCACGCCGCGGATGCCAAACAACTCCATGACCACACCCAGCACCAGCACCACGGCCAGGTTGGTCGCCAGGAATAATGCGATTCGCTTCATGTTCTTATAGTCCTTATGGATTCACCCACCTGTTAGATGGGCGCCGGCCGCCGGAGTTTCAAGTCAATGGAGCGTGAAAGTTTAAAGTGAAAAGTGCAAGGCAAAACAAGCACCTGGTACTTTATGTCTCTCACTTTTCACTTTTCACTATCAGCAAACTCCGCCCGTTCCACCGCCAACCGTGACACCTGCCGGAAACCGCGCGGTAGCATGTTCCCACGCCGGCCGCGCTCTCCGTGGTAGGGCTCCAGGTCACGGGGTTTCAGGCTCAGTGTGCGCTTGCCGGACACCAGGACCAGGGTGTCCGCCGCGTCGAGCACGGCCAGGGCGACGACGAATTCCTCACGCGTCTTCAGCTTTGCCGAAGGGATCTGGATGATCTTCAGGCCCTTGCCCCTGGCCAGTTGCGGCAGTTCCTTCGCCGGGGTCACGAGCAGGCGTCCGGTCGAACTGACCGCGGCCACCAGATCGCGTGCCGGATTCCGCGCCTCGGCCGGCGCCAGCACACGGCCTCCTTTCGGCACGCTCACGACACCCTTGCCATTGCGATTCTTCGCATACAGATCTTCGAGTTTGGCGAGGAATCCATAGCCCGCATCGCTGCCCAACAGGAACAATGACTCGGGCACACCGATCATCACACCCTCGATCGTGGCGCCGTCCGGTGGCGTGACCCAACTGGAGATGGGTTCGCCCAGCCCGCGCGCAGACGGCAACACATGGGCCGGGATGGAATAGCTGCGCCCGGTGGAATCCAGGAATACCGATTGCTGGTTGCTGCGGCCGCGGCTGGCCTGGCGGAACGCGTCCCCGGCGCGATACGCCAGCGTCTCCGGATCGAGTTCATGTCCCTTAGCCGCCCGGATCCAGCCTTTCTCCGACAGCACCACGGTGATGGGCTCGGTGGGGACCAGTTCCGTAACATCGATCTGCCTGGCCTCCTCCCGCTCCACGAGCGGCGACCGGCGCGCATCGCCGTGGGCGTCGGCATCCGCCTGGATCTCGCGCTTCACCATGGTCTTCATTCGCGGGCGCGACCCCAGCAACTGTTCCAGTTCACCGCGTTCTTTCTTCAGCTCCTTTATCTCGCCCTGGATCTTCATTTCCTCAAGTTTCGCCAGCTTGCGCAGCTTGAGTTCCAGGATGGCCTCGGCCTGGATGTCCGACAACTTGAAGCGCTGCATCAATACCGGCTTGGGCTCATCCTCGCGGCGGATGATGGCAATGACCTCATCCAGGTTCAGGTAAACAATGAGCAGGCCGTCGAGGATGTGCAGCTCGGCCTGCACCTTGCCCAGACGATGCTCGAGCCGGCGCTTCAAGGTGTCCAGGCGGTATTCGATCCACTCCTTGAGGATGGTGCGCAGGTCCTTGACCTGGGGCCGGCCATCGGTGCCGATCATATTCATGTTGACCCGGTAACTGCGCTCAAGGTCCGTGGTGGCGAACAGGTGCGACATCATTTCATCCAGGTCCACGCGGTTGCTGCGCGGCACCAGCACCAGCCGCGTGGGGTCCTCGTGGTCGGACTCATCCCGCAGGTCCTCCAACATCGGCAGCTTCTTCGCCTGCATCTGCTGGGCTATCTGTTCCAGGACGCGGCTGCCGGAGGTCTGGTACGGCAACGCGGTGATGATCACGTTGCCCTCCTCCTTCTCCCAACGCGCGCGCAGGCGGACTGAACCGCCGCCGGTCTCGTACATACTGATGATCTCGGCCCGCGGCGTGATGATCTCCGCCGCGGTGGGAAAATCCGGGCCGCGGATGTAATCGCATAATTCGCGCACGCTGGCCGAAGGCGCGTCCAGCAGCGCCACGCAGGCATCCGCCACCTCACGCAGGTTGTGCGGCAGGATGTCCGTAGCCATGCCCACGGCGATACCCGTGGCGCCGTTCAGCAGGACGTTGGGCAGCCGCGCCGGCAGGAGCCTCGGCTCGGTCAGCGTGCCGTCAAAATTCGGCAGCCAGTCCACGGTGCCCTGCCCCAACTCCGCCAGCAGCACGTCCGCGTAGGGCCGCAGCTTCGACTCCGTATAGCGCATGGCGGCAAAGGACTTGGGATCGTCCATGGAGCCAAAATTCCCCTGGCCGTCTATGAGCGGATAGCGATAACTGAAATCCTGCGCCATCAGCACCATGGCCTCATAACAAGCGGAGTCGCCGTGGGGATGAAACTTGCCGATGACGTCGCCCACGGTGCGGGCGGATTTCTTGTACTTTGCGGCGGCCTTCAGCCCGAGCTCCGACATGGCATAAACGATGCGTCGCTGCACCGGCTTCAGCCCGTCTGCAATGTGCGGTAGCGCCCGGTCCAGGATCACGTACATGGAATAATCCAGGTACGCCTTCTCGGTGAATTCATGCACGGGCCGGTTTTCCAGCCGGTCAAAATCAAATGTCAGGTTGTCCGCCATGGGGCTATCCTTTATGGAGACTTGTACAATGATTATATCTATGGAATCCGACCCGCCATGGGCCTATCCGCCGGCAAAAAAGTAGTCCCCTTCGAACAACGGCTGCAGGACCGCCTGCAGGCGGTGCTGGAAGCCATGCCGGTGGCCGTGTCATGGGCGTCCCTGAAGGATCAAAAGATCGAATTCATGAACAGGAAGTTCACCGAGATGTTCGGCTACGTCCTCGGGGACCATCCCACGGTGCAACACTGGATCGAGTCGACTTACATCAATCCGGCGCACGCCGCGCGCGCGGGAGACATGTGGTACCGGCATTTCCAGAACCTGGCCACGGTAACGGTGGCGATTCCGCAAGTGGAAGTGGATGTCCTGTGCAAGGACGGCACAATCAAAAGCACGCTGCTGGGTGGCGTCATCCTGCCGGATGTGGGCTGGGCGCTGGCCACCTTCGTGGACATCTCCGAACTCAAGGAAAGCGAGGCGCAACTCTCGCGGCTGGCGCTGGAAGACCCGTTGACCGGCCTCCCGAACCGGCGCGCCTTCGCCGAGGCCATCAAGGGCAGCCTGGCGCGCGCCGGCCGCAGCAATGCCAGCGTGGCCCTGTTGCTGGTGGACCTGGACGGATTCAAACCCCTGAATGACACCCTCGGTCACGATCAGGGCGACCTGGTGCTGCAAACCATGGCGCAGAGACTAAAGGAAACCACGCGCGCCGGCGATATTGCCTGCCGGCTGGGGGGTGATGAATTTGCCGTGATCGTGGACGGCATCACCGACGCGCGCGTTGCCGAGCAGGTGGCGGACCGCCTCATCAATACGCTGCGCCGGCCTTTCTCCCTCGACGGCAAATCCATGTCCATGAGTTGCAGCGTCGGCATCAGCATCTACCCGCTCGACGCGCCGACGGATGCGGCCCTGTTCAAGCATGCCGATCTGGCGCTGTACCGGGCGAAGAACACCGGACGCGGTCGCTGGAGCCGGTAGCCAGTTGCGCCCACGGAGCGAGTCCCACCAGGCAGCGATCCTTGCCGGGATCTATTTGTTCGTCGGCGCGCTCTGGATCTTCTTCAGCGACCGGGAACTTGCGGCTTTGATTTCCGACCCCGCCATGCTCAGTCGCGCCCAGACCTGGAAGGGCTGGTTTTTCATATTTGCCACGGCTGCGCTGGTCTTTTTCCTGGCACGCGCCGCCCTGCGGCAAAGGGAAAGTTTTGTGCGCCGGGAACTTGCCAGCGAGTTGCGCTATCGGGAATTGTTTGAATCCAACCCCAACATCATGTGTGTATTCGACGCGGATACGCTGCAGTTCCTCGAGGTCAACGCGGCCATGAGCGCGCACTACGGCTGGTCCCGCCACGAGTTCCTGGGCATGACCATCAAGGACATCCGCCCGCAGGAGGATATCCCCGCGCTGATGGAAAAACTCAGTGCTGCCGCGCCGGGGCTGGACCTGCCGCGGGTGTCCCACCACAAGAAGAAGAACGGCGATGTGATCGAAGTGCAGGTTCGCTCCCACACGCTGAATTTTGCCGGCCACAATGCGCGCCTCGCATTGATGAATGACGTGACCGAGCAGCGTCGAACCGAGGCCGCGCTGACCCGGGAGCAGGCGGCATCGCAGGAGACCAGCGCACGGCTGAACCTTGTGCTGACAACGACACCGATCATCCTCTATGCCACGCGCCTGCGCGCCGATGGCGTCACACCCTTGTGGGTGAGCGAAAGCATAACGCGCATCCTCGGCTACTCGCAGGACGAGGCCTTGAGCATGGCATGGTGGCTCCAGCACGTGCACGCGGACGACCGCGCCCGGGTACAGGCTGCCATTCCAGAACTGATCAGCACAGGGGTGCTGGTCCTTGAGTACCGTTTTGCCAGGGAGAACGGGGAATTTATCTGGATCCGGGATGAGTCGCGGGTCCAATCCCGCTCCGCCGACGGTACCCTGGAGATCGTCGGGGCGTGGAGCGACATCACCCGGCAACGGCAGGCCGAAGAACGCCGGCGTCTCGACGCCGCAGCCTTCGACAGTATGAGTGATGGCGTCATGATCGCCGACCTCGAAGCGCGCATCATTTCCGTGAACCGGGCCTTCAATGAAACCACCGGTTACTCCGAGGCGGAACTCCTGGGACAGACACCTACACTGCTGCAATCCGGCCGCCACGGACGGGATTTCTACCAGGGTATGTGGTTTGCGCTATCCAAGGCCGGGCTGTGGCGCGGCGAGATCTGGAACCGGCGCAAGACCGGGGAGATCTACCCGGCCTGGCTCACCATCAGCACGGTGTACAACGATCGGGAGGAAGCGACCCATTACGTTGCCATCTACACCGATATCAGCAAACTGAAGGAAAGCGAAGAAAAGC
>MGYT01000084.1:30150-34638 GCA_001801865.1 Gammaproteobacteria bacterium RIFCSPLOWO2_02_FULL_61_13
GGACGATTTCAAGCAGGTCAACGACAGCCTGGGGCACGTGGTCGGTGACGAGTTGCTGGTGCAGGTCGCAGGACGCCTGCGCACGCGCGTTCGCAACGAGGACACCCTGGCGCGGCTGGGAGGTGATGAGTTCGTGGTGCTGCTGGAAAAACTGGAACGGCCGGACGGTGCTGCGACCGTGGCCCGGGCGCTGCTGACTGCACTGGCCGCGCCATTCCAGTTGCCGGGTGGACGAGAGCTTTATGTGCGCAGCAGCATCGGCATCAGCGTATATCCGGACGACGGGACCACACCGGCCGAACTGCTGCGTGCGGCGGACACCGCCATGTACCAGGCGAAGGCCGGCGGCGGTGACCGCTTCCTGTTCTTCACCCGCAGCATGGGCGCGGAGGTGCTGGCCGGCATGGAACTTGAGGCGGCGCTGCGCCATGCGCTGGAACTGAAGGAACTCACATTGCACTTCCAGCCCCGGGTGGACCTGAGCGATGGCCGCATGCAGGGGGCCGAGGCATTACTGCGCTGGTATCGAAACGGGGCCGGCCTGATCCCGCCCAGCGTCTTCATTCCGGTCGCAGAACGGTGCGGACTTATTGTCCCCATCGGCAACTGGGTGATTGACGCTGCCTGCCGGCAGTATCGGTCCTGGATAGACCAGGGACTGCCGCCGATGCAGATTGGCGTGAACGTGTCGGCGCGCCAGTTTCGCGAGGCGGAACTCGGGCACATCATCTCTCTCGCCTTGCACAAGTACGACATGCCGGCCGGCATGCTGGTCCTGGAGCTGACCGAGAGCCTGTTGATGGAGCGTGTGGATGAGGCCGTGGAAGTCCTGAAACAACTCAAAGGCATCGGCGTGCAGCTTTCGCTGGATGATTTCGGCACGGGGTTCTCCAGTCTGTCGTACCTGACACGTTTCCCCATTGATACCCTCAAGATCGACCGATCCTTCGTGTGCAATGTGGAGTCCGACGCTTCGGCGAAGACCATCGTCAACCTGATCATCAAACTTGCGCATGGCCTGGCGCTGAAGGTCGTCGCCGAGGGGGTGGAGTTCGAAGGTCAGTGCCACTACCTGCGCCAACAGGGATGCGACGAGATGCAGGGCTATTTTTTCAGCCGGCCGCTTCCTCCCGAACAGTTCTCCGAACTGTTGCGCACGGGCAAACAACTGGTCCTGAATGATCGCGTTGCGGACTATTGAGCTTTGCGTAATTGCTGAACCAAGACTTCGTAGGGTGGGTTAGGCGCCGTAACCCACCCTGCGATTGTTCAGCGTTAATGCAAGTCTCGGTAGGTCGCGGGCGGCGTTACTGCTGTCCGCGTGCCCGAGGCATGGGTCCACGTAAAAACTTCCGCGTCAAAATGCTAGGATTGCAGCCATCAATCCTGGAGAAATACGCATGTCCGCCATCCTGCACCACCGCCTGCGCCTGCCGGCCGGCTTGATTAAACTGTGCATCGCCTGCGCGCTGACCTTCAGTCCCGCGGCAGCCGTTGCCGCCGAGAATCCAGCCTGGACCCGTTTTGCCGCGGACTTTGTCGAGGGCACCTTCAAGGCGCAACCGTATTTCGCCGTGCAGATGGGACGCCATGAATTCGACGGCCGGATGCCGGACTGGAGCCGTGCCGGTATAGAAGCCGAGGTCCGGCGACTCAAGAACGCGCGCGCGGCCGCCACGGCCTTCGCAGCCGAATCATTGTCCGCGGAACAACTGTTCGAGCGCGATTACGTCGTCGCCGTCACCGACAACAACCTGTTCTGGCTGGCGAAGGCCGAATTCCCGTTCCGCAATCCCGCCTGGTACGTGAACCAGCTGGATCCGGAGGTATATCTGTCGCGCGAATATGCGCCGTTGGAACAGCGCCTCTCCGGTTACATTGGCTACGCGAAGGCGATAGCAAAGATTGCGGACAGCATTCGCGCCAACCTGCGCACGCCGCTGCCGAAAAGTTACGTCGAGTACGGCATCTCCGGCTTCGGCGGATTCGCGGAGTTCTACCGCAACGACGTGCCCAAGGTCTTCGCCGCCATCAAGGACCCGGCGCTGCAGAAGGAACTGGCCGCCGCCAACACGGCTGCCGCCAACGCCATGCTGGCGCTCAAGGACTGGCTGGTGACCCAACGCGCCACGGCCAATGACAGTTTTGCTCTTGGCCCGGAACTTTACGCGGCGATGGTCAAGGATACGGAAGGCCTCGACATGCCCGTCGCCGCCATCGAGGCGGCAGGGCGCGCCGATTTGGAACGCAACAGTGCGGCGCTGAAGCAGGCCTGCGGGCAGTTCGCGCCCGGCAAATCCGTACGCGACTGTGTGAGCAAGGTCCAGACGCGCAAACCTGCCGACGGGCCCGTGGCCGGCGCCCGCGCGCAACTGGCGACGCTGCGCAAGTTCGTGGAGGACAAGGGCATTGTGTCGATCCCCGGCACCGAGGAGGCGCTGGTGGCGGAATCGCCGCCCTACAACCGGCAGAACTCCGCGTACATCACGACGCCCGGACCGTATGAAAAGAACATTCCCTTCGTCTACAACATCTCACCCCCCGACCCGTCCTGGACCCCCGAGGAGCAGGCCGACTACATCGACGGCGAGGCCGAACTGCTGAACACCTCGGTGCACGAGGTATGGCCGGGACATTTCCTGCAATTCCTGCACTCGAACCGCGCCAAGTCACGCATCGGGCAGTTGTGGGTGGGTTACGCGTACGCAGAAGGCTGGGCGCATTACACCGAGGAACTGATGTGGGATATGGGTCTCGGCAGCGGCAACCAGGAGAACCACATCGCGCAGTTGCTGGATGCCCTGTGGCGCAATGTGCGCCTGGTGTCTTCCATCGGTCTGCACACCCAGGGCATGACCACGGACACCTCCGAGAGGATGTTCCAGGAATATGCGTTCAGTGACCCGGGCAATGCACGCCAGCAGGCCCGCCGCGGCACCTACGATCCCGCGTATCTCAACTACACGCTGGGCAAGCTGATGATCCGCAAGCTGCGCGACGACTGGGTGGCGAAACAAATAGCCGGCAAGCCCGACACGGATCCAAAGTCATACTGGCGCGCGTTTCACGATGAATTCCTTTCCCATGGCGGACCCCCGATCCCGATGTTACGCCGGGCCATACTGGGCGATGCGGACAATGGCCCACTCCTATAAATCGCAGAGGTGAATACCTGATACGGCGTTGCAGGCGTGTGGTCCGATCTCCTGTTGGGGGACCGTGTGACGCCATGGATGGCGGAACACGAGCCTACATGGACGTATTCACGGCGTGTCAGACAACAGGAGATCGGACTGCGCGCCGTAAATCAGGGCGGCTTTTGGCTGCGGCATCAGAGTGATACCCGGATGCCAACGAATCCCGCCCGCGGAGCGCCGGGCCCAAAGAAGCGCGGGTCGGAAAAATCCTGGAACTCGGACAGCTTCACACCACTGGGGTGCTCGCCCAGAAGGCCGAAAGTCTCGTAGTCGGCATCGAACAGGTTGCTGATCCGGAACATCAGGTCGATGTGCTCCGTAACCGACCAGGAACCGCGCAAATTGACCACCGCGTAGCCGTCCACGGTATCCAGTTGATTGGACTCATCGCCGCGCATGTATTGCGAAGAGTTGTAAACCATGTCAAAGCCGAGGCTCGCAAGGTCATTGAAGTAGTAATCCCCGCCCAGCTTGAGTTGATGTTCCGGGATCCCGGGAATGCGATCCCCCGATTGCACATGGATCGTGCCATCCTCCTCATCGGCAAAATCGTGATTGGGACTCAGTATCGCGAGATCGTCCTGGAACGTCGCTTCGATATAGCTGTAGTTGGCGAACCATTCCAGGTTACCGAACGCGCCGGACAATGAACCTTCGAAGCCCATGCGGCGCGTCTCGTCCATGTTGGCGAACAATCCCGTGGACCGGCCGGTCGACTGGAAGATGATGTCATCGCTGCTCAGGGTGCGGAAGAAGCCGGCGCGATACCGGACTGATTTGCCCAGATCGCCGCGCATTCCGGCCTCCCAGCTTCGCGCCACGACCTGGTCGAGGGGCGGATCCGCCAGGAAGGCATTGGGCAGGCGGCACTCAAATTCCACGTCACCCGGGTCCTCCCCTTCCGCCACCGCATTGGCAATGGCCAGGCCAATCACGTATTCATTGCAGGACAGTTCGATGGGCGTCGGTGCGCGCGAGGATTCACTGTAGCCCGCGTACAGGTTCAAATCCTTAAGCACGTCAAAAGTGACACCGACAGCGGGATTGAACCGCTGGAAATCATGCTCGCCATTGAGTTCCGGGCGTACCCCGGACCGGTCCGCAAGGTCCACGGCCGTGTTGTTGTAACGCCCGGAGAGCGCCAGGGCGAGCCGGTCGGTGACATCGAGCGTATTGGTGAAATACAGGCTCCAGCTCTCCGTCGCCGTGCGGATGTCGGTCGCTGCCGCATCCAGGAACGCGCCGGTGCCGAGATCCTGCGAACTGCGCGTGGCAGGGTCAAACCGTGCCA
>MGYT01000085.1:0-3908 GCA_001801865.1 Gammaproteobacteria bacterium RIFCSPLOWO2_02_FULL_61_13
GAAGAAATACTGAAGGATATTTGATCTCCCCGCCTGCGGCAGGGGCAGCGGCGAATGGGGCCATGAGCAGGCGCAAGCAAAAAGTCCCGTCCAAATCGGCCAAGGCCGGCGAGGCATTGCCCGCTGCGGTGCAGCGTTTCAAGCAGGCGCAACAGTTGCAGCAACAGGGCAGGTTGACCGAGGCGGAGGCGTTGTATCGTGAACTTCTCACTGCCGCCCCGGACGCCGCCGGCCCGATGCATTTTCTCGGTTTATTGTGCATGCAGCGCGGCGACCTGGTCCAGGCCGAATCACTGATGGCGGCCGCACTGGAACAGGTTCGCGACCCATTGTTCCTGTCGAACTATGGCATGTTGCATGCGCGCACAGGCAGGCATGCCCGGGCAATGGAGTTGTACCTGGAGGCAGTTGATCTGCAGCCATCCTATGCCGAAGCCTGGTTCAATCTGGGAGTGTCCCGGGCGGAGCAGGGAGATCGCACCCAGGCCACCGCGGCGTATCGAAAGGCAATCGCGATCCGGCCCGACTATAC
Organism: Gammaproteobacteria bacterium RIFCSPLOWO2_02_FULL_61_13; assembly: GCA_001801865.1. Taxonomy (GTDB): domain Bacteria; phylum Pseudomonadota; class Gammaproteobacteria; order Eutrophobiales; family Eutrophobiaceae; genus 2-02-FULL-61-13. The sequence goes on from MGYT01000085.1 coordinate 533, forward strand.
CAGGGCGCTTTTCAACCTGTTGGCACTGCTGCATGCGAACGGTGAGGAGGCTGAAGCGGATGGGATCGTGCAGAAATTACAGCGGATGGGCGCGGTGTCAGGGCAACAAGGGGCGGACCTGGCCCTGGCTCTGCAACGTGTCGGTGGCGCGCGCAATCTCCAGCGTGCACAGGAGATTTTGACGCAAAGCCTGGCGCGCACTCCCGCCGATCTTGAGACGGCAACAGTCCTTGCCAGACTGCTCGATGAAACTGCACAACACGGCGAATCGCTGCGCGTTTACCGCAGGTTGATTGAGCTTCAGCCTGGCCGTATTGACCTTGAACTTGGCCTGGCGGAGTGCCTGGTGCGCAATGGAATGTTGGAAGACGCCCGACAGCGCCTGCAGCAGTTGCCTGGCAAGTCGCAGGATGACCCTGCTGCCAGGGTCATACTAGGGGATATCAGCCGGTTCGAAGGCAATTTTGCCGCAGCGCTGATCGAGTACGAGTTGGCGCTGAGTCGGGATCCCTCTTGTGTCGGTGCCTTACATGGAATTGCCCAATCGCGCAGATTCGACCAAACGGATGTTCAGTTTGTGCACCGGCTCTCCGATGTTGCCAGGCGCAAGGGGAGCGCGCTGCTGCGATTTGCCGAGGGGAAGGTTTACGATGACATGGAGCGGTATGACGAAGCGTTTGCCTCCTTCGCGGAAGCGAATCGCCTGCGCAGCCGATCCCTGTCCTATGACCCCGCGGCGTTTACAAATCTGGTAAGCGCGATCATGACAAAATTCGATGCGCTGGATGTTGGCCGGCTAGCCGCTGGTGGCGACCCTTCGTCGCGACCCGTATTCATTCTGGGCGCCCCGCGATCCGGCACCAGCCTGCTTGAACAGATGCTGGTGGCGCATCCCGCTGTTGCACGCGGTGGTGAGCTGGCGGTCCTCGGAAATCTGGCGCGCAGCGGTGCGACCGCGAAATCCGGGCAGACGCCGGCCTACCCAGATCGACTGGACAGTCTCACGGAGGCGGAGATTTCCGCCGACGCTGCCAGTTATCTTGCACAAACCGGACAATTCACTCATCCGGGTCAGACGCAATTTGTCACCGACAAGATGCCCACAAACTTTCTCTATGTCGGCTACGTGTTGCTGCTGTTTCCCCGGGCCACGGTCATTCATTGCCGGCGCCATCCTGCGGACACCTGCCTGTCCATGTACTTTCAAAGTTTCAGCGCCAGTTATCCATTTGCCTTTGATCTGGACCACCTGGCCGCGTGGTACCGGGACTACCGGCGCCTGATGCAGTATTGGGAGACGAGGTTTCCGGGCCGAATCTGCCACGTGGATTACGAGGATGCCGTGAAGTCTCCCCGCGAAACGCTGACTCGCGTTTTAGCGCACATCGGGTTGGGCTGGGATCCGGCATGTGCCAAATTTCACCTGGCTCCCGGGCCCGTGCTGAGCGCCAGTCACTGGCAGGTGCGTCAACCTGTATATTCGCGGTCCGTGGACCGCTGGCGGCATTATCAGAAACACATCCCGCAGTTGTTGGCGCTCGTGGAGGGCGATTCTCCGGGAACGCCGCCATGAGAGTGCTGTATGACCCAATCGTGGCATTTGCCATGGACCGGCTTGATGCCGGAGACGGACACGAAATTCATGTGGAGCAGGCCGGCAATCCCGTGGGCATTCCGGTGCTGTTCCTCCACGGTGGCCCCGGCTCCGGTTGCAATGATAACCACCGGCGCTATTTCAATCCGGCGCATTACCGCGTCGTCCTGTTTGACCAACGCGGAAGCAACCGATCCACGCCCAGGGGCGGGGTCCGAAGTAACACGACCCAGTTGTTGTTGCAGGACATGGAAGCGATCCGGAAACATATTGGCGTGGAACATTGGATGCTGTTTGGGGGGTCGTGGGGCTCCACGCTGGCGCTGCTTTACGCCCAGGTCCATCCTCGCCGCGTGCGCGGCATGATCCTGCGCGGAATATTTCTGGCGCGAGAACGCGATCTGTATTGGTTTGCCCGCGATGGCGTCAGCCGGATATTCCCCGACGAATGGGAGCGGTTCCTGGCTGCAATGACCCCGGGGGAACGGGAGGACCCGGTGGCGGCATGCCAGCGACATGTCCTGGGGGGTGACCCGGTGCTGCGCGAGCGCTATGCACTGGCGTGGTCGCGTTGGGCCGGTCAGGTCGCCACCTGGTTGCTACCCGAAGCCGCACCCGCGGAAACTGATGTGGAAACCACCGTCCAGCAGGCACGCATTGAAATGCATTACGCGAAACACAGGTATTTTCTGGCGGAGAATCAGATCCTGGATAACGCCGGTGTTGTTCCACGCGTGCCGATTCGCATTATTCATGGGCGGCGGGATCTGACCTGTACGCTGGATGCTGCCTGGGAGCTGCATGGGAAGATGCCGGGCTCGGAATTGGTCATTGTCCGCGATGGCGGGCATCTCGCCAGTGAACCGGCCATGGTGGATGCACTGGTCACCGCCACGGATGCGATGGTGGAACGGCTCAAATGAGTCTGTCGGGAACCGGTCGTCCCCGGTTGATGGGGATATTGAATGTCACGCCGGACAGCTTTTCCGACGCTGGCCGGCACTTTGAGCCGGATGCGGCAATCGCCCAGGGCTTGCGCATGGCAGCGGAAGGGGCAGACATCATTGATATCGGTGGCGAATCCACACGCCCGGGCGCAGCCCGTGTCGGTGCTGCGGACCAGTTGCAGCGGGTGATGCCCGTGCTGCGGGAGTTGCGCCGACAATTACCCGCCGGCTGCCGGCTCAGCATAGACACGACGCTGGCCGCGGTTGCCGAGGCAGCGCTGGCCGAGGGCGCGAGCATCCTTAATGATGTGTCGGCGGGCCGCGACGATCCTGCACTGTTTGAACTCGCGCGGCGTTCCGGGGCCGACCTGGTTCTCATGCACATGCAGGGTACGCCCCTGTCCATGCAAACTGCGCCGCATTACGAAGATGTGGTGCGGGAAGTACGCGAGTTTCTGCTGGGCCGGGCTGCAGCAGCAGAAGCGGCGGGTATTCCCAGGGACCGAATTGCTATCGATCCGGGCATCGGTTTCGGCAAGACCAAACTCCATAACCTGCAATTACTGGCCGGACTGCAGACACTGGCGAAAACCGGGTATCCCGTGCTACTGGGGGCGAGTCGCAAACGATTCATGGGTTCGATTTGCAGCGTGGACGAATTCCATGAACTGGTCGGCGCCACCTGCGCGACCACGGCTTTGGGCGTGATGGCAGGGGTACGTCTGTTCCGGGTGCACGATGTCCGCGACAATCGCCAGGCGCTGGATGTGGCCTGGGCTCTGCGGGTGCAGATGTCGGGCGCATCACCGTAGGGCGCGCTTCAGCGCGCCGCAGT
>MGYT01000085.1:3936-9788 GCA_001801865.1 Gammaproteobacteria bacterium RIFCSPLOWO2_02_FULL_61_13
TCAGCCCGCCGCTAAATCCTCAGGCGTTTTCCGTGATCCGTTTTGAATTCGCCATATTGCGGAACACCAACGGCTTGGCCTCAAATTCTTTCTGTCCGGCCAGTTGCTGGACCCGCTCCACCTGTTCCGTGACCAGATGATGAAGCGGTGATTTGTCGCACACCGGGTCAGCATTGGCTGCGTCACCGGTCAGCATGTACGCCTGGCAACGGCAGCCGCCGAGATCCTTTTCCTTTTCCGGACACGAACGGCAGGGTTCCTTCATCCAGTCCAGGCCGCGAAAGCGGCCGAAGGCCGGGGATTCATTCCAGATCCAGGCCACATCCTTTTCACGCACGTTGGGGAATTCCAGTCCCGGCAATTGCCGCGCGGCGTGACAGGGCAGTGCAGTGCCGTCGGGTGCAATGGTCAGGAACACCGAACCCCAACCGTCCATGCAACGCTTGGGGCGGGTTTCGTAATAGTCGGGGATGACGTAGTAGATCTTCATCCGACCCTTCATCTTCTCCTGGTATTCCTTGGCTACCATTTCGGCATGGGCAAGCTGTGCGCGGGTGGGCAGCAACTGTTCGCGATTGTGGTAGGCCCAGCCGTAGTACTGCGTCGTCGCCAGTTCCACGTAGTCCGCTTCCAGCGCCACCGCGAGATCGAGGATGTCGCGGATTTGATCCTCGTTTTTCCGGTGCAGGACGAAGCACAGCACCATGGGGTAGCCCTGCTTCTTCACCTGGCGCGCCATTTCCATCTTGTGTTCAAAGGCATCCGTGCCGGCGATGAAGTTATTGAGTTCCTCGGTACTGGCCTGGAAGCTGACTTGAATGTGGTCCAGCCCGGCCTCCTTGAAGGCGCGGACCCGGTTTTCATCCATGCCCACCCCGGAAGTGATGAGGTTGGTATAAAAACCCAGGCGTCGCGCCTCCGCGATCAATTGTTCCAGGTCGCGGCGTATCAGCGGTTCGCCGCCGGAAAATCCCAACTGTGTGGCACCCATCTTGCGCGCCTGTTGCAGCACGCGGAACCAGTCCTCGGTGCTCAATTCATTCTTGTACTTCGCAATCTCCATGGGGTTGGAGCAGTACGGGCACTGCAACGGACAGGCGTAGGTGAGTTCAGCCAGCAACCACAGTGGCGGTTTGACCGCGATGGGGCTAACGGGTGCGGATCCAGCCATGCTCATGGGCTTCCTCCAGGAATTTCTTCACGTCCGGACCGAGGTCATGGTCCGGAAACTGCTGTTTCAGATCGATGATGAGATCAGCGACACTGCGCTGACCATCGCACCGGCGCAGGATCTCCCCCGCGCTGGCGCTCAACTTCACCATGCCCTCCGGATACAGGATGACATGGCAGTTCTGCACTTCCTCCCACTGAAACCGGAATGTGGGCGCCAGGAACGGGATCGACAGATCAGCTATTACGGCCATACTGCCTCAAGCAACACAATGGTATGGCGGTTTTTTCTCGATGTAGGCCATCCACATGGCATCGAGCATGCTCCAGAGCACGTCCAGTTTGAACTGCAGGATCTGCAGGGCGTGTTCCTGTTCCGGCCGCGTGCGAAAATAATCCAGGGTCACGCTCAAGCCATGCTCCACGTCACGCCTGGCTTCCTTCAGTCGCTTGCGAAAATAGTTGTAGCCGTTGGCGTCAATCCAGGGGTAGTACTGGGGCCAGTTGTCCAGGCGCCGCTGGTGGATGGTCGGGGCAAATAACTCGGTAAGCGAGGAACACGCCGCCTCCTGCCAGTTGGCGTGGCGGGCAAAATTCACATAGGCGTCGATGGCAAAGCGCACGCCGGGCAGCACATGCTGCTCCGAAATAAGTTCTGCGCGCGTCAGGCCGACCGCCTCTCCAAGTTGCAGCCACGCCTCGATCCCGCCTTCATCTCCCTGTGTGCCGTCATGGTCGATGATGCGCTGAACCCACAGGCGCCGCACATCGCGGTCGCGGCAATTCGCCATGATTGCCGCGTCTTTGACCGGGATGCTGGTCTGGTAATAGAAGCGGTTCGCGACCCAGCCCTGGATGGCGGGCTTTTCCAGCTTGCCGCTGTTCATCAACACGTGGAAAGGGTGGTTGATGTGATAGAACTTTTCCTTTGCGCGCAACTGCCGCTCGAACTCGCTGCGTGACCAGGGTGTCGTTTCGCTCGCTGCCATTGTCTTGCGTCTCTTTCCCGATTGCTTGCAACTGGATAGTCTTGAACACAGAGCGAGATCCGTGCCACTCCGGTTATTGAAAGTAGATCCTAAGGTTAATCAAATAAAACAATAGAAAACAGTATATTAGAGAAACTACCTTGTTTCCTGTTGAGGCCAAATGGGCATCGCAGGAAACATGATTGGCTTAGGTCAGCCAGCGTCATGGTCACGTAGGACCAATGCCGCTGTTCCGGTGAATCTCCAGTATCGAGCCTTGCACAATGGTTGAATACCACTTCGTCAATCCGGAAGCCGCGCGTGAGCCTTTAGCCCCGGACTTGATCCGGGGGGCTATCCGGAATCCAGGCGGAATCAGGGCGCAGACTGGATTCCGGGTCATGGGTCCTGCGGACCCTTGCCCGGAACGACGCGCTGAAAGTTGAGGAATTATGCAAGGCTCAATAGAACCTACCTATAATCGAGATCAAACCCAATCCGTATCCGATGACCGACCACGTCCTGTTTCTTACCGGCAAACTGGCGGAGCCCAGGCTCCAGCGGGTGCTGGAATCGCTCGCTCCCCTGGAATTCACCTTCGAGGTTCGCAATGTGGGATTGAGCGTCGCGGCACTGATGACGGCCGGGATGATCGAGCGCCGCGTCCGCGATTCAGGAGGCGCGCAGCGTGTCATGGTCCCGGGCCTGTGCCGGGGAGACCTGGATGCAGCCTCACGGTCCCTGGGTGTACCCATCGTGCGTGGGCCGGATGACTTGAAGGACCTGCCCGCATTCTTTGGGCGCGTCAGAAAACCGGTGGATTTGTCGCGCCATGATGTGCGCATTTTTGCCGAGATCGTCGAGGCCCGGAGCCTCCCGGTGGAGGCGATCCTGAACCGGGCGCGGCGCTACGTCGCGGATGGCGCCGACGTCATTGACCTTGGCTGTCTCCCGGATACGGAGTTTCCCCACCTGGAGGCGGCAGTCATGGAGCTGAAGGACGCCGGCATGCAGGTCAGTGTGGACTCGTTGCAGCCGGAGGAACTGCTGCGCGGTGGCCGGGCGGGTGCGGACTTCCTGTTGAGTTTGACTGAAGACACGCTTTGGATCGCGAATGAGGTGGCTTCCACGCCGGTGGTGATCCCGACTCAGCAGGGCGACCTGGCCTCCCTGTTCCGTTGCCTGGACCATTTCGCGGCGCTGGGACGGACGGCCATTGCCGACAGCGTTCTCGACCCCATCCACTTTGGCTTCGCCGAATCATTGCAGCGCTATGCCGCCGTGCGACGCCTTTACCCCCAAACCGAGGTCATGATGGGGACCGGCAATGTCACGGAACTGACTGATGCAGATACGACCGGAATCAATGCGCTGCTGTTTGGGTTGATCTCCGAGCTGGGCATCCGCAATGTCCTGACCACCGAAGTCAGCGAGCATGCCCGGTCCGTGGTTCGGGAGGCGGACTGCGCGCGGCGCATCATGTATGCGGCGCGGGCCGAGGGCAGCCTGCCCAAGGGTGTCGATGCAGGGTTGCTCGCCACCCACGAAAAGAAGCCCTTCCCCTACACCACGGCGGAGATTGCCGAGCTGGCGGCGGACATACGCGACCCCAGTTACCGCGTGCAGGTAAGCAATGAGGGTATTCACGTATACAACCGGGACGGCCTGGTGCGCGGGACCGATCCCTTCGCCATCTTCCCCGGTCTGGCGCTGCTGGCCGGGGATGCCCCGCATGCGTTTTACATGGGCGTAGAATTGGAGCGCGCACGCACAGCCTGGCAACTGGGAAAGCGATACGTGCAGGATGAGCCGTTACAGTGGGGCGTGATTGTCCCCGAAGAGCGACGCGGAAATTCCCGCAATGCCCATGCCCTGAACAAGGATGCTTACGACCCCGAGGGTGCGACATTGACTGCGTCACGCACGAAGCGCGGCGGGAAGAGAAAGCCAGCATGATCCGTGAAATCATCATTACCAGCCGGAACCCGGATGGCACCACGCAGATCGCGCCCATGGGCGTGCGACAGGACGGCGCCCACTACGTGCTGGCGCCGTTTCGGCCTTCGCGTACCCTGGATAATCTGACGCGCGAGCGCCATGCCGTCGTGAACTTCACCGATGATGTGTGCGTCTTTGCCGGCTGTCTCACCGGCCGGTACGACTGGCCGTTGTGCGCTGCCACGCGCGTCCCGGTGCAACGGTTGCAGGAATCGCTGGGCCACGCGGAGCTGGAAGTGAAGGAGTTTGAGGACGACGTGCAACGGCCGCGTTTCCTGTGCGCGGTCGTGCACCAGGAAACCCACGCGCCATTTACCGGTTTTAACCGGGCCCAGGCGGCAGTGCTGGAAGCGGCCATCCTGGTCAGTCGCCTGCATATGCTGCCGGCGGAGAAGATACAAGGGGAATTGGAATACCTCCGCGTTGCTGTCGAAAAGACCGCCGGCGAACGCGAGCGACTGGCGTGGTCCTGGCTGGAAGCGCGGATAGTTGAGTTTGGCAGCACTGCGGTGCCGCGCAGCGCCGCGTCATGACTGCGTTCCTGGCCAGTGTGCGAAGTGCGGCGGAGGCCCGACTGGTGCTGCATGCCGGTGTGGATGTGCTGGATGTGAAGGAGCCCAAGGCCGGGGCCCTGGGCGCGGTTTCCGATGCGACGTTGCGGGAGATCGTGACCTGCGCCACCGGCGCCGTGCCCGTCAGTGCCACCATTGGTGACCTTGCGCTGGTGCCGGAAAAATTGGCACCGGCCATCGAGCGCACGTGGCAAGCGGGCGTGGATATCGTGAAGGTCGGCGTATTCGGCGAAGATATGTCTGAGTCAGTGACCTCGATGCTCAGTCGATTCAGCGCCCAGGGGATGCGCATCGTGCTGGTGTATTTCGCCGAACAGTGGCGCGGTGCCCTGGACTATGACTGGCTGCGGCAGACCGGGGTCGTGGGCGTCATGCTGGACACCTGCGACAAAAACAGCGGTTCGCTGACGGCCAAGTTGGAGCGCGTGGAACTTGCGAATTTCGTGCGTCAGGCGCAACAGGCCGGCCTGATCGCCGGACTCGCGGGCTCATTGCAGGAGGCTGAAATAGCAGGGATGCTGGCGCTCGCACCGGATTACCTGGGATTCCGCAGCGCGCTGTGCGGCGCCGCCGGTCGCGCAGCGAGTATTGATGGTGCTGCCGTACGCCGGATCGCGCAGCAGATCCATGCAGATGGGCCGCGACGAACGGTGATCGCGTCGCGCGGGAACCAGATCGCGTCAACCAGTTTTATTTTGGCGTAACGGCAACCCAAGGGGGCGAATATGGCTCAATGGCGCAAGAAGGAAGCAAACGCGACATACACCGAAGACGAAATCAAGGCCCGCCTCGCGGACGAACTACCGAAGTGGTTCTACGAAGACGGCTGGATCCGGCGCAAGTACAAGACCAGCGGCTGGAAGGGGACACTGATGGTGGTGAACACCATCGGACACCTGGCCGAGGCGGCGTTCCACCACCCCGACCTCACCGTGTCATATGCATTCGTCATTGTGAAACTGATGAACCATGAGGCCAAGGGCGTCACGGACAAGGATTTTGAATTGGCGAAAAAGTTCGAGGAAGTGATTCAGTGGCAGCCGGGCAAAACCGAGGGCAGCGCGCTGACAGGCACGCCGGATGATCCGCGGTTCAAGTACATTAAATACGATTGACTCGGCTCGACGCACGGTCCGATCTCATG
>MGYT01000085.1:9854-26840 GCA_001801865.1 Gammaproteobacteria bacterium RIFCSPLOWO2_02_FULL_61_13
CTCGCTGCGTGTCCCGCTGCGCTCGAAAGTCCGGCCCGCACATCCGTGTGCGGGCGTTCGCGGCTTTGCCGCTCACCCCTGCGGCACACGGTCCGCCAACATGAGATCGGACCGCACGTCAGCCTCGTTTCCACCTTCCGGAGCGGCCGCCGGTTTTTTCCATCAGTTTCACGCCGTCAATGGTCATGCCCCGGTCCACAGCCTTGCACATGTCATACACGGTCAGCAGCGCGATCTGAACGGCGGTGAGAGCCTCCATTTCGACACCGGTCTGGCCCAGGGTCTCGGCGATGGCCCGGCAACGGATCTTTTTGCCGCGGGTATCCGGCGCCAAATCCACTTCCACCCGGGTCAGCGCAATGGGGTGGCATAGCGGTATCAATTCCGCGGTCCTTTTTGCCGCCTGAATACCGGCCACGCGCGCCACGGCCAGCACATCTCCTTTCTTGTGACCGCCTGACACTATCAACTTGAGCGTCGCCGCCTGCATTGCGATGCAGCCTTCGGCCTCGGCGCGGCGCTGGGTCGCCGGCTTTCCGGCGACATCCACCATGTGCACCTCGCCGCGGCGATTGAGATGGGTCAGACTGGTTTTGCGAGTTCGGGCCATGGGATTTGGAAGCCGGTGGAGGCGAGCGCGTATAATAGTAACCCAACATCACCCATGCCACGCATGAGGCCGGATCCACCATGTCTATCAAGGTCAGGTTTTTTGCCCGCTTGCGAGAGGAAGCCGGGATCGGCGAGCGGGAAATACCTTTTCAACCCGGCATGTCATTGCCGGAAGTCTGGCAACGGGCCGGGGCCAAGGGGGAGTTGCCCGAGGCCGTGCTGATCGCCGTCAACATGGAGTACACGCGCGCGGCGGTCACGCTCAAGGATGGCGATGAAGTGGCATTTTTCCCGTCGGTAACCGGAGGTTGATCATGCGCATTGAACTGCGCGCCGCGCCCTTCGATCCGTATACGGAGATCGCGGCCTACGAACGCGCTGCGCTCAAGCATGGCCAGTTCGGCGCGACAGCCTGTTTTGTCGGCACCATGCGTGAGTTCAATGACGGCAGCCCGGTCAGCGGTATGACGCTCGAGCATTACCCGGGCATGACCGAAAAGCACCTCCAGGCAATTTGCGATCAGGCCGGCAGCCGGTGGGTGTTGCAAGAGGGCTTGGTGTTGCATCGTGTGGGACAAATCGCGTTGGGCGAGGCCATCGTGGTCGTGGCCATCTGGTCCGTCCACCGGGGCGATGCCCAGGATGCCTGCCGCTTCATCATTGAAGACCTCAAGTCCAAGGCCCCGTTCTGGAAGCAGGAGCAATTACAGGACGGCAAGCGCTGGGTCAGTAACAACACCTCCGGGTACGAATTCCGGGAGCAAAAGTTGCGATCATGAAAATCAGGGTGCTTGGTGCCGCGGCGGGCGGCGGTTTCCCGCAATGGAACTGCAATCATCCCAACAGCCGCCGGGCGCGCAGCAGGGATCCCAGGGCCGTGCCACGCACGCAGTCCTCCATCTCTGTTAGTTCCGATGGCGTACGCTGGTTTCTATTCAATGCCTCGCCGGATCTGCGCCAGCAGATTAATGACAGCGAGGTCCTGCACCCAACGCAGGGCTTGCGCCACAGCCCCATCCAGGGTGTGGTGCTGACCAATGCCGACGTGGATCACGTCACCGGCCTGCTGACGTTGCGGGAGTCCCAGGCGTTCAACCTGTACGCCACGACGCGGGTGCTGGCGGTGCTTGGCGCCAACTCGATCTTCAACGTGCTGAATCCAGATTTTGTGCAGCGCCTGCCGATCAAGCTGGAGGAATCATTCGAATTACTCGGACCGGAGGGGTATGCCTCCGGTTTGATGGTCAAGCCCTTCTCCGTGCCGGGGAAGGTCGCGCTGTGGCTCGAGGACGCCACCAAGGGACCCAACTTCGGATCCGTGGAGGAGGACACCATTGCGCTGGAGGTATCATGGCGCAACTCTAGGCAGAGGATTTTCTACATCCCGGGCTGCGCCGAGATGACCGCGACCCTGGCCGCGCGCATTCGTGGTGCTGACCTGGTATTTTTTGACGGCACGCTGTGGGTGGACGACGAGATGATTCGGGACGGCGTCGGTGTGAAAACGGGCAAGCGCATGGGCCACATGAGTGTGTCGGGTCCCGATGGCACCATGGCCGCCCTGGGCAGTTTGGGAATTCGCCGCAAGATCTTTATTCACATCAATACAACTAATCCTATATTGCTGGACGACAGCGCCGAACGAAAGTCCGTCAACGACGCCGGTTGGGAAGTGGCTTTCGACGGGATGCAGATCGCGCTGCCCTGAACGGATGTTCGTCTCCCAGGCATGCTCTGGCTCAGCGCCGGCCTGACGTGTCGGGTATCGGTGAGACGAGCGGGCGCCCGGACGCCAGTTTGCCAGCGCCATTTCATGCAGTTGATGATTTCTATTTACCCTTGACTTCGCCTGCCGCGGCGCACGTTGTAAGGGTTCTTATGTCGTCCCACTTCGATGCCGAATCCAGACGCCAACCGATTGGCGAGGTTCATGAGAGCAGATATGGCAACCGTATCCCGAAAGGCTTTTTCATCCCACCCCGCCTCGAAGATTGCATCCACGTCCTGCTGTGCGACGCAATCCGGCTGAAGCGTTAGCTTCTTTGCAAACTTTAACAGCGGCTTGAGCTTGGGCCGCACTGGCGCGGTTTCAATGTCGGCAAGCAGTTGCTGGAACACATCTTGGTTGACCCCGGTGAGAGAGGCGTTCTCTACGTGCTCGGCAACACAAAATTTACTCTGATTGAGTGCCGACACAAATGCAGCAATGAGTTCGCGCTGCGGAACCGAAAGGCTCGACCGACCACGCATGAGGGCCTCATGAAGTGCGAAAAGTGCGCTATAAACTTTGGGATCCGCATTGTGGGCTTCTCCCAAGCCAACATCCGGAGCCCAATGTTTGAGGAAAGGCATGGCGGGTTCGTCAGACCAAGCCGAAGAACGGCTCCACTTCCACATCAGCCCCGGGTTCCACGCCGGTGCTTTCCATGGGAAGAATAATGAAACAGTTGGCCTGGGCCATGGAACTCAGGATGCCGGAACCCTGCGCGCCGGTCTTGCGTACCACCATTTGCCCGTCCGCATCCCGTTCCAGTATGCCACGCTGAAACTCCACGCGACCCGGCCGCTTTTTCAGCCGGGATATGCACGGTACCTTGAGGCGCAGCGCCGTGTGCTGGCTCTCACCCATCAGCCGCCGCAACGCCGGCTGCACGAATTCATAAAAGGTCACCATTACCGACACGGGATTTCCGGGTAGCCCAAAAAACCAGGCGTTCTGAATCCGCCCGAAGGCCAGCGGACGCCCCGGTTTCATGGCCACCTTCCAGAATTCCACCTGGCCCGTCTTCAACAGGATTTCCTTGACGAAATCCGCTTCGCCCACAGATACGCCGCCGGAAGTGATGACCACGTCGGCGCCGGCAGCGGCGTGGACAAATGCGGCCTCCAGCGCGGAGCGGTCATCGCGCACGACGCCCAAATCCATGAACTCCGCGCCGAGGCGCGTCAGCATCCCGTGCAGCGTGTAGCGGTTGCTGTCATACACGTCTCCGGGCCGGAGACTCTCGCCGACCGAGCGCAATTCATCCCCGGTGGAAAAAAACGCCACGCGGATCCGGCGCTTGATGTCGATGGTGCCGATCCCGAGGGAGGCCAGCAGTCCGATATCCGCGGGCGTGAGCCGGGTACCCGCCTGAAGGACGCGCGTGCCGGCCGCGATGTCTTCGCCGGCCCGGCGCACGTTTTCCCCGGGCCTGGTATCCGCACCGATGCGAATCCGATCTCCGAGCCGCTCGACCCGCTCCTGGATCACAATCGTGTCTGAGCCTGGAGGCAGTATGCCCCCGGTCATGATGCGCACGGCCTGGCCGGGCGCGACCGCGCCATCAAAGGGTCTGCCCGCCCACGCCGTTCCCGTCACGACCAACTCCCGTATGCCGGATGCCGGCAGATCCGAACCCGATACCGCATAGCCGTCCATGGCGCTGTTGGTGCCGCCCGGGACATTGATGTCTGAATGCACATCATTGGCAAGGACGCGCCCCAAGGCTGCGCGGATCGGCACCACTTCGGATTCGGTGACCGGTTGCAGCGCCGACAGGATCCGGGCCATGGCAGTGTCTACCGCCAGGGAATTCGGATCAAAATCATCCATGCAACTTGGGTCGGTTGAGATGCTGGTCTGGTTCATGGGGCAGGCGTCGAATTCAGCCGTCAGTTTGGCGAGTGGGCTTGAAGCGGTCAATGATGAAGTCAGCGACGACGGCAGGGTCGTTCAGGTCGAATACCGGGATGGGCGGGACTTCCACCAACGGTGAGTCCGTGGCCACGGCGATGATATCGTTATCCTCGGGGTAGAGCAGCGGCTTGCCCAGGCTCGGCCGGTGCAATTCTATCTTGGGGATGGATTCCGGCTTGAACCCTTCCACCAGCACCAGGTCCAGTAACGAGCGATCCAGATGATCCAGGTAAAACGCCAGGGCATCCTGGGGCGGTTTCGGCGTTTCGGCCATCAACGCCCAACGCCGGCGTGAGCCGACCAGTACCTGGCTGGCCCCGGCCTGGCGCAACTCATAGCTGTCTTTGCCCGGGTGGTCGATTTCAAATGTGTGATGGGCATGCTTCACAATTCCGACGCGCAGGCCCTGTATTGTGAACAGGCGCAGCAGGCGGACCAGCAGTGTCGTCTTGCCGGTGCCGCTGTACGCCGCGAAGCCCACCACGGGAATCTCAAACAGCATCGGCCGTGCCATTCCGAATCATCGCTTCCACCCGGGTCACTTCCTCCGGCGTATTCACGTTGATGAAGGTTTCGGGTCGGTCACTGAAATCGACGCTGATAGCCTGATGTTCGGCAAACCAGCGGTCTATCTTGCGCTCGCCGCGCCCAAGGAACTCCTGCAATGAACCAAGCAGTTTCGTTTCCAGCAGTGCGAACACCGGTTGCATGCGTTCCCCGTTGTGCGCGACGGCAATCGCCGCGTTGGCGAGCTGCTTGGCATCGGCAAGTCGCTGCACCAGGTCATTGGGCAGAAAGGGCGAATCGCATGGAGCCGTGAAAATCATAGGAGTGCGCGCGGCGGCCATACCGCTTGCCATACCGGCCAACGGGCCATTGAACCCGGCCAGTACATCGGCAATTACCGGCACATCATACCGGGCGTAGAATTCGGTGTTGCGATTGGCATTGATCATCACTGACTTGACCTGGGGACGCAGGGACTCCAGCACATATTCGATCATGGGGCGCCCGGCGACTTCCACCAGCCCCTTGTCGCGGCCGCCCATGCGCCGCGCCTCGCCCCCGGCTAGAATGACACCGGTAATGTGCGTGGCTGCGGATGTTTGGGCGCGCATGAATGGAATATGACGGATGCATTTTGCCCCGTCAAACAGGTGAGCAATACTGGCTCGGTTTTTACGCAACAGGTCCGAAAAATGCAATCCGATTCCAGTGCTGTGACGGTGGTCAAGCCGGATTCCCAGGTTGACCCTTCCAATGAAGTCCTGGATTCCCTGCGCACCCGGTTCGTAACGCGCGGCCTCAACCGGCTCGCGGCCCTGGCACTCATATTTGGTGTCGTGACCGCGATTGCGGTCGTGGTCAATATCGGCTTGCGCTACTGGGCTCCCCGGCATGCCATCCAGGAAAGTGCAGCGAGCTACGCATTTGTCATTGCCCTCGCCGGGTTGTCCTTTCTGATGTGGTGGCTGATTGACCGGCGTAAGTTCCCGGATCGCGCGCTGACGATTGCCGGGCTGGCATACGTCCTGCTTTTCGGATTCAGTATTGCGTTGGGGCATGCGCAGTCGCTGTGGTGGCTTGAAAACGAACGCATGCAGGGAACCACGTGGCTGTGCGTGTGGATCCTGCTGCAACCCATCCTGTTGCCGACGACGCTGCGCCAGTCCCTGGTGATTACCATCCTGCTTGCGTTGTGCGCACCGGCTGCAGTGACCCTGATTGTGATTTATTTTGACCTGGGGATGCCCGGGTTCATCACCTATTTTTCGGTCACCTTCCCCAATCTGGTGGCTGCAGGTGTGGCCTTGTTCACCGCGCGGGTGATGCAACAACTGGATTCGGAAGTGACCAGGGTGCGATCCATGGGCAGCTACCACCTGAAACATAAATTGGGGCAGGGGGGGATGGGTGAAGTATGGGAGGCCACCCATGGTTTATTGTCGCATTCGGCCGCCATCAAGCTGATTGATCCGGGCGCTTTATTGCAACAGGACGCCCGGTCGAAGCAAATAACGGAGCGGTTTTTCCAGGAGGCACGGGCGGTGTCGAGCCTGAGTTCTCCGCATACCGTCCAGTTGTTCGATTTTGGGGTAAGCGACGCCGGCACACTTTATATTGTCATGGAACTGCTGGACGGCGATGACCTGCATTGGATAATCAAGCGGAATGGATGCATGCCGCCCGCGCGCGCCATGCATATCCTGTTGCAAATCTGTGACTCCCTGGAGGAAGCGCATGATCGCGGCTTGCTGCACCGGGATATCAAGCCGGCGAATGTATTCCTTTGCCGCCTTGGCGTGGAGTATGACTACGTCAAGGTTCTGGATTTCGGCATTGCCCGGACCATGGCTGAATTGAATGAGAATCCCGCGGCCCATGCCGTCGAGGGCACACCTGCTTTCATGGCGCCAGAGGCGCTGTCAGGGACCGGTTCCGTCGACGCAAGATCCGACATTTACAGTATTGGATGCGTTGCACTGTGGATGCTGACCGGGACATACCTCCCGCGACGTCAACACAGCGTGGGTATCCGCCGCGCCAATTCCGTTGAAGAGTTCCAGCCGGACGAAAAGCTGAGAGCGGAGAGGGTCCCTTCGGATCTGCAGAAGGTCGTGGTTTCGTGTCTGGAAGAGCAGCCGGATCCCAGGCCGGCGTCCATTTCCGCATTGAGGGAAAACCTGATTGCGTGCAATATTGGCGCACGCTGGACCAACGATGACGCCCGCGCCTGGTGGCGGGACCGAATGTAGGAATGCGAACCGGTGTCCGGCTCGAATCCGTCCGGGCGCCGGTCTGATGGAAAAACCAAAGGGAGGAATCATGGCTGAACCGTCAGGAGATCAGGGAGTCGTGGCAGCGTTGCTGGAGCGAATGAGTACGCAGAGAATTCCGCGGGCGCAGGAACTCAAGTCGAGAGTGGATCGTGGTGAATTGTTGAGCGACCTGGATATTGATTTCCTGACCGATGTCATGGACGACGCCAACAGCCTGCGAACGCTGCTCGACCGGCATCCCGAATACAAGGACCTGGCCGCGAGGGCCATGGGGCTCTATCACGAGATCACGACCAAGGCGCTGGAAAACGAAAAGGCGTCGGGCTGAGCGGCGGACTTTATACCGGGCACTGACGCGGGTTATTGCAACCAAAACCGATGAATCTGCTGCGCAACCTCCTTGGGCTGCTCACCAGTGCCTCGACTCCGGCGGGGGCCGCACTTCCCGATGCCGTGGAGGCATTGATTCCGGGTCTGATCGATCTGGTCATGGAAGAGACCGACCCTCGTATGAAGGCAGTCCCCGGTGTGCGCGCGAAACTCGAACCCCCCGTGCGCCATACGATCGGGTTCCTGGTCGCCATGGGCGGGCGAATTCCCAAAACCGCACTGAACCTGACTCTTGCCGAGTGGGCCACAAGGCCAGAAATCAATGCAATATTCCCCGGCCCTGATGACATTGCGTGCGTGCTCGGCCAAAGCCAGGACCTGCGTCGCTACTTCCAGTCCGAGGGTGGAACTACAGAGGTGTATGCCTGGCTCGGGGCGGAACGGCAGGAGCGGCGCATACTGGGCATGGACATGTCCGGAGACGTGCTGCGGCAGGAAGTGCCCCAGACCACGGTAAGTTTCGCCAATCCCCGCGTGGTGTTTCCGGCGGCGACGATCCAGGATGCCCGCATCGAACTGGGGATGGCGATCTTCCGCGGCCTGCTCGACGTGGCCATGGAGAGAATCGAGGCGGCGCAGTCACGCGTGAAGGGACTCGGGGAACAGAAAGCCATGCTCCAGGTTCGCCTGCGGCGGCTCAAGGCTCGCGGCTCCGGCATTGACGCCCTCGCGGCGGAGGACGCCGGATCTGCGCTCAAGATCAAGGAAACCGAGGAAGCGCTGAAACAGACACTGGCGGACCTGGCCTCGGCCAAAGCCGGTACGGTGGGACTCGATGCCTGGCTAAGTGAGATCCAGGGAGTGTTGAATCGACCAGAAGACATCGTGCAGGTAGTAGAAGTGCCGGTACGCGTGAACCGCATGGGCGTGCAGGTGGAAGCGGGCGCAACCGGGCCGGTCAATGAATTCACGATAACCGAGATACGCCGGCCCCCGGATTTCAGCCGCATCGTGGTCCTGGTGCGCTGCGCCAGATCGGATGTGCCTGCGAAAGTGACACTGCTCCCACGCTGAGGCACTGGAATTTGCAGGTTATTTGGCCGATTTTGGATTAAAATCTCTCAGCATAAACGAGGGTCAACGCATGGTTGCAGACGGGCTATGGACGATAGTTTTTTCCGCGGCCACCGAGGAGCATGGAGGCACGTCAGTCAGCGAAGAAATCAATCGCGGCGGCGTATTTGTCATTTCCAATGGCCGCGTCCACGGTGGGGGCATTTCCTTCTACTTCTCGGGTAAATGCTCAGAGGACGCCGAAGGTGTGCATCTGAACATCCGCTGCGTCCGTTACAACGACCTCGTCGCCAGTCCCTTCGGTGGCGAAAACAATGTGAATTTGGAGTTTCATGGCCACGTGACCGGTGAGTCCATGAGCCTGGATGGGCATGTGGAAAACCGACCGCAGGCACAGTTGAAGATTTACGCGCAGCGTCGGGCGCGGATCCCGGATTGACGGCGGCGTCTGGCCCGTGATACAAAGCACGCCCTCGTAACCCCCCCCGGCAGACATTTCCAGGTTTTCATGGTTATTTTTTGTTCCAGGATCCTGAGGAGAAATTGATGATTCCTGTGCAATTGCCCAGACAGCGGATGATGCATGTGTTCGCCACGCTCATTTTTTCGCTCGTCGGCGGCACTGCCGCCGCCCAGCAGCTAGGGGGCGGGATATTCGCTTACCCGGACGCCGGGCAGAGCCAGAAGCAGCAGCAGAAGGATCAGATGGAATGCCACCAGTGGGCGACCGGCCAGACCGGGATTGACCCGGCCCGGAACCGGCCACCGCAAACCGGTCAAGGCTACTCATCTTCATACAGTTCCAGCAGCGGAAGCGGCTTCGGTTCCCGGGAAGTCGGCGAGGGTGGCATGGTGGGCGACGCGGCCCGCGGTGCTGCCTTTGGCGCCATGTTCGGCGCTATTGCCGGTGATGCCGGACAGGGTGCGGCCATTGGCGCGGCCAGCGGCACGCTGTTTGGCGGCATGAAGCGCTCCAGCCGCAAGGCTGAGGAGCAACGCTGGCAGCAGCAACAGCAGGCCCAGGCCCGGCAACAGCAGCAACAGGCCCAGCAGCAGTATTACTTTGCCCTGGACAACTTCCAGCGCGCCTATGGCACCTGCATGTCGTCGCGCAAGTACCGCGTGCAATAGGAGGAATGAGACATGTATAAGGCCAAGACTTTACGCGCATGGGCCTGGGGCATGATCGGCATTGTGGGCTGTATGGCCGCCACTGCGGGCGAAACCCAGGAGTACACGGGGCGAGTGTATGCGGATCGCACTTCGACTCTGCTGCCGCTCGGCAACGGCACCGGCGTCATGAGCATCCAGGTTTCTGGTATCTCCACTATGTCGGGCAACCCCCCATCAGTATTTCTCATGCGCTGTGCCGGTTTGGGTCTGGTGGATGCCGAGGGCAAGGCGGCAAGCGATGTGTATTGCACTTTTGATGAAAGCGACAACGATACCTTTGACGTCAAGGGCAAACTGGTCGAAGGAGAAGGCATGCTGGAGGTCATTGGCGGCAGCGGTCGTTTTGCCGGAGCCACTGGCAGTGGCAAGTTTCAACGAACTTCAACCGACGGCGATAAAAGCGCTGGAATAATTCAAGTTAAAGTCAAGACGAAATAGCGATCAATCCGGGGCTCATATACCCCAATAGAGGAGCAGCAAACATGCAATTCAATCAGAAGATCCTGGCCGCCGTGTTGACCATCGCCGTGACATCGGTTCTGGCAGCCGAATATGAAACCTCCATCACACTGGATGCGACCAAGATCCTGCCCAAGGAACTGCTGAGCGGCCCGAATCACCAGGTGGACCAGAACGTCATCAATGACGGGTTCCTGAACATCTATACCATTACCACGCCCAAAGGCGAGGTCACTGCCGTATCCACCGCAACACTGCGCAAATACGTACCCGAGCTCAATGCTGCCGCGCGCATGGAACAGGTCCGCGGCTCGAAGGAATTCATGGCCGGCATTGCGGGCAAGGCCGGCGATGTTGTGGAAGGCACCAAGGCTCTCGTGACCGATCCGGTGGAGACCGTTTCCGGCGCCGTCAGCGGTGTTGGCAAGCTGTTCGGCCGTGCGAAGGAGAATATTAGTGGCGGTGCACGCAGCGATGCCGAAACGAGTCGTCTGAAGGACCTGATGGGCTATTCAAAGTCCCGGCGCGACTATGCCGATCAATTCGGCGTCGATGCCTATTCACGCAATCCGGTGCTCAAGACTGCCCTGGATGAGATTTCCTGGGCCGGCTATTCCGGCAGCATGACCGCCAGCATGGCGCTGATGGCGGTGCCGGGCGGGGCGGGCGCAGTGGTGTCCGTTGCGGGCAATACCCAGCTCATGAATAATGTATTCCGCGACATGGCGCCGCCTGACCTCCGCATCCGCAATCGCGAGAAGCTGGCGGCCATGGGTGTTTCAGCGGATGTCATCGACCTGTACATCGGCAATTCCGTGTACACACCGCGGGAACAAACTTTGCTGGTGGAGGCGCTGGCCGCCATGCCCGCTACCAAGGGTCGTGACGCGTACGTCAAGTTCGCGGTATTGAGCAATGATCCCGACGTGGCTTTTTTCCGCCAGCGGCAAGCGCAGATGTACGAGTCCTTCAACCGCTCTGTGGAACCGATTCAGAGCTTCGTCCAACTCGGGCAGGTGTCGGCCGGTCGCACGGCCAGCGGTAAATTGGTGTTCTGTACGCCGCTGGATTATCTGTTATGGACCAAGGGTATTGCGAACTTTGCCAGCGCCGTTACCCAGGAAGTCAGCCTGCAGGACGTAAAGGAGCGCCACCTTTTTGTGACCGGTTCCTTCAGTCCGCTGGCCCGCACGTCCCTGGAAAAGATGGGCTGGAAATTGCACGACAAGGCGGAGTCCCTTCTGGCCGGCGCACCGTAAGACGCCCGGTACCTTGATCTGATCAGGATCGGACTATGGGAGCAAAGTCATGAGTGACGGCAATCCGGTCATCACCATCACAATCCATTTGCTCCATGGAGAGCCCATCCGGGCGCGGATAAACGCTGATGCGGCGCGCCTTCTCGGCGTCAGCGATGATCTCGAGAAGGCCACCCATCGCAACTCCATGAGCCTGGTGCTGGATGGCAAACTGCTTTTGATCCCGTTCGCCAATATCAGGTTGGTGGAAATCGATCCGGCTCCGCCCAATCTGCCGGTGTGGTTGTTGCAGGGGGATCGGATCTGACCCGCAAAATACAGTGATCCGGGTAGTTTTCCCGGATCAGGATGTTGGGCAACGAGGGAGGGTCAGAATGAGCACAATAAATCCCGTAATGGTCGGCATAATCGTATGCGCATTCACATTCGGGGGCGCGCTTATTGGAATCTGGTTGCGCTCCACCTTACCGGAACATCACCTCGACAATGAGACCCGAGACACGGTAAAGCTTGGAATCGGGCTGGTCGCCACGATGACCGCGCTCGTTCTTGGCCTCGTCACTGCCTCCGCCAAGAGTACCTATGATGGCGTGGATACAATGGTGAAAAACACGGCCATAGACGTCCTCATGCTCGACCGCGCGCTTCAGCGTTACGGACCGAAAACGGCGAGATTCGTGACAGTGTGCAGCAGGCGATTGCGGGGCGAATCGAGATAATTTGGCCGCAGGGTTCACCTTCGCCCGCCGAATTATCTAATGCAGGAACGCTGACTACATCGGCATTTTGAATTATGAACCGCCTGCTTGCCGCACTGGCATGGATTGCATTTCCGGTTGCGGTGGGAGTGAGTCCGATCGCGCCCGCCGCGGAGGCAACAAACAATGTCTCAGCCATGGAACTGGCCAAACAGGACCAAAATCCGCTAACGCGCTTTTACACGTTACGATTCGAGGATAATGCCCAATTCGGTTTCGGTCCGGACAACGATGTTCAGAACTTCTTCAGGATACAACCCCTCATTCCCTTCGAATTGAACGAAAACTGGAGTCTTGTCACGCGGGCCGTCATACCAATTGCCCACCAACCCTGGCCGGAATCCACGGATGGACTGAGTGACGTTGCCCTGGCAATGTTGCTGACACCGGCCAGGGCAGGCAAGTTCATCTGGGGTGTGGGGCCGGCGCTGCTCTTGCCCACGGCCACCGATGCGATGATCGGCCTGGAGAAATGGTCGGCAGGTCCGGCTGTGGCTGGCGTATACACGAGCGGACCATGGCTGGTTGGTGCTGTCATTCAGAATTTGTGGTCATTTGCCGGAGACGAGGAGCGGCAGGATGTCAACGCCATGACGCTGCGGCCGCTCATTAACTACAATTTTTCGAACGGTTGGTCCCTGAGCAGCAGCCCGAGTATTGCCGCCAACTGGAAGGCGGACAGCGATGCCCGCTGGTTGGTCCCACTGGGCGGAGGTGTGGGGAAGATCTTCGCCATTGGCGGGCAGCGCGTGAGTGTTTCAGTGGAGTCTTATTATCACATCGTGTCGCCGGAGATTGGCCCGGACTGGCAATTGCGATTCCAGCTCACTTTCCTGTATCCGGATTGAACCGATTCTTGCGATCTGTCTGCATCTGTTAGCCGGCGCGAAAGGCCTCCACGGCCTCGTCGAGAGTGGAAAATAATCGTATCTTTAAATTGGCCTCGGTCACCTTCAATTCCTCCATGCGCAGTTGCAGACGGGAGAGTCGCCCAGCAACCGCCAGTTGCACTCCATTTCCTGCCAGGCGCTCCGCTACCTCGCGAATGGCCAGGTAGCCGCTGGAATCAACTCGCGTGATTGGATAGGCGTCCAGCACAATAAATCGAACTTCTTTATTTGCAGCCGCAAACAGTTGTTGCTTGAAGAAATTCGCATTGAAGAAAACAATTGGGCCATCAAATCGCAGAATTACGATACCCTGGATTTCGCTCGCGCCAGGCTGATCCGCGATGCTGTGGAATCCCGTGGAACCCGGCACCTGGCCCAAGTGCTCGACCGCAGGACGCGCCACCAGTTGTACAAAGCGCAGTATGGACAGAAAGATGGCAACCAGGATGGCTTTGATCATGCCGACGGTGGCAACACCCAGCATGGTGAGCACGCACAGCGCGAATTCCACGCGGTCATAACGATACAGCTCACGCATCGCGCCCAGGTCAAACAGGCCCCACGCGGCCCGCACGAGTACCGCGCCCAGCGCGGCTATGGGCACAAAACTGAGCGGCGTCGTGAATAGCGTGAGTACCGCCGCAATGGTGACCGCGGCCACCAGACCGGCCACCTGGGTCTTGCCGCCCGCCGTGTCATTCATGGCCGTGCGGGAGTCGGCCCCACTGATTGCAAATCCCTGCGATAACGCCGATGCAATATTGGCGGCGCCCAGCGCGGCGAATTCCCGGTCGACATCGATGTCGTAGCGATTCCGTGCGGCAAAACTGCGCGCCGTAAGCATCGCGCTGGAAAAGCTGATGAGCGCAATGCCAGCCGCCTCGATGACGACATCCTCGAGATACCCGGCAGGGAAGACAGGCAAATGCAGATCCGGCAGACCGCCGGCCACCGGTCCGATGACCCTGACGCCCAACTGCTCCAACCCGAAGACACCTACGCCGAGCGCGGTAAGGGCCATGACCACCAGCGCCGCGGGGACGCGGGGCAGCAGGCGCTGGCTTGCCAATAACAGAGCAAAGGCCGAAATTCCCACAATCAGGGTCGGGACGTGTGTCTGATCCAGCTTGCTTATAAACTCAACCAGGCGCGGTACGATGCGGCCGGATTCAATGCCAAAGCCGAACAGTTTCCCGATTTGCCCCAGCACGATGCTGATGGCAATGCCATTCAGGAATCCAACCAGGATGGGGCGCGACAGGAAGTCCGCCAGTACGCCGAGGCGAAAGACGCTGCCGAGAATGCAAAACAGCCCGGCGCAAAAGGCCAGCGCCACGGAGATCGCCTGGTAGTGCTCCATGTTACCGGCAGCCAGCGGCGCTACAGCGGCGGCCACCAGGGCGCAGGTGGCGGCATCCGGGCCGACGATGAGCTGACGCGAGCTGCCAAACAGGGCATAGGCCAACAACGGCAGGATGCTGGAATACAGGCCAATGACCGGGTCGAAACCCGCCAGCTCCGCGTAGGCCACGCCAACCGGCAGGGCGACCGCAGCGACCGACATGCCGGCTACAAGGTCGTGGCGAAAATATTCCCGCCGATAATCACGCAGTGACTGCAAGCCCGGCGCCAGCCTGAGCAATCCTGGCAGCATGGCAGACATCTGGATATTCTAGGACGGGACCGTAACCACGTACACGAGTTCTGATCCCTGGTAGGCCAGCTTGAAGTAGGTGCCCGAGTACCTGAGGTATTGCACGCCATTTATGACCTCAGTGATATAGCCTCCGTCCGGGAAGGTGGTCACCGTGGCCCCGCGTGGTCCCGGCACAACAACAAACTTCTTGGTAGATTCATCGGCGACGTAAAATACCCCCGCCGCGTAGCAATAGGTCCGGCTATCGACGTCCAACAGCTCACAGTTCGGTGGCGGTGCAGTGACCTGCGCACCCAGGGGTGGCACGACGACCGTATATTGCCCGCTCGACGTGGGTTCCATATAACTGCCGCCGTAATAATAATAGGTGCGGTTTTCCACGATGACTGTTTCTGTCTGCTGTGGAATGCTGACGATTGCAGCACCAACAATCAGCCCGGTGGTGAAGACCCACCAGTCGTCGTCGTAATATCCGCCCCAATATCTGCCGTACCAGTGACCACCGTGGTAGTCGTCCCAGAAATCCTCGGCGAAGTCCTGCCGGTCTTCCCGTGCGTTGTCCGCGTGATTCTGCCAATCCTCGCGGTTCTTGTCCTGCTGTTCCTGTCGGTCTTTCTGCCGGTCCGCGGAAGTATCCTGCCGGTCTTTTTGTCGATCTGCGGCTGTTTCCTGCCGGTCCTTCTGCGAATCCTGCGATGAGGCCTGACGATCCTTTGCAGCTTGCTGCCGATCCCGTTCGGATGCCTGCGCGCCCTGCTGTCGATCACTTGCCGCAGGGCCCCGGCGATCAGAGAGACTCTCCCGCGTGGCGGATTGGCGGTCACTGCCCGACAGACCCTGGCTTGGGCGGGTGCCCGCGGAGCCAACCTTCGATCGATCAAAGGATGTCCCGCTGCCGGCCGCGGGCCGGGTGGCGGGTCGCGACGACGCGGATCGGTCTGCGTGGCCTATGCTGCCCATGCTGGAACTGCTTCGGGAATGGCTGCCGCGCGATATGCTGCTGCCACTGCCCGCCCGTGAACTGCCGCCGTAGCTGCCCCGGCTCATTCCCGCAGAACCTCGCGACGTGCTGCTGCCGCCCCTGGACGCGCGGCCGCCACCGCCGCCCCGGGCTTCGGCGCTGCCGCCCAGGATTGAGGCGAGAAACAGGCCGCCGGAACCGGCCATTTGCAACAACGAAACCGGCAGGGACACAGGCAGAAGAAACAGGATGGTTGCGGCGAACCAAATGCCTGTGAGGGTTAATTTGATTCCCTTTGCTGTCATGATCTGGATCTCCGCTTTCATTTTTTGACCTTCAGGACTTCGATCTGCTGCGCCGACGAAGCGCCATCGAAGATGAAGTCAGAATTATCAAATTGGGGGGAAAAATCCCAGTCGCTGAACACGGCCCGATATTGGGGTGAGCCTGGCCGGTTCTTGTAGGTAATCACGATCTTGCGGAACAGCGGCGCGCCTTCCATGTCGATCCATACCTGGAAATCCACCAGCTGATGGGAGAAATACAGGTGATGGACCGGGATCTCGTTAATCACACTGGTGCCCACGTAAACACCCAGCGTGACGCCTGTGCGGAAGCTCTTCTCCGTATCGCTGGTGAGAAAATCCGCCAGCGGGGCATCGAGTCCAAATTCATCGATTGCCACGTCGAGCGCGGCATCAATGCTGGGCGGAACATCGATCTGCCCATACACGCCTTTGTACACATCCAGCAAGGTGAATTTCTTCCCGTCGTAAAAAATCTGGCGATATACGCCGGTATCATCCCACTGGTCGGCAAAAATGCCGTCCGGCCTACGCACGATCACATCGGATTCGCGTGTGTGTTCGACCTTCGCGCCGGAATGCAGCACCGTGTCAAACGTGGCGTCCACGCGCACGCTGTACGCGTCGACGTTCTTGATCTGGCGCGCGGCGCTCATCAGCAATTGACCGGCATCCGGATCAATAAACACGGAGGGCTCTTCCTGCGCCGAAGCGGGCCCACCCAGACAACAAAATAACGTGGCGGCGAAAATCCCGAAGGAGTGGTCAGCGGTCATTCCATGTGTCCTCATTGGTGTACTTCGTATTGATTCCGGATCGTGTATTGAGTGTCTGACGGCCAAGCGCCAGGTTGTCGTCTGTGTCGAGGCCATGTTATTGCGCTGTGCACTGGCCAAAAAATACAAACGCGCCCTGGCGATCCGCGATGGTTGCGGTCATTTTCCCGTCTTTCAGAAAGATCACGGCGGACCAGGCGAATGACAGGTCCGTTCCCTGCAGAATAAGCTGTTCGTTGGTCTTGTTCATGGCGCCAATGGGCATCGGTACTG
>MGYT01000085.1:26859-31281 GCA_001801865.1 Gammaproteobacteria bacterium RIFCSPLOWO2_02_FULL_61_13
TTCCTTCTTCTGAAAGTCGATGTCGAGGTGATCGGCGACACCCGCTTCACTGGGGGTCGGTTGTGTACAGGCGGCGCCCGGGAGGCAATCGTTGACCTGGGAGGGCGCACACCTCAGCGGCCGTGAGCCATCAAAATCCCCGGCGGTGACGGATGTTCCCGCGAGCAATAGAGAAAATACCACAACCGCCTTGATTCCGGACTTCATCATCGTTCTCCTTGGTATGAGTCCAAATGTGGTTGAAAGAATGCAGGAAACTCGCATGCAGTTTGTATGGCATCCGCAGGGGCGTCAATATGCAGTCTGCGCTGCATGCGGGTCTATCTGGTCGGAACGGTGACCACGGGTCCGTCCTGTGTTTGTCCGGTCTCGGCGATGGAAAACAGGATCATCAGGAAGCTGAACAGCGCCTTGGAACCCAGATCCGTGTCCTCTATCCAGTACCAGTGACCGCGATAGGGGGCCGCGGCATAGGTATCCACGGGGGCAGAGGGCCCGCTCTGGATGCGGATCAGGGGCCGCAAGTCCGCAGCCACCGGCCGCGCGCGGCCCTGGCTGACGTGCGCTTCCGGGACAGCAATGCCATTGCCCAGCACCAGCATGATTTCGAGCATGGACCGGGTGGTCATGGCGATTTCCTTTCCATGGCTCTGTACCGATCCGAAAACTACGGACAATTCGCTGGAACCGGCGTCCAGTCGCAAAATGTCGCGGGCGCGCGCGATGTCGGCCCTGGCCTCGTGGCTTGAGTCGCCACGGATGAGGAGGACAACGGCTTCGCCATTGGGTCTTTCCTCCACCCGGATGTCCAGCGCGCCGGCGGCCCGCACGCGGGCGAGGATGTCTGTCAGTTCCCCGAACCGGGGATCGGCCGTCTGACCGGCAAATGCGGCATTCTTAATACCGTTCATGGACCCAACCGTGACGTTCAGAACCATATGCACCGGCCATCCGGACTCGAGCATCCGAAAAACGGCTGCGGGAGGAACTGGCCGCAACAGGCTTTTCGTGAACTTGTCGCCAAGGATGGGTTGATAGGTCACTGTGGGCGTATTTGACCACGTGCCTTCGGCACCCACCCCGATGCTCGACGGATCCGGACTCTCCAGCAGTTCCAGGCCGGCATCGATCCTGCCGCCACGGGATCGGCTGCTGATGATGGAAGTGATATCCATGAACACGGGTGCGTCCACATATCGCAATCGCACGACGTTTATCAACGTCTGCCGCTTCCACGATTCAGCCAACTCATGGCCATAGTCGAAACGATCCGTACTCATCGACTGCGGGGGCACGTTGACGCAGCCGGCAGCGATGGCCAGCAGGCAAACCAGAACGGTCCGAACTGTTCTTGCTGTCATTCGAGTTGGCACAAGGTTTGTGAGCGGTCCGACAAGGCCTAGAACACGATGCCAAGCAGTTGTTTCACCAAATCCTCCAGCGGCATTATTGTCAGCCCCAACGGCACTATCGGTGCGAGCACGGCAGCGATGAGTTGCAGCACGGCATCCCTGGATACCGGGACGGTCTTCATTCCCCGAATGACTTCGTAGGCCCCTCCCATGTCCGCGAGGGACTGGATGTCGGCGCTGCCCAGCAGCGGTTCATCCGCGTGAGCCCCGATGCGCAGCCATTTCGTGTCGAATTCCCGCACATAACGCTGGGCCAGTGCTCCATACTCACGCAAGCCGGCACGCTTGGCACGCGTGAGTTGCGGCGTGAACACCAGCAGCGGCCCGGCCACGAGGCATAGCAGGGCAACGATCACCAGCGCAACCGTGGCCTTGAAGTCCAGAAGTTGCTCGCCAAGGTGGAAGATGCGATTGGCCAGGTTTCCGGCCACCAGGGCGCCGTGTGCCATCAGCAGCGGGACGAACGCAAAAACACTGCCGGATATAAATCCCAGTCCCCCGGTGTTGTCCGGATGGGTGGGTACCAGTTTCAGCTCAATCCTTGACACCTGCCAGAGAAAACGCACCCAGATCAGGATCCGGAAATACCAGCGCACCAGAATGAACTGAAAGAACGGGATGCTCACGTACTTGAACCAGGTTCCGGCGATGGAGAAGCTGGCACCATCCTGCGTGGGCGTTGCGTACCATGTGGGGGCATCCAGCGCCATGTATTGCGGCCAGATGATCAGCACGCCGACGCCGTAAACGAACGCAATCAAACCCACTTCCGCAGGCACGGAATTCCGCAGCCTCATCGCCGCGGCGATGGCGGCATCGAACTGCTCCATGGCGCACTCCGGGATCAATTCGCGTTCCAGGAACTGCAGCACCACCGTGCGCATGCGCTGGTGCACCACCAGTTCGGCAGCGATGAACAGGGGCAGGGCCAGCAGGAAGCGGATATGTACCTCCACATCCAGCAGGAAGGGGACGGGCGCACTGCCCGGCAGGAGTTTGCCTTCCATGGCCGAGAGCAGCAGCAGCGGCAACCAGGTCAGCAGCGATATGACCACCACGCGCTTTTTGGCGAGATGCAGTGCATCATCGGACAGGTGCGCCCGGCGCAATAACTGGAACAGCGGTCCGCCCAGGACCAGGGAAAAGTTCTGCCGATCCGGGTGGGAATCCAGGGCGGGAGCGGAAACCGCCGCGGCCGGATTCATTCGCTGCTACTCATTCAGGGGTGCCCCTGCGTACCGCCATCAGGTCCAGGCGTTTGCCGGGATTATCCAGCACGTGCCCGTGCAAAACCATCGTTTCAGCAGCCACTGAACCCGAGAAGTCGATCTGTATTTCACGTTCGTTCCCGAAAATGCCGGTCACGATTTCGTTATAGCGAATGGCTGTCACCTGCATCTCCATGGCCGGTCCTTTCTGGGAGTACTTGCCGACAAAGAAATAGGAAACGCCGCCGCCGTACACACGGCCGTCGAGCAGGACGAATACACCGCCGCGTTCGATGTCTTCGCGAACGACAACGCCGGAATGCGACTCCTCAGCGCTACTGAAACTGATGGTCCAGAGGCCCTGGAAATCGGTCACGCTGTGCCCCTTTTCACTCGTGGTTCAATCACCTTCCAAACATCCTCCGCGTCGCTGCTCTGCTTTGTTTGCGTTGCCTTGTCAGCGTACTTTCTTGTGGGCGCGCCGACAAGTATATCAATGCCATGGACTGATGGCGTGGGAACGCATTTGGCTTTGCTGTAATGCATGTTCAACAACGCTCCAGATCCGTTGTAGAATTGAACCAGAAAGTCAGCCTGTCCTGTGCCGAAATGATGCCGCAGAAACGATCCATGACGCTCCTGCCTGCCGGGCTTACGGGCGTTGCCCTGGCCCTGTGCGTTAACTGCATTGCTTCCGCAGCGGCTGACGAGGCGCAACCGAGGGACCTCTTGTCCGCCACGTTTATCAATCAGAAATGGACCGGCGATCTTGATAGCATGATCAAGCGCCGCGTCATCCGCGTCCTGGTGGTCTACAGCAAGACCCATTATTTCATCGATCGAGGAACCCAGCGCGGTATCAGCTACGAGTTCGGCAAAGCCTTCGAAGATGAACTCAACAAGAAGTACAAGACCAGTAAACTGCGTGTCCATGTCGCCTTCATTCCGGTCTCCCGCGACGATTTGCTGCCCGCTCTTATCGAAGGCAGGGGCGACGTCGCAATGGGCAGCCTCACGATAACGCCGGAACGGCAAAAGCTGGTCGATTTCCCCGGTGCAGGAAGAAGCAATGTCAATGAAATCGTCGTGACCGGCCCCGAGTCGCCGCCGATGGCGAGTCTGGACGACCTTGGTGGCAGGGAAATTTACCTCCGGCCATCGAGCAGCTACCACGCAAGTCTGGTGGCCCTAAATGCGCGCCTTAAGAAGGACGGCAAGGGCAGGGTGATTATCAAACCCGCGCCGGAAAACCTGGAGGACGAAGACCTACTCGAAATGTTGAACGCGGGTCTCCTCAAGTACGCAATTGTCGACGATTATCTGGCAGAGTTCTGGGCCAAGGTTTTGCCCGACATCCGACTGCACCCGGACCTGGCCGTGCGCAAAGGCGGCACGATCGCGCCGGCTTTCCGCAAGAATAGCCCGCAACTCGCCGCGGAACTCAACGCGTTCCTCAAAACGCATACAAAGGGTACGGCCTTTGGAAACGTCGTCCTGCAAAAATATCTGCAGAGCACAAAGTACGTGAAGAATGCGACAACCGAAGCGGAGATGAAGAAGTTCCGGGCAATGGTGGATCTGTTCCGCAAGTATGGTGAGCAGTACGGTCTGGACTGGGTCCTGATTGCAGCCCAGGGCTACCAGGAATCGCAACTTGACCACAGCGTGCACAGCCCTGTAGGTGCAATCGGCGTGATGCAGGTCATGCCTGCCACCGGCGCGGAAATGAAGGTGGGGGATGTCGCGCAAATCGAGCCTAATGTCCACGCGGGCGTCAAATATATCCGCTATATGATCGACCG
>MGYT01000085.1:31298-38276 GCA_001801865.1 Gammaproteobacteria bacterium RIFCSPLOWO2_02_FULL_61_13
CGCTATATGATCGACCGTTACTTCAAGGACGAGCCGATGGATGACCTCAATAGGACCCTGTTTGCCTTCGCCGCCTACAACGCCGGTCCGGCGCGGCTGCGCCAGTTGCGCACGGAGGCTGCCAAGCAGGGGTTGAACCCGAATGTCTGGTTCGGAAACGTGGAGCGGGTGGCAGCGGAAATGGTCGGCAGCGAGACCGTCAATTACGTAAGCAACATCTACAAGTACTACGTCGCCTACCGGCTGGCCCTCGACGAAGCGGAGCAGCGCACCAAGGCGAAGGAGCAGATAAACTAGTCTGTCACCGACTCGGTACCCCGGTCGGGTGCATTGGTATGGCCCGCAGCTCCTGGAATCACCTTGTCACCAGGCGTGCGAGCAGCCGATCCGCGCGCTCGCGATCAATGACCTGGAACGACCGGCTCTCGCGTTCATAGACGTAGATATCACTGCTGGCGATGTCAAACCACCATGCGCTCAAATGCAGTTTCCCGGCTGCAACCCTGTCGCGCACGATGGGATAGGACATCAAGTGCTCGGTCTGCACGAGCACGTTCAGTTGCGACAACTGGTCATGGGGTTCCAGCGAGGCGTCGAGGGCGCCCTCCTGCTCCAGCCGGAAGGCCGCCGCGTTGGCATGCTCCAGCCACTTGCCCAGGTTCGAGGCATTCAGTGGCAGCTTGTGCGCCAATACGGCTTTCATCGCGCCGCATTCGGAATGACCGCACACGACGATGTTCTCGACGTTTAGGGCCAGCAGTGCGTACTCGATCGCGCTTGCCTCGGAGACGTCGCCAATGGAGATTCCCTCCCCAGTTGCTGGTGGCACCAGGTTGCCGACGTTCCGCATCGTAAACAGATCGCCAGGGTGGGAGGAAGCCATCAGATTAGGTACAACGCGGCTGTCCGAGCAGGTGATGAACAGTGTGTCGGGTGATTGGGAAAGCGCCAGTTCGCGGAACCGCTCCGCGTATTGCGGCCGCAACCGCTCGTGGAAATCCACGATGCCCATGATGAGTTTACGCACGGCGATCCGGCCTCATTGGTCGCGTCCCCTGCCTTCTGCGCAGTAAGCGTGCTGCGTCATGTTTACCTGGAATTTTGGTTGGGCAATCAGGAATTCTCCGACGTGGACCCACCCACGCCCTGCCGGTCGCCCGTGGTCACGCGATCACGTTCCGCCGCGTCGAGAAACTCGCGTTTTACCGCTCTGCCCAATAACGACAATTCCTCGCGCAGGGCAGGTGCGCGTGCGGGAGGCAACACCTCAATCAGGTGCTCCAGCATGGCCACGAGCCGGCGCGGAATCTGGATGCTGTTCGCGCCATACAGACGGATCTCGCTGATGGCCAGACTGACGTAATCCTCCCACCTTGGCGCCGGAATGATCAGGCGCAAATTACCGTCACTGTCATAAAGCATGCCGGGGTCCAGTTGCCGGGAGCCGACAAAGCGCAAAAGGCGCTCAAGCTGATCAATGGCGAGCACTGCCGTGGTCGGATCGTTGACCGCCGGCGACAGCGCCCGATTTGCAATGTCCACAATGATGCGGAAGGCAAAAACCGGGTCCTGCTCCAGCGTCCGCTCCGCCCCTATGGCGATCATTTGATGCAGTATGCCGGCATCTATAGGCCGATCCGGCGGAAAGGTCAGGAACAGGGGATCACCCCGCGATACGAAATCTCCGACCTGCACCTCCAACTCGAGGGTGCAACCGGCCGCTTCGGCCGCGCCGGCCAGATCCGTTGCGCCGAATGCCAGCAGGACTCCGGAAGTGCCCGCATAGGGAATGACGCGCGCGTCTTTCCGCATCAACTTCCTCGGGACGGAGCCGACCTTTTCTGACGCCGCCTTTCCGTAGGGGTGGGGATAGATACTCTCGACAGCAGCTTGTCCCTGCTCCGCTACGTGTCGCATCATGGAAATGGGCCGCAGACTCATCCCCAGGTGCGGGATGTACCTGAGGAACAGGATGATACTGGCCAAAACGCTGATAACGAGAATCTTGATACCCAAAATGGGAACAGCGTCGCCCTCAAGCCGGCCCAGAATGGCGGTCCCAAACAGAAACGAAAACAAAAGCATGCAAGTCATCAACCGGCCCTGGATGTCAGCGAAGGTAATGGCCATGATCCGCGGCGTCAACTGGGCGCTGGCCAGTGTTACCACCATGATGAGCGACGACAGGACAAAGACCAGAAAGGTCAGCATTGACCCCGAAAAGCTGCTCACAATCGCGTGCGCGCGTTCGGCAGTGAGATCGTGCCAGAGAAACGCAAGCCTGTAGCCGTGCGCATCGAACCAGTCCAGCACCGGTATCACGACAAACACGGAAAGCAGGATGACCATAAAAGGCCAGAACCAGAACGACGAGCGCAGAAATTGCTCGACGGAGTACCGTTGCCGCCAGGTAATGCCCAGTTTTCTCCCGAGTTTCCTCAGATCGAAATTGCGCCAGGTTTTTGCGTTTAGCATGCCGGAACGCCTCATTCGGGAAACATGAAAGAAAATTGTAAGCGCAATTGCCAGTCCGGCCCTAGTGTTTGCGTCGTCGTCAATATCGGCGCCTATGGCAACGGCGACTGCTGAAGGATTTGATCCTCGCTGCCATAGCGTGGATCGATATTGGCCAGTTTGCCGGCAAATTCCATTGCGGCTTGCATATTACCAGCGCTTTTGTGAAAGCTTACCAAAGCTATGAGCACATCGCGGTCATAGGGGTGTGTGACATTCACGGCTTCCAGTATTTCAATTGCGCGCGAGGCGTCGCCGTTGCTGTTCAAGGCAACCGCGTAAACATAAACGTAGCGGGCATTGTCCGGTAGCAGGCGTGCCGCCAGCGCCAGGGACGCCAATGCGTTGGGCATCTGCCGGGTGCGCACGTAAAGCAATCCCAGCGCATGTTCCACCGCCGCGTTCTCGCCGATGGCGGTACGCGCTTTGACCAGGGTTTCCTCAGCCTTGGCGTCCTTATTAAGTACGCGGTACAGGTCGGCCAGATTGACATGGGCCGCCACGTAAGCGGGATCCAGCGCGATGGCCTGGAGATAGGCCCGCTCCGCCTTGTCGGGGTTCCCCATGTCTTGGTATAGGAGCCCGAGATTGACGTGCGACTGTGGGTGTTCGGCGCTCTCCAGTTGGGCGCTGACGTAGTCTCCGACAGCTGACTCCAGGGCGAACTCCAGCGCCGGCGTAGGCGCCCCTTGCTGCGCGGCGGCTAGGACCCTGCCAGCCTCGATTCGCACCGCGCGAACGGAGTCGGAAAGCAGTGTCCCGGCCAGTACCCAGCGGCGTTCCGCTGGCAACTGTTCGACGATAGCCAAAGCACTGTGCCTGACCATGGGCGACGGGTTCGCCAGCAGTTTAGGCAAGACCACGCCTGTCGTCGGTTCCAGATAGTTTGCCAGAAGGGAGGCGGCTGTCGCCCGCGCTATGTCCGGCACCTGTGGCGACAGCGTGACCGCCGCCAGGTCCGGGCCGGCCTGGGGCATGCCTTGGATTGCCTCGTGCAGCGTCTCGCCAAAATGCCACCCGGGCGCCCAAGCTGGCCCGTACCAATCTTTTATTTGCGCATCGGCCCATGCCGCCTCTTTGTCTGCATGACATTGCGTACAGGCATTCGGCGTTCCGAGCCTGACTGACAGGTCGGGCCGCGGGATGCGAATGCTGTGGTCATGGCGGGCATGGATAACCATGAAATTGGTCGTCGGCATGTGACATCCGGCGCAGACGGCGCCCTTGCTTTCCATGGGGTGGTGATGGTGCTCCGCGGAAGCGAAAGTTTCGGCACGGTGGCATTGCAGGCAGGTCTCGTTGCCCGGGGCGCGCAGTTTCTGGGTGTGGGGGTCGTGGCAGTCGCTGCAGGTGACTCCTTTGTGGAACATCTTGCTTTGAATGAAGGAACCGTATTCATAGTCTTCTTCATTGACTTGGCCATCCGGGTAATACAGATACTCCGTCAGCAGGGCAGGGAGATGGGTGTCCATGAGAGGTCTGCCGTGCCGGTAGTCCTCCGTCAGCGTGCTGCGACGTGAATGGCAGCGCGCACACATCTCTATCTCCTTGCCAGGAGGGGATGTTTCACTCCGCGTGGCGGTGTTGGCGGCGGGACTAAAATTCCACGTCACGCTTTTGCGCGCGTCCAGCAGGACTGCGAGGCCCTTCTGGGCAATGCTTTCCGCACCCGGGATCCGGTTGGCCCACTCCACGTGGCGCGAGGCCGGGCCATGGCATGCCTCGCAGGAGACATTGATCTCCGACCAGGTCGTGCTGAACCGGTTGGATGCGAGGTCGTAGTTCTTTTTCAGATTCGTGGAATGACACTCCGCGCACATGTAGTTCCAGTTCTGAGACAGTTTCGTCCAGTGCAGCTCGTCGTTGTGGTCCACTTTTTCTTTCGGGTAGAGATGGAACCACTTCTGCCCGCCTTCCGCCCGGGGCCGGCTATCCCACGCCACGCCCAGCGCCTGCATCCGGCCACCGGGCATTTCCACCAGGTACTGTTGCATCGGGTAAACGCCAAATGTGAACTTGATTTCGAAGTCCTGCATGCGGCCGTCCGGGCCGTCGCTATTGACATAATATCCCCCGTCCCGCTGGAAAAATGTCGTGGTGACATCATGGTACCGGTAGCGCGCAGAGTTGAAATCGCCGAGTACGGACATGCCACCGGCATGCTGCATGGCGAGGTCATGGTGTGAGCCTTTCCAGGCTCGGTGCTGCTCTTGGTGACAATGGGCACAGGATTGGGCGCCGACATAGGCAGGTGGGGTGGCTGGAATTTCCTGCTTCCGGCCGGGCAATCGTTCCGCGGTGATGGGCGCCGTTCTGCTTGCACTGAAAAACCAGGCCCCAGCGGCGACAGAAATGGCCAATGCAAACCACGAGATTAGGTGCGAACGTTTCATATCACGATGGCGCCGAAATGTGCCCCGCGATTGATGCTCAGATTGTTAATTGCGGGGAGCCGCTGTGCCGTCGAGACGCTGATTGCGTGTGATGTGCGGGCGGTGGGCAGCATCCGAGGCGAAACCATTCTGAAAGGCGTTGAGCAGGTGGGCGTTGTCGGCGCCGGCATGCTGGAGCATCGTGGCGTCCGGTTCCAGCAGGGTGTCGATGGCTGTGACCGGGGCCTGCCCGGACGGGAAAATCTGTTTCCAATCGTCCTTCATGCTCACCACCGTCCAGCCTTTCGCGGCGGCTTCGTCGAGGCCCTTGTCGAGTTTGCCAATGTTGGATTCGCGGTCGTAGGCCCATTCGCGCGCGGCGTCGGTGTGATGGACGTAGAGGCAAAAGCGCAGGCCGGGACCGGCAGCGGTCCATTGGAGCATCTGCAGGTCGCCGTCGGAATTGCCAAAGGCGGCAATCGGCCGGCGGCCGATGTGCTGATTGATGCCGACCGGCTTGCCATCCTTGTCGTCGTAGAAGTTCAACTCCGGCAACCGCACGAGCACGGGTTTGCCGTCGCGCAGCTCGAACGTCGTCTTGATGCTGCTGCCGACGACCTGCTCGGGCGGGATGCCATAGACCTTCTCCGCCCACGGGCGCATGAACTCGATGCCGCCGCCGGAGACGATGAAGGTCTTGAAACCGTTTGCACGCAGATAGGCGAGCAGTTCGAGCATCGGCTGGTAGACCATTTCGGTGTAAGGCCGCTTGCTCACCGGATGCCTCGCGGTGGCGATCCAGTCCGTCACGATCTGCTCGAACTCCTCGGTGGTCATGCCCGCGTGCGTGGCCATCGCCATTTCCATGATCGCGTGCTCGCCACCGGCCAGCGCGGCTTTCACGTCGCCCTTGAGCACGGACGCAAACGGCTCCTTCGTCGTCCATTCCGCATGCTGCGGCGCGAGCTGCTTGATGCGGTCGAAAATAAAGACCACCTGGAAATACATCGGCTGCTCGGCCCACAGCGTGCCATCGTTGTCGAACGTTGCGATGCGCTCCGCGACCGGCACGAAGTCCGGCGAGCCTGCCTTGGTCACCTTCTCGACAAAGGAGGTGATGGCTTGCCTGGCCTTGCCATCGTTCCATGAGGGCAATGGGTCGGCTGCTCGCGCGACGGTTGCGGCGAAAGCCAGCGCGCCAACAAGCGCAGCGGCGAGAAGGAGTTGGCTGCGGATGGTCTTCATGCCTGAGTCCATTTGCCTTTGTGAAAAAGACCGCAACCAGTGGGACGGATGCGGCCTGGTAGCTTGAGTCAGCAGTTCATTCAAGCGTGATGTCAGTTGCCTCCCTGAGCCGGGGTCTGGAGCGTCTCCAGCACCTTGTCGAGGCTCATGCTGCCGGCTTTCTGGCTCGGCGGAAATTCCTTGAACGTGGCCAGGAACTGGCCGACGTAGTCCTGCGCCGGGACCAGCAGGTAGGGGCGCTCGAGCCTCCATTTCCAATAGTAATCGGAATCGTGGACGGCCGATTCGAACGGGTCCGAGCGCAGATTCAGTACCTTGGGAAAGCGCAGGGGCACGAACGGTTCCTGCCACACGTCGAAGCCGTGGCCACGCTGTTCGGCAAACACGATCTTCCACTGGTTGTAGCGCAACGCGACGAGCGAACCTTCGTCGCTGAAGTAGAAGAACTCGTGGCGCGGGCTGGCTGCTTTGCCGGCGAGCGCATCGGTGATGTTGTAGCCGTCGAGATGAACCTTGAAGGTCTTGTTACCGACTTTCATGCCCTTCTTGAGCTGCTCCTTCACGTCGGGGACGCCGGCGGCGGCGAGCAGCGTGGGCAACATGTCTTCGTGGGCGAAGACGTCGTTCAGGACGGAGCCGGGCTTGATGACGCCGGGCCAGCGGATCGCGGTCGGCACGCGGTAGCCGCCCTCGAACTGGGTATTCTTCTCGCCCAGGAAGGGTGACGCGCCGCCATCCGGCCAGGTGGCTTTCTCCGCGCCGTTGTCGGTGGAATACATGACGATGGTGTTCTCGTCGAGGCCGAGTTCCTTGAGCTTGTCGAGCAACTGGCCGACGTGCCCGTCGT
>MGYT01000086.1:0-694 GCA_001801865.1 Gammaproteobacteria bacterium RIFCSPLOWO2_02_FULL_61_13
AATCGCCGACAAGCTTCTCGCTGGAAATAAATAGCCGTGGCCACCATCCGCATCCTGCCGCCGCAAAAGCTCATCACCTGCATCCTGCCGCATGGAATCGCGCTGGACGTGTTGCAACGTCTCAAGGATGAGAAGGGAATCATTGAAGCCAGCACGAACACTGCGCGCGGCATGGGGAGGCTCACACCGCTGGCCCATCGCGGCCTCGGCGAGCAGGCGGAGAAGGATATTCTGACCGTGATCGTCTCCGCGGCCGAGGCGGATGAGATATTCGCCTGGCTGTTCGGCATCGCCCGCATTGACCGCCCCCACGGCGGACTCATCTACCTGACCGCGTTGGGCCACGCGACGCCATTCGTCCTGCCGGAACTGCCGCAGGCCGTGCCGGAGGCTGCTGCCGCTGAATAATTCGCCGGCCGTGTTTGCGTCCGGACCGTGGTTTACTTGTGCTTCTCGCGCAGGGCCTTGTGCATGGCCCGGGCTCCCTGCCATCCAATCATTCCCTCCTCAAGCTGCGCACGTTGTTCCTCGGTGAGCAGTTTCCGCATGCGTTGCTTGGTGCTTAATTGCAGAAACAGCAGGTCCGCGTGCAATTTACCCTGCGCATCGGCCAGCACTCGCAGCGCGGGCTCGTCCTTGCCCTCCTCCTCCAGTGCCGTATCCAGTTCCTTGCGCGCATCGCCCATGCGGAACA
>MGYT01000086.1:714-5353 GCA_001801865.1 Gammaproteobacteria bacterium RIFCSPLOWO2_02_FULL_61_13
GTTGCCTCGTCGGCAATTTTCCCCAGTGCCTCGCGCTGTTCCCTGGATAATTCCAGGCGCTCAGCCAGCATGACCAGGCGCATGGGATCCATCGGCATTGCCTCTGCGAACGAATTGTTCACAAAGAAAGCACCGTGGTGCGGTGGCGGGAATACCTGGCCAATGGCCATGCCATGGGGCGGCGGCATCGGCATGTCGAAGTCGTCGAACTCGAATGTGTCCTGGGCGCCGGCGTTGAACGGATGCAGCGCGAGCATTGCCAACAGCAGGGTGCTGCCAAAGTACCTTTTCATTTGATGACCTCCATCATTTTGCCAATGGATCAGTTTGAATGTGCTCATTCCGGGTACGCCTTGTCATTCCGAGCGTAGCGAGGAATCTTACTTTAGTGAACCACAAGATCCCTCCTCGCTACGCTCGTTCGGGATGACAATGGGTACATTCGGAATGGCAATCTGAGACTCTACCAGTAGCTTTTCTGGGTTGCGCGAATTCAATACTACGCAACAATCGTGCAAAGAATAGGGATCAGTCAGGGTCTGGATATTCAACCTTGTAGCCGACGCCATACACGGAGTGGATGATCTCCATTTCCGGCGCCGCGGTCTCCAGCTTGCGGCGCAGTTTCTTGATATGGCTGTCAATGGTGCGATCACTGACGACGCGGTGATCCGGGTAAATGCGGTCCATCAGGTGGTTCCTGGAAAAGATGCGCCCCGGCTCAGCGGCCAGCAGTTTCAACAACTGAAATTCCACTGCGGTCAATGCCACCGGCTGATTCGCGACGCGCGCCTCGTAACGCTGTTCATCCAGTTGCAACAGGCCGGCGCCAGGTGGCCTGCCAGCGGCGGCCCGGCGCAGCACCGCCTTCACCCGCGCTACCACCTCGCGCGGGCTGAAGGGCTTGCAGATATAGTCGTCGGCGCCTATCTCCAGGCCCAGCAAGCGATCAATTTCCTCGACCCGGGCCGTGACCATGATGATCGGGACCCTGGAAAATTCCCGTACTTCGCGGCAGACGGCCAGCCCGTCCTTGCCCGGCAACATCAGGTCCAGCAACACCAGTGCGGGCTGAATCGTGCGAATGGCGTCCACCGCGTGCAACCCATCACCGACTATTTCTGCCGTGAACCCGGAACCATGCAGATAATCCCGCAACAATTCCGCGATCTGCGGTTCGTCCTCGACAATGACAATCGTATCGCCGCCATCGCTCACGACGGCTTCTCCATCGGGAGTTCCACCTGGATCCACAGCCCACCCAGGGACGAGGCCTGGGCGCTGATCCTGCCGTCGTGGGCTTCGACAATGCTGCGGCAGATGGACAGCCCCAAGCCGGACCCCCCGGTGGCCCTGCTGCGCGAGGACTCCACCCGGTACAGGCGCTCGAACAGGTGCGGCAGGTGTTCCGCCGGAACGCCCGGGGCGGAATCCCGGATATCAATGACCGCCATATCATCGCGCCGGCTCAGGCCCACCTCAACCCGCCCATTCGGATCCGTGTAGCGCAGGGAATTGGACAGCAGATTTGAAAACAGCTGTTTCAGACGGTCGGCATCGCCAAACACGGTGATGCCGTCTGCGCAGGATGACAGCCAGCTGAGCTCGATGC
Organism: Gammaproteobacteria bacterium RIFCSPLOWO2_02_FULL_61_13; assembly: GCA_001801865.1. Taxonomy (GTDB): domain Bacteria; phylum Pseudomonadota; class Gammaproteobacteria; order Eutrophobiales; family Eutrophobiaceae; genus 2-02-FULL-61-13. Next base: position 2,327 of record MGYT01000086.1, read on the forward strand.
CGCGGTCGGCAAATTTGTCGCGATAGCCGGCCACGCACCCCGCCAGCACGGTTTCCAGATCGGTGGAGCGCTTCTGATAACTCAGGGCGCCGATGTCGGACAAGGACAATTCGTACAAGTCCTTCACCAGCCGGGTCAGGTTGGTGGTTTCATTGTGCAGCACCTGCAGGCGCTCCGCGCTGGGCGTCCGGATCCCGTCCTGCATTGCCTCTATCTCACCCTGCAGGATCGACAGCGGCGTGCGCAGTTCGTGCGATATATCGGCTATCCAGCGGCGCCGGGACTTCTCGTTCTCCTGCAGGGCCTTGGCGAGGGAATTAAAGTCCGCGGTCAACTGGCCCAGTTCATCACCGGGGCCCGGAGTCATGCGCATGTCGTAATCGCCGGCGGCGAGCCGTTGCGCGCCTTGCGACAATTCGCGGATGGGCCGGACCAATTGCCGGGAAATGGGCCATGCCATCAGCGCCGCCAGCGCAATAACCGCCAATGCGATGGCCATCAACGCATGGGCCTGACGCTGGGAAAAGTAAAGGTCGTGGCGATCGGTGAGGCCGGGCGGCGGCCGGATGCCGAGGAACCCCACGTCGCGACCGGACACCGTGATGGGCAACAGGTTCAGGTCATCCACTTCGCCCCCCCTGCCGACAACAAACTCCTGATCCGCGTCCAGCAACACCGCTGCCAGATGCGGCGCCGCTACCGGCAAATTGAACGGCATGGCGCCCATGGTTGCACCCGCACCCACGCGCGGGTTGGGGAAAAACTGCCCAATCCATAATGGCGGCGCCATGGCCACGTGACGCCGCAAATCGGAGCGCAGGAGACTTATCAACTGCAGTTCCTGAAACCGGCGCGGATTATGACGCAGCCGCTCCCAGTCTCCACTGCGCTGATATTCGTCCGCCAGCGCGTCCACCAAGCCCTGATGGGCGGCGCGTTCCACGTCGCTGACATAGCGCAGAAAGCCGCGGTCAAAGCTCCACTTCACCATCAACCACATGACCAGCACGGCACTGGTGGTTATCACCACCAGTGTCAGCAACACCTTGTATTTAATGCTCAGGTACATGACTCGGATGGCTTCCTGCGATCATTGGACCGGATCTGCGGCCAGTTTATCCGGCCCCGGGCCCGCTGCAGCCGCCAGGCAAGGGCATATCCATAATGTTTGCACAGTCCGCCGGCGGACCAGGCTGCGGGCGTTTGCACAATTCTTCCCTGATCCGGAGGCAACTCCGGCACATTGAGGCAGTCGAATGTGACAGTATTCCCACGCGGGACTGATTCCCGGGAAACCGATCCAAGGGGGCAAAGATGAGTGGCATGAACAACTTCGCGGCACTGACACTAGGCGCACTACTGGTCATCTCGGGTCAGGCACTCGCGGAAAATGAACCCGACGCCCAGAAGGACATCGGTCGCATGGAGCGAAAACTCGACTTAAGTCCCGACCAGACGCAAAAAGTCCGGACCATCATGCAGGAACAGGCGGACAAGCGCCGTGCGCTGGAGGAAGAGACGAAGAAACGGCTGTCCACGGTCCTGAACGCCGAGCAGATGGAACGATTGGAGCAGCACGCCGATCGGCGTGACGGCCGCCGGGGTGAGCGCATGGCGGAAGAACTGGATCTGACGCCGGAGCAGAAAGAGTCGGTGGGAAAAATATTTTCCGAAACCCGGGCTGAACATGACGCCATGGACAAGTCGAACCTGGATCGGGATCAAAAGCGCGCCCAGATGGATGCATTGCACGCCAGGACCCGGGACAAGCTGGCCAAGGTATTGAATGAGGACCAGCTCGCGCGCTTCGACGAAATGCATTCCCGGCACATGAGCCGCGGAGAAAAAGATGGCGGACATCAGGAACGGCGCCAGCGCCGGTCTTCCGATGCCGGCCCGGTGCCGGACGACGCGGCAGAGCCGGATGCCGACTGAATCGCAATTAAAAGTTTACCCCCTCCCTGCTCCTGTTGAGTCCCTCCTCCACGGGATCCCTGAACTGATTCAGGGATCCCCGGAGGAGGTCATTTTTTTACCGCACCATCCGCGCAACAATAGCGTCATGACCCGGATTCGCGGATTCCCGCCGATTGCCAACGCATCCGCACACACCCTGATCCTGGGCAGCATGCCTGGGCAGACTTCCCTGCATGCCGGTCAGTATTATGCCCATCCACGCAATGCATTCTGGCCCATAGTTTCGGAATTACTGGGGATCAGGAACGGTGCATCCTATGCGGTCAGGATCCGCGCGCTGCAATCCGCCGGCATCGCGTTGTGGGATGTACTCCAGTCCTGCAAGCGGGACGGCAGCCTCGACGCACGCATCCAGGCGGGGACCGTGACTGTAAATGACTTCCGCCAATTTCTTGGCAGCCATCGGCGCATTACCCGCATCTACTTCAACGGCGCGGCCGCCGAGTCCACCTTCAGACGCGCGGTGCTCCCGGCGTTGGGCGATCTCTCCCCGACCCTGACGCGGCTGCCGTCCACAAGCCCGGCCAATGCGACGCTTTCAATCGATGAGAAACTGGAAGCGTGGCGGCTGATCCTCTAGCCGGCTTTTGCCGGCTGTCTGGACCCCAAATTCATGGACTCCAGCCTGCGCCGGGATCGCTCGACCGGCGCATCAACAAACAGGTAGACCAGTGCCGCGACCCCGACCGACAAGACAATGATTATCCATTCAGTCTCGAAGCTTCCCTTGGTCACGCCCTTCAAATTGAAAAATATTCCTATAACAAATCCATGCACCAGGTAGAGCGGATATGACAGTTCCCCGATAAGCCGGTCATAGGACCAGTTTTTCGAGATCGAGAACAGAAATGGCACGGTAATCGCCAGTCCGAGATAGAAGGCCCAGTGCATGTACGTATCGTAGTGGCCGCCTTCATAGAGCATGCCTCCGACCAGGGATCGGCTGCCTGCCCAGTACAGAAACAACGCGCTGATCGCCAGGCCTGCGGCCTTTACGCGCACCGATCGCCATCCGGGCCCGAGTTTGACCAACCACGCATAGGCGAAATA
>MGYT01000086.1:5435-5530 GCA_001801865.1 Gammaproteobacteria bacterium RIFCSPLOWO2_02_FULL_61_13
TGCCACAAGACTGCACACCGCACTCCCAGGGAAAGGAGCAATAGCGCGAACACCCGCCACCGGCTGGTAACCAGGAACGGCGCCAGTGCATAGAA
>MGYT01000087.1:0-2613 GCA_001801865.1 Gammaproteobacteria bacterium RIFCSPLOWO2_02_FULL_61_13
AGGCCGTTGCAGCGCTCCCGGTGCAACAGCGCCTTCTGTGCTGCCGCAACATTTTCCGGCTTGCCGGCCCAGGCCTTGAGGCAGGGATCCTGCAACGCGCGGCCATAGGAAAAACTCAAAGGCCAGGGCAGCTTCGGGTACGCAACATTCATGGCATTGAGATGGGCGGTGGCCAGTTGCGCGCTTTGGCCACCGGAAAGGAACACGATGCCGGGCAGCGCTGCGGGCACCGCGCGCAACAGGCAGCGCACGGTCAAATCCGCGACCTGTTGCACACCGGCCTGCTGCGAACATTTTTTGCCGGCGACCACCATGTTCACCTTGAGAATGGTGTGTTCCAGCGTCACTTGCTGGCGCACCAATTGATCAAACAGGGTATGTAACGTGCGTTCGGTGACATCGAAGCAGGTTTCCGCGGTGTTGTCGGCATCCATCAGGGTTTCCGGTTCCACCACGGGCACGATTCCTTCCGCCTGGCACAGGGCCGCGTAACGGGCCAGCGCATGGGCGTTGGTTTCAATGCAGGTGTCGGAGGGAATGCCGGCGCCGATGGTGATCACGGCGCGCCACTTGGCGAACACGGCGCCCATGCCGCGGTATTCCACCAGCCGGTCGCGCAGTCCATCCAGTCCCTCAGAGACCAGTTCGCCCGGATGCCCGGCCAGTTCCTTCGCGCCTTTGTCCACCTTGATGCCGGGCAGGATGCCCTGATCAGCCAGCGCCTTTGCAAACGGCACCCCGGCTGTCGTGGATTGGCGCAGGGTCTCGTCAAACAGGATCATGCCGCTGATGAATTCCGCGCCGCCGCGCGCGGTGATGAGCAGGTCTCGGTAGGCGCGCCGGTTCGATTCCGTGCTTTCCACGCCGATGCTGTCGAAGCGCTTCTTGATGGTGGGCTGGCTCTCGTCAATGGCCAGAATGCCCCTGCCGCGGGCTACCATGGCCCGGGCGGTCTGCTCCAGTTGTTTGCTGTAATCAGTCATGACCTGCGACTCCTGGTTCCTGGATTGTGCTGTTCAAACCGAAGGCCCGGCGTGCTGCCCGGCCCGTACTATCTTCATGTTGTTGGTGCCGCCGCGATGTCCGCTGAGATCGCCCTTGGTAATGACCACGAAATCGTTGTCGAACACCATCCTGCGGCGCATCAACTCCTCAACGATTTCGGCGTTGGCCTGCAGCGGGTCCGTGTGCGTGATGTCGAAATGAATGGGATAGACGCCGCGATACAGGCGTACCCGGCGTCTGCACTCGATGTGGCGCGTGAAGGCAAAGACCGGGATGCCGGAACTGATGCGCGACATCCACAGGGTCGTGGAACCGGTTTCCGTGAGTGCGGCTATGGCCTTGGCGCCGATGTGGTTGGCGGCGTACATGGCCGCCATGGCAACCGCCTCATCGATACGTTCAAAGCGCTGGTTGATGCGGTGGTCGGAGACGCGGGTGACGCGCTGTTTCTCCGTCTCCGCACAAATGCGCGCCATGGCCTGCACCACCTTGTCCGGATATTTTCCGACACTGGTTTCCCCGGACAGCATGACCGCATCGGTGCCGTCAAACACCGCGTTGGCCACGTCGAATACCTCCGCGCGCAGCGGCACCTGGTTCTCGATCATGGACTCCATCATTTGCGTGGCCGTGATCACCGCGCGATCCATGTCGCGGGCCAGTTTTATCAAGTGCTTCTGCACCGGCGGCAATGACGCATCGCCGATTTCCACGCCCAGATCGCCGCGCGCAATCATGATGGCGTCCGAGGCCTCGATGATGGCCTCGGCATTCTTCAATGCGTCGGCGCGCTCGAACTTCGCGATTATGCCGGCGTTGCTGCCCGCTGCTGTCAGCAGGCGCCGTGCCTCGCGGATGTCTTCCACGCTGCGCACGAAGGAAACGGCAAAATAATCCGCGCCATGGGCCACGGCATGGGCGAGGTCGTTCTGGTCCTTTTTAGTCAGCGCGCCCGCCGCCAGACCGCCGCCCTGCAGGTTGATGCCTTTCTTGCCGGATAATTCGCCGCCGAGGACCACGCGGCAGTGGACTTCATTGCCTTCCACCGCTTTCACTTCCAGCACGATGCGGCCGTCGTCAACCAGCAGCCGGTCGCCGGATTTAACATCCCGCGTCAGGTTCTTGTAAGTGACGCCAACATGCGCCTCGTCCCCGGCGTTTTTGTCCAGGCCGGTGTCGAGGGTGAAGTCGGAATTTTCCTCCAGGTACACCTTGTCGGACTGAAACCGCTCCAGCCGGATCTTCGGTCCTTGCAGATCGGCAATGATGCCCACGTCGCGTCCGGCGCCCTTCAGATTGCGCACCGCCTCGAAGCGCCGCGCGTGGTCAGCCTGGGTCTGATGGGAATAATTGAAACGGAACAGATCGACTCCCGCATTGACCATGCGTTCAAGCACGACGGGATCATCCGTGGAGGGGCCGAGCGTGGCGATGATCTTGGTTCGACGCATTAGAATCCTAACTGGAAATTCCGAGGTGTCGAACTGACGCGCAGTCCGATCCGATTTTCGCGGACACGCCGTAAATACGTCTGACCGCCATGGATGGCGGGAATGCAGATTGCGCAGGAGCAGGCAATCTGCCATGCAGGCTCGGGTGCCGCCTTTC
>MGYT01000087.1:2628-12686 GCA_001801865.1 Gammaproteobacteria bacterium RIFCSPLOWO2_02_FULL_61_13
TAGTCAGTTGTTTGTTTTGCTCCACCTGTTCAGTACTCCCGTTCTGCAGCGGCGACTGCCCGGGCGGACTCTTCCAGGATGGCGATGGCCGGCAGCGTGCGGCCTTCGAGGAATTCCAGAAACGCACCGCCCCCGGTGGAGACGTAGGAGATGCGGTCGGAAATGTTGTAATGGGCTATGGCTGAGACGGTGTCGCCGCCGCCAGCCAATGAAAACGCCTTGCTGGCCGCGATGGCGTCTGCCAGCACGCGCGTGCCCTGGCCGAACTGTTCCCATTCGAATACCCCCAGCGGGCCGTTCCAGATCACGGTGGCGGCCGTGGCCACGGATGCGGCGTAGCGCCGCGCGGTCTCCGGTCCCACGTCCATGATCAGATCCCCGGCGTCCACATCGGCCACGTTTTTGATCGTTGCCGCGGCGCCGGCGGAAAATTCCCGCGCGCAGACCACATCGGCCGGCAGCGGAATCGGATTCCCGCGCTGTTCCGCCTGCAGCAACATACGCCTCGCCGCCGGCACCAGGTCCGCCTCCTGCAATGATTTGCCGACCTCGAATCCGGCGGCTGCCAGAAAGGTGTTAGCAATGCCGCCACCGACGATCAGTGCATCCACTTTTTCCAGCAACTGTTCGAGAATCGTGAGCTTCGTGGAGACCTTGGAGCCGCCCACCACCGCCAGCATCGGGTGCGCCGGGTCCTGAAGCGCCCTGGTCAGGGCCTCCACTTCCGCCACCAACAGCGGGCCGGCGCAGGCTACCGGCGCATACTTTGCAACACCGTGGGTGGACGCCTGCGCGCGGTGCGCGGTGGCGAACGCATCATTGACAAAGACGTCGCACAACTGCGCCATGCGGCGCGCCAGTCCGTCGTCGTTGGCCTCCTCACCCGGCTCGAAACGCACATTCTCCAGCAGCAGCACCTCGCCGGGTTGCACCGTTACGCCGTCGAGCCAGTTGCGCTGCAATGCGATGGTGCAGTTCAGCAACCGGCCGAGGTGTTCAGCCACGGGTTTCAGGCTGTAGCGCTCATCGAATGCGCCTTCCTTGGGCCGCCCCAGATGCGACATCAGCATCACGGCGGCGCCCGCCTTGAGCAGATAAAGTATGACCGGCAATGACGCGCGCACGCGCGTGTCGTCGGTAATTACGCCGTCCTGCAGCGGCACATTGAAGTCCACGCGCACCAGTACGCGCTTTTTGCGCACACTGACGTCATGCAGGCGAAGGAACGCGAGTTTGGGCATGGACAGGGGCAGCTATTTCGCCGCCATCAGGGCAAGGGTTGTGTCCAGCATGCGGTTGGAGAATCCCCACTCGTTGTCATACCAGGCAATGACTTTCGCCAATCGACCTTCCACGACACGCGTCAACGAGGCGTCGTAGGTGGACGAGGCCGGATTATGGTTGAAGTCAATGGAGACCAGCGGCGCATCGGTGTACGCCAGGATATTGCGCAGCGGGCCATCGGCCGCAGCATGCATCAGCCTGTTGATCTCGTCATGCGTGGTGTCGCGGGCGGCCTGGAACGTCAGGTCCACCATGGAGACGTTGATGGTGGGGACACGCACAGCATACCCATCCAGCTTGCCATTCAGTTCCGGCAGCACCAGCCCCACGGCCGCGGCGGCCCCGGTCTTGGTCGGGATCATGGACATGGTGGCGGATCGCGCCCGGCGCAGATCGGTGTGATACACGTCGGTCAGCACCTGGTCGTTGGTATAGGAATGAATCGTGGTCATGATGCCGCTGACGACGCCGATGCCGTCGTGCAGCACCTTGACCAGCGGCGCCAGGCAGTTGGTGGTGCAGGAGGCGTTGGAGATCACCGTGTGCGAAGCGCGCAGCACGTTGTGGTTGACGCCGTAAACAACAGTCGCGTCCACGTCCTTGCCGCCCGGCGCCGAGATGATGACCTTTTTTGCGCCGCCCTTAAGGTGCGCCCCGGCCTTTTCCTTCGAGGTAAACAGGCCGGTGCATTCCATCACCACGTCCACGCCCAGGCTGCCCCACGGAAGTTTTGCCGGATCGCGCTCGGCCAGCACGCGAATGCGATCGCCATTCACCACCATGCTGTCGCCGTCCACGGACACCTGGCCCGGGAACCGGCCGTGGGCGCTGTCATATTGGGTCAGGTGGGCATTGGTCTTCGCATCGCCCAGGTCATTAATGGCGACGATTTGCAGTTCGCTGGTGCGTTTGCATTCATACACTGCGCGCAGGATGTTCCTGCCGATTCGGCCGTAGCCGTTGATACCCACTTTGATCGCCATGTGCCAACTCCTAATTAAGTACGGTGACAACCTTTAGTTCCAGGCCCGCACAATCACGGAACCGCAGGACTTATTCCGAGCATAATCAATTAAACAGCGAATTTACGCACGCCACTACGCCGGCGACGGTCAGGCCAAAATGCCGGAATACATCCGGGCCGGGTGCCGAGGCGCCAAAGCGCGGCACACCGAGGATACGGCCCTCCAGGCCCACGTACTTGTACCAGTAATCCGGAACCCCCGCCTCCACTGCTACCCGGCGCCGGCAGGCGGTCGGGAGGACGCTTTCCCGCCACGCAGCGTCCTGGGCGTCGAAGGTACTGGTGCAGGGGATGGAGACCACGCGTACCTTGCGTCCGGCCCGTTCCAGTTCCCCGGCTGCCGCCACGGCAATCCCGACCTCCGAACCGGTGGCGATGATGATCGCATCCGGTTCCGGGCCATGATCCAGGAGCACATACCCGCCATGATCGATCTGCGCCATCTGCTCCGCTGTGCGCTGCATGGGTTTCAGATTCTGGCGCGTAAGCAGCAGGCAGGTCGGGCCTTCGCGGCGTTCGATGGCAGCCTTCCAGGCCACCGCCGTTTCCACGGCGTCGCAAGGTCGCCACACCGCCATGTTCGGGATCAAGCGCAGGGTCGCCGCCTGTTCCACGGCCTGATGGGTCGGGCCGTCTTCTCCGAGCCCGATGGAGTCATGGGTCAGCACGAAAATATTGCGCTGAGCCATAAGCGCGGACATGCGCAGTGCATTGCGGGCATAGTCTGAAAATATAAGGAATGTGCCGCCGTAGGGGATCAGGCCGCCATGCAGGGCGATGCCGTTGTTGATGGCTGCCATGGCGAATTCGCGCACTCCATAATATATGTAGTTGCCCGCGGTCGTGCCCGTGAACGTGGTGGAGCCGGACCACAGCGTCAGGTTTGAACCGGTGAGGTCCGCTGAGCCTCCGATCAATTCCGGCAATACCGGCCCATAGGCATTCAATGCATTCTGGGAGGCCTTGCGCGTGGCAATGTTTTCACCCTTCGCCGCCGTGGCAGCCACGAAGGCGCGGGTCGTTGCCTCCCAGTTTTCCGGCAGTGCACCCGACATGCGGCGCTCAAATTCCGCCGCGAGCTCCGGGTATACCTCCCGGTAAGCCTTGAAACCACGGCGCCATTTGGCCTCGGCACGGGCGCCGCGCAGGCGCGCGTCCCAGTCCTGGTAATACTCCTCCGGGATGACAAACGGGGCATGCGGCCAGCCGATCTGCGCCCGCGCTTTGGCGACCTCGTCCGTGCCCAACGGCGCGCCGTGACAATCCGCGCTCCCCTGCTTGTTCGGCGCGCCCCAGCCGATGATCGTGCGGCATATGATCAACGTGGGCTGCCCCTTTGACCGGCGCGCCTTGCTTACCGCCCGCTTCACCTGGTCCGCGTTGTGGCCATCCACATTGTTTATCACGCGCCAGCCGTAGGCCTTGAACCGGGCAGCCACGTCCTCCGTGAACCAGCCGCGCACGTCACCGTCGATGGAGACCTGGTTGCTGTCAAAAATGGCGATGAGTTTTTCCAGGCCCAGGGTCCCGGCCAGGGATGCCGCCTCGTGGGAGATGCCCTCCATCAGGCAACCATCGCCGACGGCAACGTAGGTGAAATGGTTGATGACCTCATGGCCGGGCCGGTTGAACTGCGCAGCCAACCGGCGTTCCGCAATGGCCATGCCCACCGCATTGGCGAAGCCCTGCCCCAATGGGCCGGTGGTGGTCTCCACCCCCGGGGTATGACCCACTTCCGGATGACCGGGCGTGCGCGAATGCAGTTGCCGGAAGCGCCGCAATTCATCCAGAGGCAGGTCATAGCCGGACAGGTGCAGCAGCGCATACAGCAACATCGAGCCGTGGCCGTTGGAAAGTATGAAGCGGTCCCGATCAACCCAGCGCGGGTTGGCCGGGTTGTGGCGCAAGAAATCGTTCCAGAGTACTTCTGCCAAATCGGCCATGCCCATGGGTGCGCCCGGATGGCCGGAATTGGCCGCTTGTACCGCGTCCATGCTCAAGGCACGCACGGCGTTTGCTAGTTCACGTCTGGATGGCATCTTGATCCGTAGTTACGTGGTTCGGAGGGGGCGGTATTTTGGCCCAGCCTATGGGCAGCTACAAGCCATAAGAAGCCAGCTATAAGCGATAAGCCATAAGCAATAAGAGAATCTGCGGGGACTTGGTTTACTTATGACTTATAGCTTATGGCTTATAGCTGAATCGCCGCGCCACTTGATGGAGCAGCCCATGCTTGGGGTTTGCTGCGCGGGTCCACTGCCGGTCGCGGCGATCTGACACATGGCGTCGAACAACTCGCGCTGCATGCCCGGCGTTTCAGCACGGCCCGGTGTCACGGCGTTTAGGCGGCCGCGGTATCTGAGCCTGAGTTCCGCGTCATAGCCGAAGAAATCCGGTGTGCACACGGCGCCGTAGGCTCTTGCCACCTGCTGCGACGCGTCAATCAGATAGGGGAACGGATAGCGCCAGTGCTCCGCGTTGGCGCGCATGTGCTCCCGGTCGTCTTCCGGGTACGCACGCGTGTCATTCGACATGATGGCAACCGAGTGCACGCCCAGCGCGCGCAGATCCATGGTATCGCGAACCAGGTATTCCTGGACCGCCTTGACATACGGGCAGTGGTTGCAGATGAACATGACCAAAGTGCCGCGCGGGCCACGGCACTGTTGCAGTGACCAATCACGCTCGTCAGTGCCGGGCAGCAGGAAATCCGGCGCCGGCAGATTCAAGGTACAGGGCGGTGTGGTGGTCAGTGCCATGATAGGATTTACACGCGTGCATAATATCCTGTCCGGCACAAATCATTCAGGGCCACGCCGGCCTGCAATTCCTGGAACCAAATCCGATGCCTGCCAACAAGTACAGCTTTGAGTTCTTTCCGCCGCGGACCGAGGAGGCGGCGTCCCGGCTGCGGGAAACCTGGAGTTGCCTGGCGCTGTTGGGCCCGGATTTTTTCTCGGTCACCTATGGGGCGGGCGGCGGTACACGGGAACGAACCCTGGAGACGGCATTGGCGATCCAGCATGGCACCGGCATCGAAGGAGTCCCGCACATTTCCTGCACCGGCGCCGATATCGCGGAACTGGAGACCACGCTGGAGCGTTATCGGTCGGCGGGTGTGCGCCACGTGGTGGCGCTGCGCGGCGATCTGCCGTCGGGCAGCATCGGCCGCGGGTCGTTGCAGCACGCCAGCGAACTGGTGCAATTAATCCGCCATACCACGGGCGACTGGTTTCATATCGAGGTGGCGTGTTACCCGGAATTTCACCCCCAGGCGAAAAGCCCCGCCGCCGACCTGGCCAATTTTCAGCGCAAGGTGGATGCCGGCGCCAACAGCGCGCTGACCCAGTACTTTTATAACCCGGATGCCTACTTCCGGTTTCTGGACAGTTGCGGCGGACTGGGGATCAAGGTTCCCATCGTTCCCGGCGTAATGCCGATCATCAACAGCACGCAACTGATTCGTTTTTCGGAGGCCTGTGGCGCCGAGATCCCGCGCTGGATCATGAAGCGGCTGCAGGAATTCGGTGATGACGTTCAGGCCATCCGCGCTTTCGGCGTGGACGTGACCACGGCGCTATGCGAACGCCTGCTCGCCGGCGGGGCGCCCGGTCTGCACCTTTACACCATGAACCGTTCTGAAGCCGCGGAGCGGATTTGGCGCAACCTTGACCTCCCGCGCCGGTAATTCGTTGTCGCGCCCCGGAGCGCGGAACTTGTGGCAGTTGCAGGCTGGGGGTATCGTCATGCCGCATGGCAAGACAGGCGGCTAAACCGGTTGCAACCGCGGCGGAACGTCCGGCGATGCTGTTCGTGGATGATGACCCGCTGATCCTGGAATCCCTCGCGTTGGCGTTGCAGGAAAACTTTGACGTATTGACTGCGCACAGCCGGCCCCAGGCGCTGAATCTGTTGCGGCGGATGGAATCGCTGCCGTCCCTGGCGCTGGTGGATCTCGGGCTGCCGCCGCAACCGCACCAACCCCATGAAGGCTACGGCCTTATCACCGAACTGCTCGCCATCCAGCCGGACATGAAGATATTGGTGCTGTCCGGCCAGAATGATGCGGCGAACATCCGGCATGCGCTCGCGCTGGGAGCGGTGGATTTTGTCCCCAAACCCTGTGATGTGCCGTTGCTGCGCACGCGCCTGGCGCATCAGATGATGATGCTGGCGGCGGAGCGCGCCGAAGCGGAGGAGGATCAGGGCGACGCCGGACTGATCGGGGAAAGCAGTGCCGTGGAGACCCTGCGCGCACTGATCCGGCAGTTTGCCGACACGCCCTTTCCGGTGCTGGTGCAGGGTGAATCCGGCAGCGGCAAGGAGTTGGTGGCCAAGTACCTGCATGTGCACAGCCGGCGTCAAGCGCAGCCATTCCTGACGGTCAATTGCGCCGCCATTCCCCGGGACCTGCTGGAGGCGCAATTGTTCGGCTACGCCAGGGGCGCTTATACCGGGGCGCAGCAGGCGCGCGCGGGTTTTTTCGAGGACGCGGGGGAAGGCAGCCTGTTCCTGGACGAGATCGGCGATATGCCGCTGGAGTTGCAATCCAAGTTGCTGCGCGTACTGGAGAACGGCGAGTTCTATCGGCTCGGCGAAACCCAGGCGCGCACGTCGAAGGCGCGCATCATCGCCGCCACCAACCGCGACTTGCGCGGGGAAGTGACACGCGGCGCGTTCCGTTCGGACCTCTACCACCGGCTCGGGGTCTTGAGTATCGAGGTGCCGCCGTTGCGGGATCGGGGCGCGGATATCCTCAAGCTGCTGGCGCATTTCCGCGACGTGTATTGCGCGGGTGGCGTTCCGTTCCGGCTGGCGCCGGAGGCCGCGGAATTTCTTTCTCATTACGCATTTCCGGGCAATGTGCGCGAGTTGCGCAATATCGTCATTCGCCTGGGCGCAAAATTTCCCGGCGCGCAAGTGACTCTGGAACAGGTGGCGCTGGAGGTGGAGGCCCCGGCCGCGGACAGCGCCGGCAGCGCGGACCAGTCACGCCATGCAGTGCAGGGGGAAGTGCAGCACCCCGGGTTCAGCCTGGAGCAACGTCTGCAGGATCTGGAGCGGCGTTATATTCAGGCAGCGTTGCAATCTGCCGGTGGCAACCTGAGCAAGGCCGCGCGCATGCTCGACATCAATCGCACCACGCTCTACAGCAGGATGCAGCGTCTCGGGATCCCGTACGCGGAATAAACCCATGTACTACGAATACTTCGGACTGAATCAGCCCCCGTTCCGCATTACGCCGGACACGAACCTGTTTTTCCCCGGGGCCAATCGTGGCGCCATTCTCGAGGCGTTGATTTACGCGGTCGGGAACGGTGAGGGCATCGTCAAGGTGGTGGGCGAGGTGGGCAGCGGCAAGACCATGTTATGCCGCATGCTCGAACAGGAACTGCCGGAGCGTGTGGAGGTGGTATACATCGCCAATCCCAGCCTGGCGCCGGAAAATATTCTGCACGTCATTGCATTTGAACTGAAACTGCAGGTTTCCCCAAACACTTCGCGCCTGGAGGTCATGCATGCCTTGCAGGAATTCCTGTTGGCGCGGCATGCCGAAAATCGCCAGGTGGTGGTATTCGTGGAGGAAGCGCAGGGAATGCCCATCGCGACGCTGGAAGAAATCCGCTTGCTGAGTAACCTGGAGACGCGCCAGAACAAGCTGCTGCAAATCGTGCTGTTCGGCCAGCCGGAACTGGATGAAAAACTGGCGCGGGCCGAGATCCGGCAGTTGAAGGAACGGATTACCTACAGTTTTCAACTGGCACCGTTCAATCCCATCGATATTCGTGATTATCTGAATTCCCGTGTCCGTGCCTGCGGCTATCGGGCGGTCGAATTGTTCAGTCCCGGCGCCGTGCAGTCCATCGCCAATTATTCCCATGGCCTGGTGCGCCGCATCAATATCGTTGCCGACAAATCACTGCTGGCGGCCTACGCCGACAGCAGCATCCAGGTCAGCAAGGCCCACGTCGTCAAGGCCGCCCGGGACAGCGAATTCACCACGGCTCGCCGCCGCTGGTGGTTGCCGGCGATGCTGGCCGGGGGCGCACTGGTTGTGTTCGTCGCCCTGGCCATGTTCTGGTGGCAGGGCCGTCCCATGCCGGACGAACCCGCAGCCGCTGAGCCCGCGCCGGGTATTACCGCGCCGGAGTCGGTGCCCGCAGTGGAAGCCCCCATGTTCCAGCTGGAGGAATCCGTGTCGGTCGCGACGGTGGTGGAGCCGGAACCGTCGCCTCCGGCGGCGGATGCCTCCGGTAGTGCGGACACCCCACCCGTGACTCCGTCCCCGGAACCCGTGGTCAACACGCCGGTGGTGCAGGATACGGCGCCCGCGCCGGCCGAAGCCGCCGCACTGCCTGACGACGACCCGGTTCTGACGCCGGAGGGTGCGGCAGTCCAGCCGCCCGAACCTATCCCCTTGTTTCAGTTGCAGGATGGGACTGATTCGACCCTGTCGGCGACGGAGCTGGCGTTGTTGCAAGCACAAGTCTTTGCCCAGCCGCCTGAAGAGACCCCGGCCCCCACCCCGGGCGCAGCCGATCCGCCCTGCGAAATCTGTTGGGGGATCGTTTATCGGCCGTTGGCGGATCCGGAAAGTCTATAACTCTGAAAGACTTGGAATAGGTATATAATTTATTTTACCCGACTCGGGAGAGGGGTCGGGGCCCACCCATTTCAGGACGGTAACGTCATGCGAATTTCTTTGACGCTGGTATTGGCTCTGTTGACCTTCGGCTGCGCCGAGATCATTCCCGAGCCCTATGAGACCTCCACCGGGCACATCCTCGATGAAAGTACGCAGGCCGCCGGGCAACAGGGGATCCCGGCGCTGGTGGAACAGGCGGCGCCGGAATTGCCCGAACCCACAGCCGCGGAAGCGCAGGAAAAATACACCGTGGTGGTAAATGAAGTTCCGGTGAAGGAAATCCTGTTTGCGCTGGCCCGGGATGCCAAGGTCAATGTGGATGTGGACCCGCGTATCGATGGCGTGGTCACCCTGAACGCCGTGGATCAGACCCTGACGCAGTTACTGGATCGCATCGCGCGCCAGGTAAGCATTCGTTACGAAATGCAGGGTGACAACCTGTTCATCATGCCCGATGAGCCCTATTTCCATACCTACAAGGTCAATTATCTCGGCATGGAGCGGGAAATGGACGGGCAAATCAAATTGCAGACCTCGGTGGGCGGCTCCACGGGTGGTGGCGGAGAGGGTGGCGGTGGTGCCGCGGCCTCGGGGGGAACCGGGTCCACGAATATCACCGTGGCGTCACAGAACAAATTCTGGGGATCACTGGTGATAGCGATCACGGCTCTGGTAACCGATGGCGCGGGTCAGACCGCGGGTGGCGCCGGCAGTCAGTCCAATGTCGTCCCCTACCCGGAGACCGGCCTGCTCGCGGTCCGGGCCACGGCGGCCCAGCATCGAATGATCCAGCAACTGGTGGACAGCGCGGTCGAAAGCGGGCAACGCCAGGTCATGATCCAGGCAACCATTGCCGAAGTGACCTTGAGCAGCAAGTTTGAGGCTGGAATTGACTGGTCCATTCTGCCGGAGGTGGGAGACGCCACGTTTGTCATCGCGTCGGCGCTGATTCCGGGTGCGACTATTCCGAGCGCGTTGTCCAGCTTGGTGCTTGACTACAAGGACAACCCCGAAACAACGGACAACGTCATCAATGCGCAGGTCCGGTTGCTGGAAGAATTTGGTGACGTGAGCGTTCTCTCCAGCCCGCAAATCATGACCCTG
>MGYT01000087.1:12696-12948 GCA_001801865.1 Gammaproteobacteria bacterium RIFCSPLOWO2_02_FULL_61_13
CGGCGGTGCTCAAGGTGGTTGATGACATCGTGTATTTTGAAGTGGACTCGACCACAACTCAGTCGCAGACGCAGACCAATACCACCGTGGATACCGAGGCGCGCACCGTGGCGGTTGGAGTGACCATGAGTGTGACGCCCCAGATCAATTCCAACGACTCGATCCTTCTGAACGTACGGCCGTCCATTTCGCGGGTGCTGCGTTTTGTGCAGGACCCGAACCCCAGCCTGTCGCTGGACTCGGGCGTGCCGG
>MGYT01000087.1:13050-14150 GCA_001801865.1 Gammaproteobacteria bacterium RIFCSPLOWO2_02_FULL_61_13
CGAACTGGTGATTTTCCTGCGCCCGATAGTGGTGCGCAATCCCAGCCTGGATGCGGACTTGCAGCCGTACCAGAAATTCCTGAGGCGCTAGTGTCCTGTCCCGCGAGAATTCTCATTTATTCCAGGTGCGGAGTTTTCTGTAGGGCGGGATTTATCCCGCCGCGGAGCCTGCGGCCGGCCCTACTCACTATGCAGTCAGCTGAGCCGAGGTAGTACCCCGTGAGCCTGTTAATGGACGCCCTCAAACGGGCGGAGCAGGAAAAGCGCGAGGCCGCGCGCAAGCTGGAGGATTCCAGTCCCGCGCCGCGGCTTGAGCCTCGCCCCGGCGTGGAAGCCACTGATCAGCATCACGTCCAGCACGAGCCTGCCACCGGCGCGCGGTCGCGTGAGTTATCGCTGGAGCCGGTATCCGGCGAGTTCGCAAATTCCGAGACCGGTGGTGGCCCGGCGCTGGAATCCGCGCAGCAGCCTTTGGGCAGTGAAGATGTGACATTGAATGCCACCGGCGAGCAACTGCTGGCCATGGAACTGAACACCAGCATTCCGATGGCCACCCCGGCCAGGACCGCGCCTTCCGGTCTGGCGGACCAGATCATCCCGGCGGAAAGTGACGACGGCGACCGGACATTTCATGGCTTTGGTGCAGAACCTTCCGTGCCGGTGGTGCCCGGAATGTACGAGGAGACGGTGCGGGGTGAAATGGAAACGCCGATTGAAGAGCCCGGCTATGATGAGACCCTGCCGGGCGTCTCGGCCATACAACTGGCCAAGGACATTGGCGCCCGGGATCAACCCACGCCGGTGGCGGCGGAAACGGTATTTGCCGCGGGCCGTTCCAGGGAAGACAGCAGTGGGTTGAAATGGGTGCTCGGCGGCCTGACCCTGGTCATGTTGTCCGCGGCCGGGATCTGGTATTACCTGACCGTGACGCCGGTGGCGCGCAACGCCCCATCGCCGTGGGTGGCGCGGGGGATTGAAAGCTTGCCCGCGGTGCAGGGTGAGGCCGGATTGCCGGTCGCCGGTGGCGCCGAAATTCCCGGTGCCGTACCGGTGACGGAGCCCGCGCCGGCGGCGTCAGGCGCCACCGGCGGCATCCTGCC
>MGYT01000087.1:14169-21257 GCA_001801865.1 Gammaproteobacteria bacterium RIFCSPLOWO2_02_FULL_61_13
CCCGGGCCGGCGGTCGAAGTGCCGTCGGCTGCCATCCCCGTTGCCGAGCCGATCCCGGCACCCGCCGCCCCGTTAAATTTGGCGCCCGCAGCCATTGCCACGGCGCCCGCTGCACCCGCCATGACCACCAAGGCTCCATCGCTGGTTCGCATCAGCCGTGAAACCGGGGTCGGCGAACAGGAACGCATGGTGCGCGAGGGCTATGCCATGTACCACGCCGGTGATCTGGCGGGCGCACAAGCCGTTTACGCGGCCGTGCTCGAAAACTCACCGGATAACATTGACGCCTTGCTGGGCTACGGCGCCATTGCCATGCGCAGCGGTGATACGGCAAGGGCGGTGCAGGCACACGGCCGTGTGTTGCAGCTGGATCCGGACAACGCCACTGCGCTGGCGGTGCTGGTGGGCCTGAACAAGAGCGTCGATTTGAGCGGCGCCGAGAGCGCGATCAATTCGCTGATCAAGGAAAACCCCGATCAACCGTTTCTGCATTTCACGCTCGGCAACATTTATGCCGCGCAACAACGCTGGCCGGATTCGCAGCAGGCATTTTTCGACGCCCACCGCATCGATTCGTCGAATCCGGATTATGCGCTGAACCTGGCCATCAGTCTGGATCGCATCGGCCAGCGTCAGCCGGCCCTGGATTACTACAACACCGCGCTACGGCTGGCGGAACTTCATCCCGCCAGCTTCGACCCTTCGGCCATCCTGGCACGGATCCAATCGCTGTCCACCAACGCCCCTCCCTGAACGTGACCGGTCCGCACAAGAAATACATGCGGCTGGGGGAGATCCTGGTCCACAAGGGGGTGACGACCCAGGATCAGATTGAGATCGCGCTGACCGAGCAGCGCCGCAGCAAGGAACATCTGGGCAAGATCCTCGTGCGGCTGGGGTTCGCCACCGAGGCGATCATTCGTGACGTCATCGGCGGTGTCATCGGCCAGGAGAGCGTGGATCTTGCGCGCGCCGTGGCCGACAGCGAGGCGGTGCGCATGTTGCCAAAGGAAATGGCGCGCCGCCTCAAGATATTACCGCTGACGCTGGACGCCACCACCAATACGCTGACTGTGGCGATGGCGGACACGTTCAATGTAGTGGTGCTGGATCAGCTCAATGCCCACCTCGGCGGCAACGTGGACGTGGTGCCGCTGCTGGCCGGCGAGGCCGAGATCCAGAAGGCCATTGACCAGTTTTATGGTTTTGAACTGTCAGTGGACGGCATCCTCAAGGAGATTGAGACCGGTGAAATTGATTATCAAAGCCTGGATGCCGATTCCGATGAGTACAGCCAGCCGGTGGTGCGCCTCGTTAATGCGCTGATGGCGGACGCGGTGAAGTGCAATGCCTCGGATATTCATTTCGAACCGGAAGAGGGGTTTCTGCGCTTCCGCTACCGTATTGACGGTGTGCTGCGCCAGATCCGCAGTCTGCACAAGAATTACTGGGCCGCCATTGCGGTGCGCCTGAAGGTCATGGCGGGTCTGGATATCGCCGAGACACGCGCGCCGCAGGATGGCCGCATCTCGCTGTCCCTGTCCGGGCGGAAGGTGGATTTTCGTGTCTCGACGCTGCCGACAGTGCACGGCGAGAACATCGTCCTGCGCGTACTGGATCGGCAGAAGGGCATCGTGTCACTGGATGATCTGGGTATACGGCCCGACGAGCAGACCCAGGTCAAGCTCATGGTGGCGCGTCCGGAGGGCATCATCCTGGTGACGGGACCGACCGGCAGCGGCAAGACCACCACGCTCTATTCCATCCTGAGTTACCTGAATACCGAATCGGTCAATATCATGACCCTGGAAGACCCGGTGGAATACCCGACGCCGATGATTCGCCAGACATCGGTGAGCGAAACTTCGCGCCTGGATTTCGCCAGCGGCATCCGTTCACTGATGCGCCAGGATCCCGACATCATCCTGGTGGGCGAGATCCGCGACGAAGACACCGCGAGTATGGCGTTGCGCGCGGCGATGACCGGGCACCAGGTCTTTTCCACGCTGCATACGAACTCGGCGCTGGGCGCCATTCCACGCCTGATGGATATCGGCGTGGCGCCGGACATCCTGGCCGGTAACATCATCGGCATCATTGCCCAGCGCCTGGTGCGCAAACTTTGCCAGCATTGCAAGGTGGCGCACGAGATGTCGGACCTGGAGCGCACATTGCTCGGACTCAAGGTCACCGACCGCCAGCAGACCCTGTATCGCCCCAAAGGTTGCGCCAGTTGCGACAAGCAGGGTTACCGGGGCCGCGTGGCTGTGATCGAGGTGCTCAAATTCGATCCCGATCTGGACGAGCTGCTGGCGCGCCGCGGTACGCCGCGCGAGTTTCTGCGCATGGCGCTGTCAAAGGGTTTCCGGACCCTGGCCGACGCCGGCGCGCAACGGGTGCTGGATGGTTCCACCAGCCTGGAGGAGATCTCGCGCGTCGTGGACCTCACCTCGCGCCTGAAACAGAAATAGACCGCCATGGATTTCTACCAATACAAGGCCATTGATCAATACGGCCGCGTCCAGATTGGGCAGTCGGATGCCGTCAACGTCGCCGACCTGGAGATGCGCCTGCGCAAATTGGGTCTGGATCTGATCAACTGCAAGGAGCTCAAGTCCCACGGCCAGAATGTGTCAGGGCGCGGGATACGCCGCCGCGACCTTATCCTGTTCTGTTTTCACATGGAGCAGACGTCACGCGCCGGGGTGCCGATTATCGACAGCCTGCAGGACCTGCGCGACAGTACCGAGAATCCGCGCTTGCGCGAGGTGATGTCGGCGATGACCGAGTCCATTACCGGCGGCAAGACCCTGTCGCAGGCAATGGGGGATTTCCCCGGGGTGTTTGACACCGTGATCTGCAGCCTGATTCGCGCCGGCGAGCAGTCCGGTAACATTGGCGAGGTATTCCGGCGTCTGGGCGAGAGCCTGAAATGGCAGGACGAGCAGGCTTCGATGGCGAAAAAACTGATCATGTATCCGGCATTTGTCGGCACCGTGGTCCTCGGCGTGGTGTTTTTCCTGATGATCTACCTGGTCCCGCAACTGGTTTCGTTCGTCAAGACCATGGGGCAGGAACTGCCTGCGCACACCAAGGCGCTGATCTTTGTCTCCAACATCTTCGTGCACTACTGGTATGCGGTGATCCTGGCGCCGATCGTGCTGGTGGCCGCGGTTTTGATCGGCGTGCGCGTCAATCCGGGCATCCGCCTGGCGGTGGATGGGTTGAAGCTCAAACTCCCGGTCGTGGGGAACATTCTGGAGAAGATCATCCTTGCGCGGCTGGCGGGGTTTTTCGCCATGATGTACGCCTCCGGCATCACCATCATTGACTGCATCCGCACCAGCGAGGACATCGCCGGCAACAAGGTGATTGAAAACGCGGTGCGCAACGTTGGCCAGCAGATCGCCGATGGCAAGAACCTGAGCGACAGTTTTGCGGCCACCGGCCTGTTTCCACCGTTGATCCTGCGCATGATCCGCGTCGGCGAAAGTACCGGCGGGCTCGAGCAATCGCTGGAAAATGTCGCCTATTTTTACACCCGCGACGTGAAGGAATCCATTGAGCGGCTGCAAACCATGATCGAACCCACGATGACGGTGATCCTCGGCCTCATCATCGGCTGGGTAATGATGTCCGTGCTGGGCCCAATCTATGACCTCATCACTAAAATCAAGATTTGAATTCAGCGGCCGCCGCGCCCTGTTCCTGAGTTCGCAGAAGGCGGCCGTATACCAGTGGCGCAAGGGCGACCTGGGCAGCTCGTTCCTGTTTGACGCCAATACCCAGGGGCGGGAGCACTTCGCCCGTTACCTGACCGAGTCCCCGAACTACCCGCTGCATATACTGGTGGACATATTCGAGGAGGAATTCCGCGCCGAGACCATCCCGCACGTCTTTGGCGGGGATCGGGACGCCATCGTTACCAGGAAGAAAGCGCGTCTGTTTCGCGATACGCCGTATTTTCAATACAGCGTGCAGGGGCGCGAGACCGCAGGGCGGCGGGACGACAACGTGCTCATGAGCGCCATCACCAATCCGTTGTTGCTGGATCCGTGGATGCAATTGCTGGATGACCACAAGGTGCCGGTGGCCGGTGTCACCAGTGTGCCGCTGTTCAGCGCTGCCCTGGTCCCCCTGCTGCCCCATGCCGCGGACAACGCGTTGCTGATCAGCCTGCAGAGTATCAGCGGCCTGCGCCAGACCTTCATCCAGAAAGGCAAACTGCGCATCAGCCGCCTCGTGCACATGCCACGCTACGGCACCGAGCCTTATGGTCCGCATATCCGCGAAGAAGTGGAGAAGATCCGGCGCTACCTGAACAGCCTGCGGCTGGCCTCGCCGGAAGACCCCATTGACATCTACTTCCTGCTCACCGGCGAATTGCTGGAAGAGGTGCGTGGCGCCTATCGCGACTCGGCCCTGATCCGTCATCATGCGGTCGATCTGAATGACCTGCTGCGGAAATCCGGCTCCGCGCGCCGGGTCGCGGCGCCATTCAGCGACCCGTTGCTCGCGCACCAGTTGTTGCGGCTGCGGCCGGCCAACGCCTATGCCACTCGCAGAAACCGGCGCTACGCAAGCTTGCGAACCATGCGCCATGGACTGGTGGCCGCCGGCTGCGCATTTCTTTTCGGCGGCATGGCCTCGGGCGGGCTGGATTTCATCACGGCGATGGACCTGAAGCAGCGCGGCGACGCAGCCACCAGCAAGACCCAGTTTTATTCCGCCCGCTATGAAATGGCGCGCGAGCGGCTGCCCAAGACGCCGGTGGAATCCGCCGACATACAACTGGCAGTGGAAGTGGCGGATACATTGCGCCAATACAAGACTTCGCCGCGCGAGATGATGGTTTTGCTCGGCAGCCAAGTCCAGCAGCACCCGCAGGTGCAACTGGATTCCGTTGAATGGATTGCCAGCACGAATCCCGAGGCGAAGCTGGAGGGTGGTGGTGAAAATGCCGAAGAATCGCCCCCGCCTGCCCCGGAATTGGGCCTGACCGCGCAGCAGCCGGCGTATCGCATTTTTCAGATTGCGCTGGTCAAGGCCCGCCTGGCGCCGTTTGATGGCGATTTTCGCCAGGCCATCGTCACCATAGGCGCCCTGGCGGATGCCCTGCGCGCGGCTCCAGGGGTCCATAATGTGCAGGTATTGTCGTTGCCCTTGGACATCAGTTCCGATGCAAACCTGCAGGGCAGTTCCCAGGCCACGAAGGCCGAGGCGGTATTTTCCATGAAAATTGTGCTGGGGATTGGCAATGAAACGTGAAGACATCGACTGGAGCGTACTGCGCGGCGCGCTGGTTGGATTTGTGCTGAGTGTCGTTGTCGGCGGCGCGCTGGCTGGTGGCGGTCACGCCGTGATGAAGTCCATGCAACTGGAATTCACGCGCAACAACGCCCTGTTCCAGGGCATCAGCGGCAAATATCTGGCAGTGGATGAAGAAGAAAAACAGATCAAAAAGTATTTTCCGCGTTTTCTGGACTTGTACCACGGCGGGATCATCGGCCGGGAGGAGCGTCTGAACTGGATCGAAACGCTGCGCGACGCCGGCGAGCGCCTGCGCATCCCGTCGCTGAACTACGAGATTCGCTCGCAGGGAGCGTTCGCCCCGTCCTTCCCGCTGAACCTCGGGCGCTACCAGCTTTACAGCAGCGAAATGTCGCTCAGCCTGCAGGCCCTGCACGAAGGCGACTTGTTGCGCTTGCTGCAATTGCTGGACACGCGTGCCGCGGGCCTGTATTCCATACATGCCTGTCGCATGAACAAGTCGAGCCAGGTGATAGACGTCACCAGCGGGGACAAGGGCAACATTCTGGTCCAGTGCGAAATGAACTGGTTTACCGTCAAGCTGGCGGACGGCACCGAAATCAAGGTGGAGACATGATCCGGTTTGCGTCAGGAGTCTGCCGGTTATTGCTGGTCATGCTGGCCTGCCTGCCGGGTGCCGCGCCCGCCGCGGATGACCTGGGCCGCCTGTTCACGACCCCCGGTGAGCGGGCGCAATTGGATGAGGCGCGCCGGGCCGCGCCGTTGGAACCGCTGCCGGTAATTACGCCGCAACCGCAGGGCGCGAAGCCGATGGAATTGGAAGGCGCGCTCACGGTGCGTGGACTGGTCAAGCGCGATTCCGGCCGCAGCACCGCCTGGGTGAATGACAGCAATACCTATGAAGGGGATCTGGATTCCCCCTACCGGACGGTGGACAAGTCCGGGATTGCCTCGGATCAGGTGACGTTGAAGCTGCCGGACGGCAAGGCATCGGTAAAAATCAAGGTCGGACAGACCTATGAGCCCGCCAGCACCCGCATCCGAGAACTGGGTACGGCGCCGGACCCGGCTGCCGCGCCGGCCCCGGCGGAAGCTGAAGCAGATGATGAATGAAGTATTAGCTGACGGCCGGTATCCAGGGTGTCATACCGGCGTAGGCGACCCACAGGATGTGGGAAATGCCGCGAGAGGACAGGAAGTCCGGAGCGGCCGGTATCCAGTCAATGAACACTGGGCCCCGGCCCCCGTGTCGTGGCATGGGGCAGGCTTCGCCGCGGTGACACCGCCCAACGCTGCGCGCCGGCATCAGCAAGGCGTGGTGCTGCTGGCGTTGATACTCGTGGTGCTGGTGGGTTCGTCGGCGGTGCTGCTGGGGAAATTGAATGAACGGGCGCAGGACATTGCGCGCCAGGTGCAAACCCAGGCCGCCCTGCGGGATGCCAGGAACGCACTTATACGCTTTGCAGTCACTTATCCGGAGACCCAGGACAAACCGGATCGCAGCCCCGGGTACCTGCCCTGCCCCGATCAGGATGATGACGGCAGCGCGGAATCCAATTGCGCCGACACGACCGGCTCAACCCTCGGACTTTTGCCTGCCCGCGACCTGGGCATTGATGCACTGCTGGATTCCAGTGGTGGGCGCATCTGGTATGCCGTGTCAGACGAATTCAAGAATAATCAGCCTGCCACCCACGTCCTGAACAGCGATACCCGTGCCACGTTGAGTGTTGATGGCGCCGACGATGTGGTTGCCGTGTTGATTGCCGCCGGCACGCCGGTGAATGGACAGGCAGGCCGCGGTACAGCGGCGACGG
>MGYT01000087.1:21291-32222 GCA_001801865.1 Gammaproteobacteria bacterium RIFCSPLOWO2_02_FULL_61_13
TACCGGCAGCACCCTCGCGGGGTCGGCGCCGGAGTGCACCGACGGCAGCCTGGATGAAGATCAGATCGAGTCGCAATGCTACAACGATCAATTGATCACGATCACGCGCCAGGAACTCATGGCGGCGGTGGAAGCGCGGGTCGCCAATGATGTGCGCGCCGCGTTGGCCGGCTATCGCAACGAGGCGGGCGGCGCGTTCCCCTGGCTGGTGCCGTTTTCGGATCCGAAACGCGGCGGACGCCATGGCGCCAGCATCGGCGGCTATGGGTTATCAGGGCAGCATACCAGCGCCACCACCAACAACGTCGTGCTTACTGACAGCAATGCCGATTTCGCGCTTTCCGGCGTGGCCAATGGCGATCTGATCTGGAACGTGACGGATGGCTCCTATGCAACCATCTCCGCCGTGACGGCAACCACGGTGACCGTGGGTGCGTTGACCGGCGGCGTCAACAATGCCTTTGCCGAGGACGATGTTTACTATATTGAGGCTGCGGCGCCGGCCCTGGCCGGGCTGTTCGACGGTACCGCGGGTGTGGCCAGCGGCGGTACATCGCTGGATGCCGGCGTGGACCTCGAGCAATTCGGTATCGTGCCCGGTGACGTTATTGATGATGTCACCGACCCGGACAATATCATCAGCGGCGTAGTAACGGCTGTTGCTGGAAATGACGCGGAATTGGATCCAGCCTCCGGTGTGGCATTCGATCCCGGCGATCCCTGGCGTATCCGTGGTGCGATCGGCCTTGCGTCAGCGGGTAGCACGGCCGCCACACTGGTGGATGCGGACGTAAACTTTGTCACCGAGGGTGTCCAGGCCGGGGACTGGGTGCGAAACATCACTGACGGCTCGCAGGGGGAAGTGCTCACCGTGGGCGCGCCCGACAATCAAACTTTGACGGTCACTTCGCTGTTTGGCGGCACAAATAATGTCTTTGCGGCCGGCGATAATTACGCACTTGTCCGCCAGCGCCCGACCACATCGACTCGCTTCGGGTTGCTGCCCGTGCATGAATATGGCAAACCGTTTGAAACCGAGTTTTCCGCGCAGTGGACCCTGCTATCCGCCAGCGGCAACACGATTACAGTTTCCGCGCCCGGGGCGGCAACCACCTACACGACCGCGATCACCAACTGGGTACAACGGTCCACGCTGTATTCCGATTCAACCGGCGTGGATGCCAGTTATCCGGATGCAGTCACGGCGGACAGCGACATTGCCTGCATCTGGGCCGGTCTCAACATCGCCCATTGCGGCGGCAAGTTTGTGGATTTGGCGTTTCTCACCGCTGCGGCGGAATCTGTTTCTCAGAGCGGGGCCATCTATTCCATCACCGACACCGGCACCCGATTCAATTATTCCGGTATCAGGGCGGGCGCCAAGATCAGAAATCTGGATCAGCCAGGCGTGGATGAGGGGATCGTCTATGCCGCATCATCGCTGACCCAGAATCTGGTGCGGGCGGTCGCCGTGAATGGCGGGACGCCGTTTACTGTTGCTGACGGTGACCGGGTCCAGGTGCTGGTTGCGTCCAAACGCACCCCGGCGACCGGAGGGTATTCGGCCGACGGGGCCACCGTGGCGAACCAGGCCTGCAGCGCCGGTGCGAATTTCTGGTCCTTCGTTGGCGCCGGCGACACCATCCGCCTGAATTCTGCGACCTATGGCAATCCGATCGGCCTGATTACCGGTGCTCCCAGTGCGGATTGCGTCACCTATACGGACTTGCAGGGCGGCACGGCCAGCAGTATCGCCCTCGGCCAGAGTTTCCGCATCCTGTATGACTTCGTCGAGGAGCGGCACTGGGAATTCAAGGTGCGCATGGCCGGAACGCCGACCCTGGGAAATGTTGCCGCGGGGGTTCGCCAGCGCAGCGTCTGCCAGGGATTCGACAGCGACTGCACGACGATGAGCGCGGCTTCCCTATATCTTGCTGACAATACCAATCCGGTAATCGGCTTCACGGATTACGATTCCTCCGCGAATGTGCTGGGGAGCGCCAGCGTGACGGTCCCCGCGGCCGGCGCCGCACAGGGAAGTTTGCTGGTGGAAGGTTTGGACTTGTTGTTTGCAGAAGATGCCGAAGACGCAACGGACGACGGATTTCTGCCGCGCTGGTTCATTCGCAACCGCTGGCATGAATATGTATTTGTGTCCTACGCGGATGGCTTTTCGCCCGACAATTTCGATGATTGCACCGCCGGCACGGATTGCCTCACTGTGACCGCCCCGAGCGTAACTGTGCAGGACAATCGTCACGCGGTGGCGATTGTCGCGGGCGCGGAACTTGCGGGGCAGGACCGTGCCACTGTTCCTGTCGCCCTTGCTGATTATTTTGAGGATGAGAATGCGGACCCGGATACCGGCCACCTGTTCTTTGAGCGTGCCGACACCGATGACACATTTAATGACCAGTTAAGCGCAGTAATACCGGATTAACCGCCTGTGCCGGATCCCACCGGGAACTTGAAGTCAGAACCGGTGCCGCATCGACGCGGCAGGCGTCATGGGCACGAACGCGGGTTTTCACTGGTCGAGCTGGCCATGGTGCTGTTTATCATCTCGCTGGTGGTGGGTGGCCTGCTGGTACCCATGGCGACGCAGCTGGAAGCGCGGCAGCGTAACGATGCGGCGCTTCAGTTGGAAGAGATTCGCCAGGCGCTTTACGGGTATGCCGTCCTGTTTGGAGAGTTGCCCTGCTATACCACCGAGGACGACCCGTCCGCCGCCGGATATGGGGAAGAAGACGCCACGTGCAACCCGGCCGGCCTGGCCGAAGACGGTAAATTGCCATGGAAGACACTCGGCCTTGCTTCAGGGCACGATCCCTGGGGTGCGCCGCGTACGGCAACGACAGATTCATGGAACGGCTATTGGCGGTATCGCGTGGACTTGAATTACTTTGACGATTTCACCCTGACCACAACGCCGCACCTTATAAGCACAATTGATATCAAGGCCTTGAACGCCAGCACGTCGGTAGCAGGTACCCCGGACCTGGACCTTCTCACCTCCAGTTCCGAGCACCCGGTGGCGCTGATTTATTCCACCGGGGCTAATCTGGTGGCGGACGGCGAGAATGCCAGCTACGAGACCGGCGCCTCGACCTATGAAGGCGGGAATGTTAGTAATCTGGATCGTGACGGGGACGGCGACGAAGACGAGTTCGATGACGTGATGATATGGCTCTCGCGCCCGTATCTGCTCAGTAAAATGGTGGCCGCCGGCCGGCTACCCTGAGTGCAGTCTGCCCGTGAGCCGGAAACACACGCGTCCCGGTTCATTGGATTGCAGCGACAGCACGTAACCATGCTGCTGCGCCTGCTTGGCGGCCTGGTACAGTCCGATGCCGAGGCCATTTTGCGAGGCCACCGGACCCTGCAATAGACCCTCCGCCAGTTCCGGGGCGATCGCGGATCCGGAATCACAGACCTCCAGGTAGACCTGCTCCCCGTCGCTGACCAACTTCACGTCAACATGCAGGTCCGGTTCAACCTGATGCTTGCCGCGCAGGTTCTCCAGCAGATTTTCAACCACGCTGTCAAAGAGTTCCGCGGGTATCAGCGGATCGCCGCTGATATCGGTGTGGAACTTCGGTCGCCGGCCCGGGTTACGCACCTGCAGGTCATGCCACCAGTCCTTCAGAAAAGCGGAATCCGCGCGCGCGTCCGATGGCGCCTGGAGCTTGTCCAGCGCCAGTTGCAGGCGTTGGGTCAGGTGCGGCAACTGGCTCCGCAACAGGCGCCGGGATACTTCGCCCGCAGGCGATTCATCGCTGGCGATGATGCTGGCCAGTGCCTGAAGCGACTGCAACAGGTTCTTGATGTCATGGGTGACGCGCGCCCCGGTTTCATAGATTGCGCTCAGATGCGTCTGTCTGGTCAATTCGCGTTCCTGATGCTTGGCGTTGTAGAAATGATTGATCAGTTGCACCAGCAGGCGGCAATGGATCTGCAAGGCGCCGCCCAGCGGCGCATAGGTGTGCACGCGTACCGCCAGCGGGTCAAACGCAAACGCTGAACTGAACGCTGTCATCACGCCAACGGAGTTCGACCGGCCGAGCCCCTGCCATTGCACGCCGGCCACCCAGTCCAGCAAGGTCAATTCGGTCATGGCCTGCTGCAGGAAATCCTCGGACGATTGTGCGCGCGTGAACAGGCTGGCCAGGTTGGTGAGCCAGCGCTCGAATGGCGTGCCTACATTGATTATTGCCCGCTGCCAGAGTTGCGTCAGCCCGCTGAATCCCATGCGTGGTGTCAACAGCCAGCTGATCAGCAACAGAAATCCGCCGATGGCGGTCAATGTCCAGATGAGCGCCGTGAGGTAATCGACGTGGCCGCTGTACATGGTCAACAGGCTGCCGGCAACCAGCAGCGATACCAGTGTCGATGCCGCGATGGCGGTGACCGGATCAACCGGGCGGCGGCCCGGTTTGGCTCCGCTTACCGGGAATGCCAGCAGTACCAGTGGCAGCGCACCCACGAGTATGGCAAACACGTTGCGCACGGATCCTGCGAGCGGCACGCTGAACAGGGCGGTGGCACAGGGGATCATCAACTGGAACGACAGGAAGGCGAGTATCAGCATATTGGCGCGCCGCTCCCGGACGCTGGTTCCAATGCTGCCCCCGCAGAACCCGATGAGCACAATGACCCAACCCGTGCGCAGCCACCAGTTGCGTGACAGCACAAACAGGATTGCCAGCACGATGAACAGAAGCCCGTTGTGCCAGGCCAGTTTCTGGTCGGCACGCCACACCGGTTGCCAGAGCAGAAACAGCCCCAGGTGGATGAGCATCCATACAGCGCGCAACATCGGCGTGTCGAACGCGCCCCACAGCGCGATGTGCAGCGACTCCAGCATCAGCACAAGGATGATGGTCTCGCGGCGCCTGGCAAGGAACTGAAACACTTTCTTCTCCGTCCCAAAGATGTGTGCTGCTTATACTACAATAGCCCGCACTGCAAACCGGACTCACCTCGTGCCCACATTGATCCCTCCCATTGCCGCCTATACCTTCCTTGAGGCCATGCGCAACCGGCTGTTTGTGCTGACGCTGGGCGGCATGCTGTGCCTGCTGGGGTTGACGGCATTCATAGGCGACCTGGCGGTCACCGAGCAGCGCCAGATCCAGGCGTCGATCGTTGGCGCAGGGATCCGTCTGTTTGCCGTCTGCACCGTGTGCCTGTTTGTCATCACCAGCACGGTGCGCGAGTTCAATGACAAGGGTTTTGAGTTGATCCTGTCGCTGCCGGTGCCCCGGTCCAGCTATTTTTTCGGCAAATGCGCGGGCTTCCTGCTGCTGGCGCTGGTGATCTCCGCCGCCGGCGCATTGCTGCTGTTGCTGTACAGCGAGCCCGGTGCCGTGCTGCTCTGGTATGTATCACTCGTATGCGAACTGCTGATCCTGGTGATACTGAGCCTGCTTTGCCTGTTCACATTCGGCAACATCACCGTTGCCTATATGCTGGTGCTGGCTTTTTATTTGCTGTCCCGGTCCATGGAAACCATTCAACTGGTGAGCATGAGTCCGATCCTTGAGTCGCACTCCCTGTCCCAGGAGTTCATGTATGGAATGGTGCAGGTAATTGCGCTGTTTCTGCCGGAACTGCACCGCTTCGCCCGCAGCGAGTGGTTGATCCATGGCAGTGATTGGGCCGTGCTGCCGCCGATCCTGATGCAGACGGTGATCTATGCCGCGTTGCTCAGTGCCGCGGCGTTGTTTGATCTGTATCGGAAGGAGTTGTGAACATGTCGTGGATCCTGGGAAATTGCCGAGGATATCCCGAGCGTCTCCCTGTCAATTCGAGCGCAATACTGTCATTCCGACCGCAGCGACGGCCCCTTGTCATTCCGACCGCAGGGAGGAATCTTTGTGTACGGAAAACTTCAAGATCCCTCGGCAACTGCTCCCGGCGTAGCTCTCGGTCTCCGCTCTCGGCTCGACTCTACCGGGTACATCCCTGTACCCGTACCTCTCATATCCATGTGGTCGTCCTCGCGGAGCCTGCCCTGAGCGGATGCGAACGGGCTCGTTCGGGATGACACTGAGCCACCAGCCGCGCGGCCTTTTCCTGGCTTAACTTTCATTGACATTCTCCGTGTTCTCCGTGTTCTCCGTGTCCTCCGTGGTTAAGTTGCCTTTCAAGGATTCCTCAAGCTCCGAACGGCCGGTGACGTCGGTGCCGTGGG
This sequence comes from Gammaproteobacteria bacterium RIFCSPLOWO2_02_FULL_61_13, assembly GCA_001801865.1. Lineage (GTDB taxonomy): Bacteria > Pseudomonadota > Gammaproteobacteria > Eutrophobiales > Eutrophobiaceae > 2-02-FULL-61-13. The sequence goes on from MGYT01000087.1 coordinate 27,485, forward strand.
GCATTACGCTGGTACTGTTGCTGGCGCTGGGTGCGCAGATCGGTTGGCATCTGCGCCTGCCCGCGCCTATTGCCACTGCCCGGGATCTGCCGGTGCCTCCGCCGGTATGGGTGTTGCGCGCGCTGTCCCTGGGCGAGGAGCCGGCATTTGCCAGGCTGCTGATGCTGTGGTTGCAGGCATTCGATCACCAGCCCGGGATCAGCATTCCCTTCCGCAATCTGGATTACGATCGCGTGGCTGGTTGGCTGGAACGGATCCTGGTTCTTGATCCGCGCAGCCGTTACCCGTTGCTCTCTGCGGTGCGAATCTATGCCGAGGTCCCGGACCCCGGGCGGCGCCGCAAGATGATTGATCTGGTCGAGCGGCAGTTTCTGCTGGCGCCCGATGATCGCTGGCAATGGCTCGCCCATGCCGTGTTCATCGCCAAACACCGGCTCCGGGATCTCCCGCTGGCGCTGCGTCTGGCGCGCGAATTGCGCGAATACACTCATGCGGACAATGTTCCCGGCTGGGCCCGGCAGATGGAATTATTTGTGCTGGAGGCCATGGGCGACCTGCAAGGGGCCCAGGTGCTGCTGGGCGGGCTGATTGAAAGCGGGCAGGTCACGGATCCGGCAGAGATCCGGTTCCTCGAGCAACGCCTGGCGGAAGACAGCGATTGATGTGTAGGGCCGGATTTTGTAGGGCCGGCCGCTCCGGACGTCCTGTCCTCACGCGGCATACCCCACATCCTGTGGGTAGCTTCAGCCGGCCGCAACTGCCAGGGCGCGCTGAAGCGCGCCCTACCGTTTCTCCGCGCATCCCGGCGGGATAAATCCCACCCTACGGACCCGCCTTTTCCGCCTCATCAATCTTGTGCAGCAGGACCGGGTACACGGGGTCCTCCGGAAACCATTCGCGCAGTCGCTGCAGGCGGACACGCGCACCCTGCCAGTCGCGGGACAGGTAAAGGTCCACGGCGGCCTCATGTTCACGCAGGGATTTGCGCCGGGTATCGGTCATTTCCTCTTCCCGGCAGAGGGGTTCAAAGATCAGCGTGCGATTGTGTTTGCCGCGCACCTGCACGATATCCAGTGTGCGAAAGACAATGTCCCTGCATTCGGAGCGCGTGGCGTCCGAGACCAGCGTGGGCACATGGTAGGTGCGGGTCAGGGCTTCCAGTCGCGCGGCCAGATTTACTGCATCACCGACCACCGTATAGGCGACACGATAGCGTGAACCCATGTTGCCGACACTCATGACGCCGGTGTTGATGCCGATGCCCATGTTTGGAGCGGGCCAGCCGCGCCGCAGGTAACCTTCCCGCAGCCGGGCGATGGTCTTTTGCATCTCGAATGCCGCCGTGACGGCCCGCTGTGCGTGATCTTCCTGCGGCACCGGGGCGCCCCAGAAGGCCATGATGCAGTCCCCGATATATTTGTCGATGGTGGCGCCGTGCCGGAACAGCACCTCGGTCATCTCATTGAAATACTCATTCAGGAGCTGCGTGAGTTGTTTGGGATTCAATTGCTCCGCGATGCCGGAAAATTCCTGCAGGTCGCAGAAGAACACCGTCAGCCGTTTCGACTCGCCCTCCAGGGAAAGTTGCCCGGGATTGGCCGCAATCTGGTCCACCAGTTGCGGCGGAATGTATTGGCCCAACAGGTCCAGCACTTTCTGCCGGGAATGGGTCTCGCGAAAGTAACCGAACAGCATGTTCATGACGAACACCATCCCTAAGGTCAGGATGCTGAACTCCATCGGCAGCAGGGCATTGCCTGCGGGGCGCGACAGGCCCAGATACAGCGGCACCACACAAACCGCGAGCGTCATCAGCGAGGCGCGAATGGGTGACAACAGCGGCAACAGGGCTGACAGCACCAGTCCGCCAACGAGTAACACAAAGAACTCAAGCGTGCGCATCACGGCCGGCAGCATGAATGCATGCGAGTGGGCATCGAACAACACGGAGCGAAACTGTATGCCTCCGCCGGAGTGCCAGTTGAACTGCACCAGTCCGGCGAGGTTGCACAGGAACAGCAGGAAGATGATCGTGACCAGTCCGGCCTGGATGGCATGCTGGTGCAGCAGCGGCTTCATGCGCGGGAGTCTATCAATTAAAGGACTCCATTTAATTTCCCGAATAAGGCCCTTCGTGGAAAAAAATCGCGGTGCCTGGATCTGTTGATATTTCGTCAGTTGCGTTTGTGCACCGACATAAATGACAGATGGCGGATCTTTGCTGCAATGCAATAAGTTTATAAAAAACAATAAGCTATGAAAGTGGCATGGTTACTGCAGCTACCTTCCTAGATTCAACTTTAGCGAGGATTTGAAAATGAAAAACAGGAATCAGTCCGGCTTCACGCTGGTGGAAATTGCAATCGTGCTGGTGGTCATCGGGCTGCTGCTGGGCGGCATCCTGAAGGGCCAGCAATTGATCAACAGCGCCCGGGTGCGCAACCTGGCGGATCAGAACTCCGGTGTGCAGGCTGCCTACTACGGATTCATCGACCGCTTCCGCAACCTGCCGGGTGACATGCTGCGTACCACCGCGTGTACAGCAGTGGGCCAGGCGATTGATGCCGGTGCGTGTGCAACGCCAGCCAATGCGCCCGGAGGTACCGGCGCCACCGGTGGCAATGGCCGTATTGATACCATCGCCGAGGCCGGCGCAGTGTGGCCGCACCTTTCCGCTGCCGGATTCCTCAATGGGACGTTCTCCGGACAGGATGCTGCCGACGCGGACCTGACCTCGGCCAACTATTCGACCGCGGTGGGCCTGGGCGCGGTTCCGCCCAACGCGTTCCAGGGACCGATCATGCTGGCGCACATGAACGATTATGTGCAGGGCAATGCCGGCGCCACCGTGGTCCGGTTGTCTTATTCCTTCGGCGGGCTGATCCCGGTGCCGATCCTGCGCGATTTGGACGCCAAGCTGGACGATAGCGTTGCCGGCACCGGTGTTTTGCGGTCAGCCATCAAGGCTGGCGATCCGAACGTCAGCGGCGTGTTCGACACTGCTGTCGCATGGACCGACGGTGCAACCGCCCCCGAAGATTGCATCGATGAAACAGTTGCCAATTCCCTGTGGCAGGTGGACAGTCCGAACCAGACCTGTAACGCGGTATTCCTGTATTAATCCGGCAATCGGTTGAACAGCAATGACAAAGGCCCGCCTCGGCGGGCCTTTGTCTTTTGTGGGGCCGGGTTTGTCCCGGCCGGCGTAAAACCGGCCCCACAAGCAGTTGGCCCCACAAGAGAAGCCTCTGTGGCATTTCTGTAGGGCCGGCTTCAGCCGGCCGCCGGACCGGACATCATGGCGCGCTGAAGCGCGCCCTACGGCGACGATCCGATATCATGATCCGCCATGACCATTTCCGACCAGTCCATCATCCAGATCCACGATGTCCGCAAGCGTTACGGCACGCGCACCGTGCTTGATGGTGTCACGCTGGAAGTATCCGCAGGAGAATGTTTCGGGCTCGTCGGCATAAACGGCGCAGGCAAGACCACATTGTTGAAATGCCTGCTGGATTTTGCCCGCGCCGATGCCGGCACCCTGACGCTGTTTGGTTGTTCCAGCCTGGAGCCGGTGGCGCGTTCGCAATTGGCGTTTCTGCCGGAGCGCTTTGTCCCGCCCTATTACCTGTCCGGCGCGGATTTCCTGGATTACATGGGGCAGTTGCATGGTGTCGTTCGAGACCCGGCGCAGCAACAACAGTTGCTGAAGGCAGTGGATCTGGACGCCATCGCGCTGGAGCGGCCGGTGCGGCAGTTGTCCAAGGGCATGGCACAAAAACTGGGGTTATTGGCCTGCCTGCAGAGCGGCAAGCCACTGCTGGTTCTGGACGAACCCATGAGCGGGTTGGATCCCAAGGCCCGCGCCGCGGTGAAGCACCACCTGCTTGAATTGCGTGACAGTGGTCGTACGCTGTTTTTCAGCACCCACCTGCTGCACGATGCGGAGGTGCTGTGCGACCGTCTCGCCATCCTGCATGGAGGCGCCGTCGCATTCGTTGGTTCACCCGCCCAATGCTGCGAACAATTTTCCGCGCCGGACCTGGAAACTGCCTATCTGCGCTGCGTCGGGGATCAGGGTTGACCGGCGCAGGCCGGGAAACCGGGGGTCAGAACTTAAGCTCTGACCCCGGATACGTCACTGCTATAATTCGAAACCATGCGCTTACTGCTGCTCTCTCTGGTCCTTGTAGTTACCTGCCCTGCGGCACTGGCGCGCATGTATCAATGGGACGATCCGGATACCGGCACGCCGCAACTTTCCGGCAAACCGCCTTATTGGTACCGGGGCGATGAGTCGGGCCCGCGCGTGTTTGTCATTGATAACGGCCGCGTGGTTGATGATACCGCGGTCCAGGTGCCGGACAATCAGCGCCGGCAATTGCGGGAAGCGGCTTTTCTGCGCGCAGAGCGGGACGAAGCTCAATTCAGGGCCAAGCTGGAGGAGGCAGAGCGCCTGAAGGCGCAGCGCGACGCGGGTCGCGAAGAGGCTCTGGCCCTGGAACAGGGTGCCGCTCCACCGGTAAGCGAACCGCCTCCGGTCGAGGCTGCGCCTGCACCGGAGCCTGACGCGAGTACCGAATCGAATGCCATGCGCGCACTGGTCAAAGAGTGGGAGAGGCTGCGCGAAGAAGAGGCGATGAAGCTCATCCACGAGTAGGGCGCGCTTCAGCGCGCCGCTGGAGTTGCGGCCGGCTGAAGCCGGCCCTACGGAATCCGGCACGGAAATCAGATCATG
>MGYT01000087.1:32238-41717 GCA_001801865.1 Gammaproteobacteria bacterium RIFCSPLOWO2_02_FULL_61_13
TTCAGCGCGCCGACCCATGATCAGCGGCTGGAGAACAGGTTCTTCATCTTGCTGAGGAACGACTGGTTTTGTGACTCCATCATGTTCTTCAGCGCCAGCAGTGCCTCATTGTCGGGATTGATGCGCAGGCCGATTTCCACATAGGCCGTGGTCTTGTCCGTTTCGTCCCGTGCCAGTGACTGTTCCGCGAGCATCGCGTAACGATTGGCAATTTCCAGGATGCCGGTCACGGCGCCCTGGTTGCCGGGGTCCATTTCCAGCAACCGATTGAAGTAATAGTAGGCATTGTCCTTCGGTGGATGGGTGAGTTTGTATTCCTCCAGCGACCGCTTTCCAAGCCACAACAGCGCCTGTGTCACCTCCGCGGGGGGCGGCGTTGACTGCGGCGGCGCACTCGGCGCAGGGGTTGCCACCGTCGCTTCGGGTGTGCCCGGGGCTTCGACAACCGCCGCGGTTGCAACTGGTGCGGGCACCGCTGGCGCCGGTTCCGCTCCGCCAACTGCCGGACCCTCCGCACGTGTGCTGGCTTCCTGTGGCGCGCGGGTAACCATCGCCGGCCCCTGGTCTCCTGCCTCCTGAATCGGTGGCGCCAGATCCGTGGCGGAGGCCAGAATGGTCTGCGCGGACACGGGCTCGACCGGTACCGCCGGTGCCTTGAGCCGGATCTCCACGTACTTCAATGATGAAAACATGACCATGCCTAAAAGAATCAGTGCGCCCAGCACCTGCTTGGCACGGCGCTCGCGGGTGGCGCTGGAAACGGCGCCGGCATCGAAAGTGCCGGTCTCCGACAGGCGCTGGACACGGCGTCGCGCCTCGCGGAGTTTGGATATGGCGTGAATAAGGGCCTCGGCGTCGGGAAAGCGATCCTCGCGCCGTTTCGCCATCATCCGGTCCAGCAGCGGTTGCATGTCGGCACATTCCGCCGGCAGGCGCGGGATGGGCGCCTGCTTGTGCTGAATGATGATGTCGATGACGGAATTGGACAAAAACGGTTTCTTGCCGGTCAGCATCTCGTGGAAAATGCAGCCGAGGCTGTATATGTCGGCGCGACCGTCGGTCTTGATGCCGTCCGCCTGCTCCGGACTGACATAGTTCGGGCTGCCAAGAAAAATGCCGGTGGAGGTGAGATCGGCCTCGGTGTCCACCTGCTTGGCGATGCCGAAGTCGGTAAGCAACGGCGTGTGTTCGTCGCGGAACAGGATGTTGGCCGGTTTTACGTCACGATGCACGATGCCATGCTTGTGCGCCTCGGCCAGCGCGCTGGCGACCTTGGCCAGATAATCCAGGGCCTCGTCCGTGGTGACCGGCAGTTCCATGCGTTGCTTCAGGTCGCCGCCCTGCACGTACTCCATGGAGATGTAGAGCGAACTGTCGGCAAGACCGATGTCGTAAATGGTGATGATATTGGGATGGCGCAGGGAGGCGATGATGCGTCCCTCGGCGATGAAGCGCTCGATGAGATCCTCGGTGCGCTGGTCGGTGACCTGGTCGAGGATTTTCAGCACCACCGGCCGATGCAGGGACTCCTGGATGGCCAGGTACACCGTGGCCATGCCACCTTTACCAATCAGCCGCTGGATGCGGTACCCGGGGATCTCCATAATTCCGGATTATATCAGGGTGATTCACGCGGTCCTTCTGCGGCGGATCACCGAACAACAGGTGCTGGCATGCGCAATATACGTATCCATGTGGAAATCCCCCTGAATGCCGGGGCCGAGGTGGAGCTGCCCGCAGAGGCCGCGCACCATGTGGCCGTGGTATTGCGGCTCCGCGCCGGCGCCATGCTGGAATTATTCGATGGTTCAGGCGGGAGCCATCGCGGCCGGATTCTGGCCGCGGGCAAGCGTTTCGTCACCGTTCAACTGGAATCCTTCGACCCGCAGGAACGCGAATCGGCCCTGCAGGCCACGCTGGTGCAGGGGGTTTCCCGCGGGCAACACATGGACTACACGTTGCAAAAAGCGGTGGAGCTGGGCGTGGCGCGCATAGTCCCGATTCTGACCGAACACAGTAACGTGCGACTGGATGAAGCGCGCGCCGGGCGCCGGATCGAACATTGGCGGCGGGTGATCATTGGCGCCTGTGAACAGTGCGGTCGCAACCGCGTGCCTGAGGTGTGTCCGCTGCAACCGCTGGCGGCATGGTTGGAGTCGGATCGGTCCGGCTGCCGGCTGATCCTCGAACCGGAGGCGGACCGGGGGCTGGACGCCTTTTCCGCGCCTGTGAACGGGCTATCGCTGTTAAGCGGCCCCGAAGGCGGGCTGTCGCAAATGGAGGTCCGCGCGGCCGTGACCATGGGTTGGCAGGCGGTGCGGCTTGGCCCGCGTATTTTGCGCACCGAGACTGCAGCCGTGGCGGCGCTGGCTGCTTGCCAGGCGCTCTGGGGGGACCTAAATTGATGCGGTCGCCAATTACGGTAGTGGCCCCGCTCGCATTTGTCATTTCGAGCGCAGCGAGAAATCCGCCGCAGGCGTCCCGAGTGATAACGAGGGATCTTGTTTTAGTCTGCCATCAGGAATGGCAAGATCCCTCGTCGCTTCGCTCCATCGGGATGACATAAACTGTCATTGGGACCGAACGGCTAAATGAGTGGGTTATACTGCCACGCCCCCCGTACACAGGTGTCCCATGTCCACCAGCACTGATTCCCCGGTCCCTCATTTCACCACGGCACTCACCGGCCCGTTGCTGTTGCTTGAGCGCCAGATCCTGGATCGGCAGTCGGCCATCGAATCCTGGTTTCGTTCCCAGTGGCGGCGTTCGCCGGCGCCCTTCTATGCCTCCGTGGATCTGCGCAACTCCGGATACAAGGTTGCGCCGGTGGATACAAACCTGTTCCCGGCCGGGTTCAACAATCTGAATCCGGCCTTCGACGCCCTGTCCATCCAGGCATTGCAGCAGGCGGTTGAGCACCTGGGCGCGCCGGTGGATCGCATTGTCATCGTGCCGGAGAGCCACACGCGCAACCTGTTTTACCTGGAAAATCTTGCCGTGTTGCAACGCCTGCTGGAGCGCGCCGGATTTGCGGTGCGGCTGGGTTCCCTGTTGCCGGAACTCAAGGAGGAAACGGTGATCCCGTTGCCGTCGGGGGCCAGTGCCCGGCTGGCGCCGCTGGTGCGAAATGGCAGGCGCGTGATGGTCGGTGACTTCGACCCTGATTTTGTGCTGCTGAACAATGACCTCAGCAGCGGCACACCAGCCTTGATTGAGGATATTGAACAGATGCTGCGGCCGGCGCCGAAATTGGGTTGGGCCAACCGGCTGAAGTCCGTGCACTTCAGTTTCTACCAGGGCGTTGCCAGGGAATTTGCCGCACTGCTGGGCATCGATCCCTGGTTTATCGATCCCATGTTCCGAAATTGCGGCGCCATCGATTTCATGAAGCGCGAAGGCCAGTCCTGCCTGGAACGCAACGTGGAGGAGTTGCTCGAAGCCATCACGCACAAATATGCAGAGTACTCAGTGCAGTGCCGGCCGTTCGTCATGGTCAAGGCGGATGCCGGCACCTACGGCATGGGGGTCATGAGCGCCCACAGCGTGGCCGAGGTTGTGGAATTGAATCGCAAGCAGCGCACCAAGATGTCGACGACCAAAGAGGGCCAGAAGGTCAGCAAGGTGATCATCCAGGAGGGCGTGTATACGCACGAAACCTGGGGCGAGGGCAACGCCGTCGCGGAACCGGTCGTATACATGATCGATCACAATGTGGTGGGCGGCTTCTACCGCGTGCACACGGAGCGCTCCTCCAGCGAGAACCTGAATGCCCCGGGCATGCGCTTCGAGCCGCTGGCATTTGAAGAATGTTGCATCACGCCCGACCCCGCCCAGGGCCCGGACGCTCATCTGAATCGGTTCTATACCTACGGGGTTATTGGGCGCCTGGCATTGCTCGCCGCGGCACGGGAGAGCCAGAGCGTCGCGTAAATTGTATTTGTAGGGCCGGCTTCAGCCGGCCGCGATCCCGGCGCGCTGAAGCGCGCCCTACAGTTGCGTTCGACAGCTTTTGTAGGGCCGGCCGCTCCGGACATCCTGTCCTCTCGCGGCATTTCCCACATCCTGTGGGTCGCTTCAGCCGGCCGCGATCCCATCAGCCGGCGATGCCTTTCAACGCGGTGCGCACCTCGGCCAGGTGACGGCGGCTGATTGGGATTGGTTCTTCCACCGCGCGCAGTCGCACGGCCATGGTTCCGTCCCGTTGCCGCTCCAGACCCAGGATGTGGTCCCGCGCCACCAGCGCGTTGCGGTGAATGCGCAGAAACAGATCTGCAAACTCGTCCTCCAGCGCCTTCAGGGGTTCATCCACGAGCACCTCGCGCTCACGCCACGCCGCGGCGACATATTTTTGATCGGCGCGCAGATACGCCACCTCATCCACCGGAACCAGCAACAGGCCGTCCCGTGAACGGATGCTGAAATGCGTGCGCTGGCGGGCGTCGGGCTGCAGGCGGCGTAGTTCAGCCACCTGGGCGCTGCGCAACATACGCGCACGCGCCAATGCATTGGACAGACGCTCTGCCCGCACCGGTTTCAACAGGTAATCCACCGCGCTGGCCTCAAAGGCCTGCAGGGCGTGTTCATCATAGGCAGTGGTGAAAATGATCGCGGGCGGATTCGGGAGACGCGCCAGGTGGATGGCGGCCTCCAGCCCGCCCATACCCGGCATCCGGATGTCCAGCAGCACGACATCGGGACTCTCCCGCTGCGCCAGCTCCAGTGCCATGAGTCCGTTTCCCGCCTCCAGCATCGTGTGTCCGCTGTCGCTGTCCCGCAGCAGTTCGCGCAAGCGGGTGCGCGCCAGTGCCTCATCGTCAACGATCAGGATTTTCATGGGGCAGCAGCAGTTCTATGGAGTATTGGCCGGGTCGCTCGTGGAAGCGCAACAGGCCGTCGCGGCCAAAGAAAGCCGCCAGCCGTTGCGCCACGTTTTCCCGGGCCATGTTGTGCCCATGTCGCGGTGCGCTGCCGGGCTCTCCGGGCATGACCGGATTGGACAACGTAATCATCGTGCCGCCGGGCGTCACGCTGCAGGCAATGCTCACCGTCCCTCCCGCCGGCAGCAACTCGATGCCGTGATAGACGGCATTCTCGAGCAACGGCTGCAACGTCAACGCGGGCAGGCGCTGCTCGAGACTCGACTCCGGAAGCTGCCATTCGACCCGCAGTCTGTCACCGAGCCGGTGCTGCTCGATGCGCAGATACCCTTTGCACAGGGCAATCTCCTCCGCCAGCGTCACCGGTTGCCCCGCGCTGTGCAGGCTGGCGCGCAGCAGATCAGACAGATCCTCCACCGCTTGTTCGGCCAGCGCCGGCGCCTGCCGCGTCAGGCCGGCGATGGTGTTCATGCAGTTGAACAAAAAGTGCGGGCGAATGCGCGCCTGCAGCGCGGCAAAACGGGCGTCAGCCTCGGTTTCCACGCGCCGGCGCCATTGCTGCCGGACATAGAAATAGCGCAGCGCCAAAGCCCAGGCGATGGCGCTGATACCCAGGCAGCGCAGCAGGAACCCGGCGTGGTCGGTGCCGACGGAGCCGGACAGGCTGAGCCAGCTGATGGCCAGTCGCCAGGCGATCTCAGTGACCGCCAGCGTGACCGCCAGCGTCGTCGCATAGCATGCCGCGGCGGCCAGGTGATCGGGCAGGGACTGCACGTGTCGCCGCAACAAACACAGGGCCCCGAGGCAGAAAAGCCCGACCCAAAGGCTCATGACGGAATAAAGCGCCAGCCGGTTGAATGCCGCAACCGTGGTCGCCGGTGTGGACAAGGTCAGGGTGATGGCGAGCAACTGCGCCAGCAGCACCACGACATAGGCCATGCGTGAACCGCAGAATTCCGGCAGAAACGACGTGTTCGCAGCCTTGTGACTCATAATTCACCCCGATACCGCACCCCATCCATAAGACGTTTATCCCCAGGGTCATAAGTTATAATGTATTACGTATTCACCTCCCCCGGTTCGGGCAGAAAGATGGCATCCAAACAGTCCCCAGTAAAGCCCTGGGCCGGCCGTTTCAGTGAGGGTACGGATCAATTCGTGGAGCAATTCACGGAATCCGTCTCCTTCGATCAGCGGCTGTACCGGCAGGACATTCGTGGCTCCCTGGCCCATGTGCGCATGCTGGCCCATTGCGGCGTGCTGTCCCAGGACGAGGCGGGACGTATTTCGCAAGGACTGGATTCAGTCCTGGCCGACATTGAAGCCGGCCGTTTCCAGTGGCGCGTTGAACTGGAAGACGTGCACATGAATATAGAAATGGCATTGGTCGAGCGAATCGGCGAGGTGGGCAAGAAGCTGCACACGGCGCGCAGCCGCAATGACCAGGTGGCGACGGATTTGCGCCTGTACCTGCGCGACGTCATTGATGAATTGCGCCTGTTGTTGCGGACGTTGATGCATGCGTTGGGTGATGTCGCGGAACGCGAGGCCGGCACCATCATGCCGGGCTTCACGCATATGCAGGCGGCGCAGCCGGTCACGTTCGGTCACCATCTGCTGGCGTGGTGCGCCATGTTGCAACGGGATGAACAGCGGCTGGCGGATTGCCGCCGCCGCGTGAATGTGCTGCCGCTGGGCGCGGCGGCACTGGCAGGAACCGGTTTCCCCATTGATCGCGATTACACGGCGCGGTTGCTGGAGTTCGATCGGGTGGCGGAGAATTCCCTGGACGCGGTCAGCGATCGCGATTTCGGCATCGAATTCTGCGCCGCTGCCGCGCTCATCATGATGCATCTGTCGCGGTTCGCCGAAGAACTGGTGCTATGGGCATCGCCCCAGTATCGATTCATCGAGCTTGATGATGCCTGGTGCACCGGTTCATCCATCATGCCGCAGAAAAAGAATCCGGACGTGCCGGAACTGCTGCGCGGCAAGACCGGCCGCGTCTATGGCGACCTGCTGGCGCTGCTGACCATCATGAAGGCGCAGCCGCTGGCCTATAACCGCGACAACCAGGAAGACAAGCCGGCATTGTTCGATGCCGTGGATACGGTGCGCGGTTGTCTGCGCGCCTGTTGCGGGATGATCCCCGGAATACAGGTACAAAGAGACGCCATGCTGGCCGCGGCCGCCCGTGGTTATGGGACGGCCACGGACCTGGCCGATTACCTGGTGGCGCGGAACGTGGCATTTCGCGATGCACACGCGATTGTCGGTCGCATCGTGCAATTTGCCATCGGCGCCGGCCGGGATCTTTCCGCGCTGACGCTGGACGAGATGCGCAAGTTCAGTGACCGCATCGATGCGGATGTTTTTGCACGGCTCACACTGGAAGGCTCGGTGACGACCCGCGATCATGTCGGCGGCACGGCGCCGCGGCAGGTCAGGCTCGCGGTGGAGCGATTGCGGGACTATCTGCGCAATGCGGGTGGTTGATCCGCAGCAATCCAGGCGGGGGCGGAAGTTAGAGACTGTCCCCGTTACTTCAACAAGCAGAGGAAGTGGAACATGAAAGGTCTATTGCGTCTGGTACTGGGGCTGGTCGGATTTGTCGTCGTGGCGCTCATTGGGGTCGGATTCTTTGCCGCCACGCTGGATCCCAATGACCACAAGGACTGGATCATTTCCAAGGTGCAGGAAAAGACCGGCCGCAAGCTGGCCCTGGATGGCGATATCCGCCTGTCCCTGTATCCGTGGATCGACGTCGAGGTCAATGGCCTGACACTGGCCAACGCCCAGGGCTTCGGCGAGACGCCGTTCCTGCACGTGGACTACTTCAATGCGCGGGTCAAGCTCATTCCCCTGCTGAAAAAACAATACGAGGTGGATACGGTGAAGGTCACCGGTGCGCAGGTCAACCTGGCGCGGAATAAGGACGGCATCACCAATTGGGCCGATTTGATGAAACCGGAGGCGGCCGACGCAAAACCCTTGCCGTTAACCGCCATAGTGCTGGGCGGCGTGGATGTGCAGAAGGCGCAACTGACCTGGGCTGATGAGGTGACGGGTGCGCAATACAAGGTCAGGGATTTGACCTTCACGACCGGGAAGCTGATTTACGGCGAGCCCATCAACCTGAATCTCTCCACCTCCGTGGAGGCCAACAAGCCCGCCCTCTCCAGTGATTTGAAACTGAGCGGCATCGTCAAATATGACCTCGATGCAGAACGCTATTCCGTGGATCCACTCAACCTGGACGGCATCCTGCGCAGCAAGCAACTGCCGGGCGGCCAGACGCCGATCACGTTCAACGCGGCACTGGCCGCGGATCTGGCCAAGGATACGGCCACGGTCAACGGCCTCAAACTGAGCGCGCTGAAGGCGGACGTGAGCGGCGAATTGCAGGCCACGGCGGTGGAGTCAGGCAAGCCGGCGTTCGATGCGGTGCTGGATGTGCAGGGCGCGGACCTGGCGCTGTGGTTCAAGGTGCTGGAAGTGGAACCCCTGGCGACGCAACTGGCCGGCCTTGCCGACAAGAGTTTCAAGCTCAAGACCAAGGCGCAGGTCGATCTTGCGCGCGGCGACGCGAATCTGAGCGAGATTAACGGGCAACTCCTCGGCGCGACGCTGAAGGGCGAGGTCAAGGCGGCCAACATTCATTCTCCCACCCCGTCGTTCAAGGGCACGCTGAATGCCAGCGGGCCCAATCTGCCCATGCTGATGCGCGTGGCCGGCCAGCTCCAGGGTGGTTCCAAGTCGCCCTTGGCGCGTGCCGGGGAAAAGGTGGCGGGATTCCCGCAGAGGGATTTCCGCATTGATACAACGTTTGATGCGGATCTCAAGAGCGGCGACGTGGCGGTGCCGAAGTTGTCCGCCCATTTGCTCGGCGCGGACATCAATGCGGAACTCTCTGCGCGCAATACGCAGACCAAGACGCCGAGCATCAAGGGCAAGATTGCCGCCACCGGCAGCGACCTGCCGGTATTGATGCTGGTGGCCGGAGAGATGCAGGGGGAAAAGGACTCCGCGCTGGCAAACTATGGCAGCAAGCTCGGACGCCTCGCGGACAAGAAGTTCGACATGAAGGTGGATTTCGACGCGGACTTCAAGAGTGGCAATGTGGATGTTCCCGCCCTGACCGCGAAGGCCATGGGCGTCAACGTCACCGGCAATCTCAAGGCCCGGGACATGAGCGGTAAGGATGGCAATGCCAGCGGCCAGTTGTCCGTCACCGGCGAGCAACTCAAGGGACTGTTGACGGCCCTGGACCAGGAGGGACTGGGCGAGACCCTGCGTTCAATCAAGTTTGACGCCGGCATCGCCGGCACGGGTAGTGATATTGCGTTGAAACCCATGGCCATGGAAGCCGTCGTCGTCAGCGAGGAGGTGGGCCCCAAGCCCGTGAAGATCGCGCTGCAGGCGGATACGCACATAAACCTGGATGACCAGCAGCTGGAATTAAGCGGGCTCTCGGTCCAGGGATTGGGACTGGATGTAAAGGGCGATCTCAAGGCGACGAAGATCCTCGAGGCGCCGGAATATGCCGGCAAGCTCAACTTGGCGCCGTTCAACCTGCGCCAGTTCATGCGCCAGCTCAAGATC
>MGYT01000087.1:41822-42443 GCA_001801865.1 Gammaproteobacteria bacterium RIFCSPLOWO2_02_FULL_61_13
CTGGACGAGACGAAGATCAAGGGTGATCTCTCGGTGCAGAACTTCAAGAAGCCGGTGATTCGGTTCGGTTTCGACATCGATCAGATCGATGCGGATCGGTACCTGCCACCGCCGGAAAAGGATGACGGCGCCGGCACCGAGAGTGCTGCAACCGGTGGCAAGGGCAAAGGAGTCCCCTCGGCCCGCGTCCACGAGGCGGCGGCGAAACTGCCGGTAAAACTGATGCGGGAGCTGGATGTCCAGGGTGATCTCAAGCTCGGCAAGCTGGTGATGTCAAAGATGAAATACGAGCAGGTGAAAGTGAACGTGAACGGGAAGAATGGACTGATAAAGATTGAACCGTTCACCGCCAGGATTTACCAGGGCACCTATGACGGCAATATCGCTTCCGATTTCACCGGCAAGGTGCCGAAGTTGACCTTGAATGTGAAATTGCAGGGCGTGCAACTCGAGCCGTTGCTGAAAGACGTGACCGGCAAGGCCAAGGCCCGTGGCACTGCCAATATCAGTGCCGCGCTGGTTGCCCTGGGCGCCACGGCGCCGGCGCTCAAGCGCACCCTGAACGGCCAGATGGGATTCAGCGTGAAGAACGGCGCCATCAAGGGCTACGATCTGGGCAAG
>MGYT01000088.1:0-1817 GCA_001801865.1 Gammaproteobacteria bacterium RIFCSPLOWO2_02_FULL_61_13
TAGGTACGCGCCATCTCCACAAAGGTGTCGTTTGCCATCTGGCAGAGCGTGACCGCAGTCTCCCGGTCCGGAAAATAGACGTTGGGGATAGACAGGGAGAGCACCTGCATATCTACCGAGAACTTATCGAGGATCTCCAGCCGATCTTCCACCGACCACATGCGCCGGTCGCTGAGGGCCCCGTTGACAACGCGCTGCATATCGCGGCCTTTGGGTGTTGAGTCATCCTTGATGATGGCGGCGACCTCGTCCAGGTAGGTTTTAGGGTAGATGTGAGCGTGGACATCGATTTTCATGACGAATCAACCCCTTTCTCGCGGCGTATGGGCAAGACTGCTGCCCGGATGACAGAAGGGTAGTGGTTCCGGTTCACTCGGTCAACAATAGCCTGCAACAGGTTCGACACCGCGGGCGTTATGCGCTCGCCGCGCCCGAGCATTGCAATTGACAGCGCGCGACGGCAGTACGTACCATAGGCCCGGTCAGAGCAAGGGATGGCGAACAACGAAAATGATGCCCAAAGACTTTCGCGACTTTCTTTCCATTCTCGAAGCGCAGAACGAGCTGGTCCGGTTCTCCGAGGAGATTTCGCCCGAGCCGGATATCGGCGCGATGGGGCGCGCGACCTGCGATATGGAAATGAACGGCGGCGGCCCCGCGCTGCTGTGCGAGAACGTCGCGGGCTACAAGATTCCGCTCGCGTTCTGCCTGCACGCCTCCAACCGCCGCGTGGCGCTGTCTCTCGGAATGGACAAGAAGACACCGCTGCTGGATCTGTTCCGCGAGTTCACGCGCCGGTGGGACAAGTATCCCGTTCAGCCGGTCGCGGTCGATAATGCACCTTGCCAGGAAGTCGTCAAGAAGGGGTCGCAGATCGACCTCACGGAATTTCCGATCGTCCGGTGGAACACCGGAGACGGCGGGCCGTACGTCTGCAAGAACGCGATCATCACCAAGGATCCCGAGACCGGGCAGCAGAACGCGGGCCTGTACCGCATGCAGCTCAAGGACAAGGCGCGGATCTGTGTTCCGTTCATCCCCGCTCACGACATCGGCCGCCACTACCAGAAGGCCCAGGCGATGGGGTTGAAGGAAATTGAAATCGCCGTGGCGCTCGGCAACGACCCCACGCTGAACATCGCCGCGTGCAGCCCGATTCCTCCGGAATGGGACGAATTCGGCTTTGCGGGCGCCCTAAGAGGAGCCCCGCTATCGATGACCCGCGGTGCGACCGTCGATCTCATGGTACCGGCCACTTCCGAAATCATCATCGAAGGCAAGATCACCATAGGAAAGACCCATATCGAAGGCCCGTTCGGCGAATTCCCCGGGTACTACTCCGATCTGCGGCGCACGCCCGAACTCGAGGTCACCTCCGTTACCCATCGCAGGAATCCGATTTTCGAAGGGCTGTACATCGGGTTGCCGCTGACTGAGTGCGACTGGCTGTCGCAACTTGCGAATTCCGTCTCCGTTCTCAGGCAGGCGAAACAACTGGCACCCGAGCTGGAATCGTTCAACCTCGCGAGCAGCTGGGTGCTGGTCGGGATCGCCTCGATGCGCAAGCGCTATGCCGGCCAGGACAAGAAGGTCATGAATGCAATCCTCGCGACCCCGCACGCTTCGTACGGAATGAAGTTGCTCATCATGGTCGATCACGACGTGGATCCTTTCAACCTCGACCAGGTGATGTGGGCGCTCGCCACGAGGTTCAATCCAGCCACGGGTGTCACCTTCATCAATGAAGCGACCATGAATCCGCTTGATCCCATCGCGCCAGGCAAGGCCTACGGCACGAAGATGGTGCTCAACGCGAC
>MGYT01000088.1:1887-5564 GCA_001801865.1 Gammaproteobacteria bacterium RIFCSPLOWO2_02_FULL_61_13
AGGGGAATTCTCGAGAAGAGGTGGAAGTGATGGACCGAAAATGTCTGCGCTGCGACGGGACCGACTACACCTGCGTAGGCGACTCGCCCGTCAAGGGCAAGTGGCAGCTGTTTCGCTGCAACACGTGTTCCTTCGTATGGAGGAGCACCGAAGAGTCGTATCTCGAGCCCTATGTGACCAAGCTGAGCCAAGAGCGGATCCGTTCGATCACCTGGTCGTATGACCCAACATTGAAGTGACAGTTGCCGACGGCGAGCCTGTAGGAGATCCCCACCCGCATTTTGAAGGCGATGCCCCCCGAAAAATCAGGGGTTACCGTCAGAGATGATTTCGGTCCCAGACGAGTCCCCGCGAATCATATTCGAGGCGGGCGTCATCTACATCACGGATCGAGGCTACCTGGACTTCGAGCGGCTCTACGCGCTGGATCAGGCGGGCGGCTTCTTCGTCACACGCGCTAAGCGAAACCTCGACGCACGACGCCTGTACTCGGCTCTGGTGGAACGCGGACAGCGGCCCGATCTGTGACCAGACCATCGCACTCAACGGCTACTACGCGGCCAAGCACTGCCCCGCTCACCTGCGCCGTATCCGCTATCGCGACTCCGAAACCGACAAGACCTTGGGTGCCATACTTGTGTGACCGATAAATAAGCCTGCCTGATACGCGTTTGCCTAACGGTCAGCGAACGATGGTTCCGCTTGGGTCGTTGGCGCTCGGGATCGACCGAAAGATTTACCGTTCTATTTTAAACATTTTTGCCCTCTTGCCCACCTCTTCCAGGACTCTGTACTCTTCGGCAATGGACGCGGCAAAAGTCGGTCCGTCCTCGTAATCCACGATATTCCCCAGGTTTTCCAGGGTTCTCTTGACTGCGGGACTCTTTATCGCTTTCTCAAAACCCGAAGCGAGCCTGTCGACGTTGGGTTTGGGCGTTCCTTTAGGCAGGAAATACCCCACCCCGATTCGAAGGACTGATTTGGGGTATCCGAGTTCCTTTAGGCTCGGTACGTCAGGAAGATTCGCGGATCTTTCGTATGTATTGATAGCCAAGGCGCGCAATTGACCGCTCTTCACAAGCTTCTGCGCGGCGGCAATGCCATTTGTGCTGAAGTCTACGTGGCCCCCCAGCAGCGCCACGTTCAATTCCCCGCCCCCTTTGTAAGGTATATTTACAAAGCCGATCCCCGCTTCAATCTTCAACATTTCCAGCGCAAAATGGCTGGCAGTTCCGACACCAGGATTGCCGCAGGTCAGCTTCCCGGGGTTTTTCTTCGCATAAGAGACGAGATCCTCGAATTTCTGGTACGGCGAATTTTTTCCGACCAGGATAAGGCTGGGAGAGTTGGCGTACCTGGCCAGCGGGATGAAGTCCGACAATTTGTAGCCGAGACCCGGATTGAGAAGCGGCACGATGTTGAACACGCTTACGGCTGAAGCGAGGATGGTGTGCCCGTCAGGCTCGGTGCTCATCACGTACTGCGCGCCTACCGCGCCACTTGCACCGCCTTTGTTGATCACAACGACCGGCACCCCTAAAGTTTTGGACAGTTCCTCGGTCAGCACGCGAACGGACAAATCCACGATGCCCCCCGGTGGAAAGTTGATGATTATCTCCACCGGGCGAGAAGGAAAATCAGCCGCGTGCCCTGATCCAATTGGGGCAAAGATCGGCAACAACCCACATAGCACTAAAATCCCCACCGGCCGCAAAATTCTGTTCCGCATACCTTCCTCCTTGAATCTTCCTGATATCTTTTCGCGGTGAAGTTCGAACCGTCAAGTCATCTCGACCGGTTCCTTTCTCTCGCATACTTCTCCCCCGTTTGAAAATGCTCCCCCTGAAGCGCGAGTTCGGCTTCCTGTTCGTCCTCTTCGGTCCAATAGCCCAGGGTGTATCCGTACCAGGGTTCGTGCGGGGTCAATTTGGGCAGTCCTTGTTCCTCCCAGATTTGCTTTGCCCTTTCCATGAATTGCTTCTTTGGCAGGGAAACCGGTGGATAAGCCCATTTCCGGGTCGCATTGATCAGCAGCGCCGAAGATCCCGTGACGTTGAAGTGTTCGGGTTCTCCCGGAGGCTTCGCCGAGTAGTCCATCGGTGCGACCCTTCCTCGGATGATGTCAATATCTCGATCGGGCATCATTCTCCAGGCCAACGCCCAGTTGACCGAATCGGGGTTCCTGGCATCGATATCGTCGTCCACGACGATCGTGATCTTGCCTTGGCGGGGAGACTGGCCGGCCACGGCGTGCAGCGCCTGCCAGGCCTCCGCCGGATGCCCAAGTTTCATCTTGACCACGCAGTAGTGCCAGCTGCCGCAACTTTGATGGAGGGCGACATCCAGCACCGGAAGCCCGCAATCATGCCGAAGAAACTTGAGTACCGTCGCCTCGCGCCCGATGCAGCTCATCACACTCGCCTCGCTCGGGGTGAATTGGCTCAGAAATGCGCTGTAAATGGGATTGCGTCGATGAGTAATGCAGGTGACGTTGAAATACGGGCTCAGGGACTTTTCTCCCATGTAACCGGTAAATTCCCCGAACGGGGCTTCCCGTTCCATCGCGTCGGTGGGCAATTCACCTTCGATCACTACTTCGGCCGCGGCAGGCACCTCGATATCGACCGTCTTGCATTTAACCAGTTCAATTGGCTCGCCAGCGACGCCCCCGACCACGGCATATTCATCGACCCCGTAAGGAAACTTTGTCACCGACGCATAACCAAGGGCCGGAATGGACCCCATGACGATCGCCGCCTGCAGCGGCTTGCCCATTCTCTTGCACTTCTGCCAGTGAACATAAAGATGCTGAATGTGACTCGCGCAGAAGATTCCCGTCCTGGTCTTGCTTTTGATCATGGCTCGATAGTTACCGATGTTTCTCGTTCCGGTTTCTGGATCCTTGGTCACCCAGTTGGCGCAGGTGAAATAGGGAGCATTGTCAAATCCGGGAGTCGAAATGGGCACCGGGAATTCTTCCAGGCCTCCGTGTTCCAGTAGCTTGTCGCCGACATGCACTTCTTCATGAACCGGCCCGTCGCCCACCATTCTGGGCTCGATGGGATGTAGCTGAGCCTCAGTCCATTTATCCATGATTTTGTCGGGAGCACACATCATTCCCAGGGCGTACATTTCCTTGGAGGAAGAGTGCGAGCCCACCAGAACGGGAATCTCAAACCTCCTTCCCTTGACGTCAACCACATTTTCGAACAGGAAGGCCTTGCGCTGTTCTTCTGCAAGCCCATTGAACTGCCATCTGACCAATGGCATCAGCTCGGTGTCCTTGTTTATGAGCCGCTTTATTCGTACCAGCTTGCCATTCGCCTCCAAGGCTTTGACGTGATCTCTCAAGTCTTTGTAATATCCCATTTGTTCCCGCCCCCTTATTGAGACTTACCTAAGCCGGCATAGCCGGCTTAGGGTTCATAAAGACACCCCGAATATATGTGCCAGTTATTAACGGGACGGGATACTCGTTTCGGGTCACGAAATTCGGCATTGACGGCGCCGTTCACAGGAACGCCGGAAGCGCCGTGCGGCGAGGTGTTGATCAGTCTGCCTTGATTTTCGCCGCTGCGATTGCCCGCGTCCAGCGCGCAAAATCGGACTTGACGAGATCGCCCAGCTTTTCCGGCTTGCCCCCAACGGAAACTAAGCCTTGCTTGCCGAGCAAGTCT
>MGYT01000088.1:5608-5859 GCA_001801865.1 Gammaproteobacteria bacterium RIFCSPLOWO2_02_FULL_61_13
TTTGCCAGAACGCGCACTCTGCCCGCCTGCGCCAGCGGGGCGATGGTCCACACGGGCACGATCATGGCGTTGACGTGGCCGCTGGCGAGTTCGCGGAGGGCCGAGCCGGTGTCCTTGTAGGGCACGTGCAACGCGTCGATGCCGGCGTCCAGCTTGAACAACTCCATCGCCAGGTGCTGCGGGCTGCCGTTTCCGATGGAGGCGTAATTGAGTTTGCCCGGCTGGGCCTTTGCGAGCGCGGCGAACTCCTT
>MGYT01000088.1:5880-6077 GCA_001801865.1 Gammaproteobacteria bacterium RIFCSPLOWO2_02_FULL_61_13
GTCGCTCACCGCGAACACGAGCGCTCCGGTCGCGATCAGGCACACCGGCGCGAAGCTTCTAAACACATCGTAGCGTGCCGTCTTGTAGAGCGCGGGCTGCAGCGCGAACGACGTCGGCGCCATAAACAGGGTATAGCCGTCGCCGGCTGCCCGCGCGGCCAGCTCCGTGCCGAGAATGCTGCCCGCCCCCGGCTTGT
>MGYT01000088.1:6121-7436 GCA_001801865.1 Gammaproteobacteria bacterium RIFCSPLOWO2_02_FULL_61_13
CCAAAGACGCGCGCGAGAATATCGGCCCCCGTGCCCAGAGATAAGGGCACGATGATCGTTATCAGCCGATGGGGATAAGGTTGCTGGCCAAGGGCCGATCCGACGCCCGCGACGAGAAGGGCTGCCGTAACCAATCGCTTGATTGTGCCCATGCTTGCTTCTCCTTTGCCCTCGAGCCAACGCAAACTCGTTAGACGCCGTAGGATATTCGCTATCCAACGGCATTGTCAAAGACAACCCATCCTCAAAGTCATCATATTATTGGACGGGACTTTCAGTTGCGAATCAGGTTTCCCTATGTCGTGCTGCCAATACCCCGCTTCCAGCGACATAGCGCTCGGTATCGGGCATTCCCGCACTCGCCACAAGACAATTCCGGTACCGTAAATGGGCGTCGGTGCCTGGGACCCCCGATGCATTCGATGAACTGAACCATCGCAACTATGCGACGTACGCGGAGTTCATGCGTGACTTCAACGTGGATTTGCAAGATCAACGACCGCGGGCTCGATTGTCGTGGCGAATCGGGCGTTAACCAAGCGTTGAAAGAGTTCTAGCCAAAGGTATTTGATATTCCGTCCGTTTGCAGATTATTGACCTTTCGCCTGAAACGAAATGAGTTGTTTTGTTCAACAATTAGCGCGTATGAATCTACGCATTTTCCCAGGCTTCGCTGGGAACATGAGGTTCGCCTGCGGCGAACAACAAACGACAACTTGTTGTCGCTTACACTTCGATTAGCGCCTACGAGAATTTATTGATCGGGCTGAGCGGGCCGGAGAGCTGTTGCGTGTGAAAGGCGTCAATTGGGATTTGGAAATGGGTGCTCTTGCTGAGGCCGTCAGCCACAAGCGCTCCGAGGCCAGTCCGGGGCCTATATGGGGCGTTTTGTGGTGGTGGTCGATGAAGATATCGACCCGACCGACATGTTCGACGTGCTCTGGGCGATGTGTACCCGCTGCGACCCCGTCGAGGATATCGATTTCGTACGCAAGATGTGGAGCGGCCCGCTCGACCCGATGATACCGCACGGCGCCAAGAGCTTTCACAACTCGCGCGCCGTGATTGATGCCTGCCATCCGCATGAACGACTCAAGGACTTCCCCAAGGTTGCGCGCGCCACCCCGGAGCTGCTGGCCAAGGTTAAAGAGAAATTTGCGGATACCCTCGCAAAAGCCTAGCCGGGTGCGGTCCCGTAATTGGCCGAGCGGCTGCTGAACCGGCGCATCGCCTGAACCGCGCGACGCTTGCCGCGCTGGGCGCTGGGACGGTAGGCCCGGCAGGGACCCACCCCAGGGTGGCATAATGCGCGCAG
>MGYT01000089.1:0-586 GCA_001801865.1 Gammaproteobacteria bacterium RIFCSPLOWO2_02_FULL_61_13
CAGGTCATGGCCGGAGAACCCGAGGCGGATGGTGTTGTAATCCGAATCGGCATCGCGCGGCGTGAGTTCCAGCCACTGGACGGCCTCCTGTTCACCGGTATTGATGACAACATAATGGACATCCAGGTCACCGGAACCATCCAGGATGGAGGCCGGTGAATCGCCGAGGGAATGGGAGACGTCCTTGACGGTAACCTGCTCCAGATCGGCGTCGTAGATCCACAGTGCTTCCCCGTCGCTGATGATGGACTGGTCGTACGGCTCGAAATACGCCCACTGGAATTTCCCCGGACGCTGGATGTAAACCGTGCCCACGGAATGTTCCAGTTCCTCCCCGAACTCGCTGTAGAGGCGTTGTTCGAAGCCGGCGCTGAAGGATTGCAGGCCATCAAGAAACTGACGCAACGGCTTGTCCTGGATGTCGAGTTCCTGGGCGGAGACTGCAGCTATAAGCCATAAGCTACAAGCTACAAGGAAAAGACCCGAAGTCAGCACGTGGTCATGGATACCAGGCGTCTTCTTCTTGTAGCTTGTAGCCTGTAGCTTGTAGCTGATTTTCATCATCCCCTACTCCACTGGCGGCGGC